>NZ_JBITHE010000008.1:0-37728 GCF_044457665.1 Streptomyces sp. NPDC050535
CGGACCAGGACCTCGTAGAAGACGGCGCGTTTGAACCACTCGGGATCGCGGTCCTTGGCCGGGGTGTCCTCGAACGTATCCGGGACAGGCTCGTTGACGATCATATGGTGGGTGACCCTCCGATCTGCGGTGAGGACGGTCGCAGGACGGTGA
This sequence comes from Streptomyces sp. NPDC050535, assembly GCF_044457665.1. Taxonomy (NCBI): domain Bacteria; kingdom Bacillati; phylum Actinomycetota; class Actinomycetes; order Kitasatosporales; family Streptomycetaceae; genus Streptomyces; species Streptomyces sp. NPDC050535. Next base: position 154 of record NZ_JBITHE010000008.1, read on the forward strand.
GGATGTGCGCGGGACGATGCCCTGGCTCAAGACGCACATAATTCGTCCTGCCCCAGTAGAAGGTTTCGCCGGTGAGCTCGTCGCGCACCGGCACGGACTCGTGCCAGTCCAGGCCGAGTTGTGGCATGTCCAACGAGACCGTCGCCTCCTGGGTGTGGTGGGGGTCGAGGTTGACTACCACCACAACCGTGTTCGAACCGCGCGCGTCCGTGGTGCTCCCGTCGTCCCCGGTGCCGGCGACGGACTTCGAGTACGCGATCACCGACTCCTGGTCCGTGTGGTGGAAGTGGATGTCGCGTAGCCGGCGCAGGGCCGGACTGCGGCGCCTGATCGCGTTGAGCCTGCCCAGCAGGGGCGCGAGGCTACGGCCTTCACGCTCCGCCGACTCCCAGTCACGCGGCCGTAGTTGGTACTTCTCCGAGTCCAGATACTCCTCGCTTCCGGGCCGTAGCGAGGCGTTCTCGCAGAGTTCGAAGCCGCTGTAGACCCCCCACGTCGGGGACAGCGTCGCCGCGAGCACCGCCCGCAGTTCGAAGGCGGGGCGCCCGCCGTGCTGGAGGAACTCGTGCAGGATGTCCGGGGTGTTGACGAAGAAGTTGGGCCGCATGTAGGCCGCCGCCTCGCCCGACAGCTCCGTCAGGTACTCGGTCAGCTCCTGCTTGGTGTTGCGCCAGGTGAAGTAGGTGTACGACTGCTGGAAGCCGGTCTTCGCCAGTGTGTGCATCATCGCGGGCCGGGTGAACGCCTCCGCCAGGAAGATCACGTCCGGGTCGGTGCGGTTGATGTCGGCGATCACCTGCTCCCAGAACACCACCGGTTTCGTGTGCGGGTTGTCGACGCGGAAGATCCGTACGCCGTGGCTCATCCAGTACCGCAGCACCCGCAGCGTCTCCTGGACCAGGCCCGGCATGTCCTTGTCGAAGGCGATCGGGTAGATGTCCTGGTACTTCTTCGGCGGGTTCTCGGCGTACGCGATCGTGCCGTCCGGGCGGTGGTGGAACCAGTCCGGGTGCTTCTGGACCCACGGGTGATCCGGGGAGCACTGGAGCGCGAAGTCGAGGGCGACCTCCATGCCCTCGCGCGCTGCCCGGCGTACGAACGCGTCGAAGTCGTCGATCGTGCCGAGGTCCGGGTGGACGGCGTCGTGGCCGCCCTCCGGGGAGCCGATCGCCCAGGGCACGCCGACGTCCTGCGGGCCCGCGGACAGCGTGTTGTTGGGGCCCTTGCGGAAGGTGCCGCCGATGGGGTGGATCGGCGGGAGGTAGACGACGTCGAAGCCCATCCGCGCGATGGCCGGCAGGCGTTCCGCGGCGGTCCGGAAGGTGCCGTGCGGTCGCTCGGGCGTGCCCTCGGAGCGCGGGAAGAACTCGTACCAGGAGCCGTACAGCGCCCGCTCGCGCTCCACCTTCAGGGGCAACGGCTCGGAGGACGTGACGAGTTCGCGCAGCGGGTGGCGGGCGAGAACCCTGTCCACCTCGGGGGTGAGCGCCGCGGCCAGGCGGGCCGCGGCGGGGCGGGCCACGTCGCGCAGCGCGTCGGCTGCCGCGAGGAGGACGTCCCGGCGTCCCTTGCTCTTCGGTACGCCGGAGGCCGCACGGTCGTAGAGCCGCGCGCCCTCCTCCAGGACCAGTTCGGTGTCGATGCCGGCCGGGATCTTGATCCCCGCGTGCCGGCGCCAGGTGGAGACGGGGTCGCCCCACGCCTCCACCGTGTATGTCCAGTGCCCCACCTTCCCGGCGGACACCGTCGCGCCCCACCGGTCTGTGCCGGGCGCCAGCTCGCGCATCGGCGTCCACGGCCCGGTGCGGCCCTCCGGGTCCCGCAGGACGACGTTCGCCGCGACCGCGTCATGACCCTCGCGGAAGACCGTGGCCGACACCTCGAACGCCTCACCGACCACCGCCTTCGCGGCCCACCGCCCGTGATCCACGACCGGGTGCACATCGAGAAGGGGGATACGTCCGATGGCCACGGCGGGCGCCGCCGTTCTGCCTGGGGCGGCGGGTTCCGTGGAGGCCACGGGAGGTACGGGTGCCGCGGAAGCCGCCGGAGCCGTGTGTGCCGTCGCCTCGGCCGGTGGCGCGGGCACCGCCGGAACCGTGGGCACCGCGGGCCCCGCCGGAGCCGCCGGAACCCTTGGAACCGGCGCTTTCGCCGAAGCCGCGCGTGCCGCTGGAGCCGCGGGCGCTTCCGGAGGCGTCGGAGCCACCGGAGTCCCTGGAGCCGAGGGTTTCGCCGAGGTCGCGCGTGCCGCCGGAGCCGTCGAAGGCGCGGGTGCCGTCGGCTTCGCGGTCTCACTCGGCCCCGGGGTCTCCTCCGTCTCCGGAGTCGCCATGGTGTTCGCGGCGTCGGAGGGTTTCTCCGGGGGGCGGGCGTCCGCGTCGGCCCCCCGGATGGGGGGTGTGTCGGGGGTGGTCGTCGGGGGTGGCGACGTGTGGTGCGTGGCGGGCATGACCGCTCCTGTCCGCGTCAACGTGGGTGGGCGGATGAGGGTGTGGGGAGGTGGGGTCTGCGGGGCGTACCGGGGGAGCCTTCCCACCCTATTCGGGTGGGCAACCGGCGCTTTGTTAACTACTCGCGCGTATGTCTACACACAGGTACGGCCTCGACCGGTGACGGCGAGGCCGCTGCCTGTTCCCGCAACCATGCCGAAACAGGCAACGGCACTGGTCAGCGCGTGCCGACCTGGAGCAACCTGTTGGGGGAACCCAGGCCCGCGCCCCAGATCTTCCCCGGAACCGCGTTCTTAACCAGGGCTTTGCCCACCTGGGAAGGTGTGGCCCTGACATGGCCGGCCAGATAGAGCGCGGCCGCGCCCGCCACGTGCGGGCTCGCCATCGACGTACCCGAGAAGGTCGCCTTCGCCGTGTCACCGGCATACGACGCGGAGGTGATCGCCACACCCGGCGCGAACAGGTCGAGCGCGGCGCCGGTGTTGGAGAAGCCCGCCCGCGCGTCCGTCCGGTCGCTGGCGCCGACGGTGAGGGCCTGTTTGACCCGGGCGGGGGAGTAGAGACCGGCGGGCAGCCCGTCGTTGCCCGCCGCGACCGTGTAGGTCACGCCGGAGGCGATGGAGTTGCGTACGGCGGCGTCCAGCTGCGCGTTGGCGTGTCCGCCGAGGCTGACGTTGGCGACCGCCGGTTTCCTCGCGTGCCTCGTCACCCAGTCGATGCCCGCGATGACCTGCGCGGTCGTGCCGGAGCCGTTGTTGTCCAGGACGCGGACGGCGACGACCTTGGCCTTCTTGGCGACGCCGTACCTGGTGCCCGCGATGGTGCCGGCGACATGGGTGCCGTGTCCGTTGCCGTCCTTGGCGGTCCTGTCGTTTCCGACGAAGTCCCAGCCGTAGCTCGCCCGCCCGCCGAAGTCCTTGTGCGTGGTCCGGATACCGGTGTCGATCACGTACACCGTCACGCCCTTGCCCGCCGATTCGGGCCAGCTGTACTTGCCGTCGAGCGGCAGGTTCGGCTGGTCGACGCGGTCCAGGCCCCAGGAGGGCGGTCTCGTCCGGCTCTCGTCGACCTCCACCCTGGTGTCCTGCACGACCGAGGCCACGCGGGAGTCCGCCGCGAGCCGCCGGGCCTGCTCCTCGTCGGCCCGCACGGCGTAGCCGTTGAGAGCCGTGCCGTAGGTGTGGCTGATTCTCGCCCCGTATTTCCCGACAACGCTCTTACCGGTCGCGGACAGCGCACTCGTGCCGCCCTCGAGTCCTGTCCGAGATCCCCCCTTGAGCGTCACTATGTAGCTTCCGCCTATCGAACCGGGAGCACCGGCGCCGACTATCCGCCCCTCAGGGGCGGCGTGCGCGGGCAGGGTGATGGCCGAAAGCGCCGCGACCGTAGTCACCGCGGCGAGGCCTCCCGCCCAGCGCAGACGCCGCTGTCTCGTCTGTGCCATGACTTGGGTTCCCCTCCTCGAATCGGCGCACGCGACCGCGGCCGGACCGGTGCGGGCCGTGGCCGGGAGGTACGCCAGTTGGCAGCTTCTCGTGTGGTGTGAAGCGCCACAAGGCCGCACAGGAGGGCGGAATCGGCCATACCTCTTTTTATGCCTATAGCGCCACCACTCCTGACGGACAGGGTGAGTGCGCCCAGTGGATGCGCCGTGTCGCGGAGGCACCCTCGCCGCTACCGTCGTGGGGTGACGGAGGCCGCACGAGGTGGTGCGTTCCTCCGCCGCGTACGTCCTGCCGCTACGTCCCGCGTGAAGGTGGAACTCGTGAAGGCAATCCGTAGATTCACCGTCCGGCCCGTTCTCCCCGAAGCCCTTCACCCGCTCAGCGACCTGGCGCGCAATCTGCGCTGGTCCTGGCATGCCGAGACCCGCGACCTCTTCCAGTCGGTGGACCCCGAATGCTGGGCCGCCTCCGACGGCGATCCCGTACGCCTGCTCGGCAGTGTTTCGCCCGCGCGTCTCGCCGAGCTCACGGAGGACCGGCGTTTCCTGCGCCGGCTCGCCGCGGCCGCCGACGACCTGCGTGACTACGTGACCGGCGACCGCTGGTACCAGGCCCAGACCCAGACACAGGCCCCCGAACTGCCCGCCGCCATCGCCTACTTCTCGCCCGAGTTCGGCATCACGGCCGCACTGCCCCAGTACTCCGGGGGCCTCGGCATCCTCGCGGGCGATCACCTGAAGGCCGCCAGTGACCTGGGCGTTCCGCTGATCGGCGTGGGGCTGCTGTACCGGCACGGCTACTTCCGGCAGTCCCTGTCGCGGGACGGCTGGCAGCAGGAGCACTATCCGGTCCTGGACCCGAACGAACTGCCGGTGGCGCCTCTGCGCGAGGCCGACGGCTCACCGGCCCAGGTCTCGCTTGCCCTCCCCGGCGGTCGCGCGCTGCGGGCCCGCGTCTGGCTGGCCCAGGTCGGCCGGGTGCCGCTCCTGCTCCTCGACTCCGACGTCGAGGAGAACGACCTCGGCGAACGCGGGGTGACCGACCGGCTGTACGGCGGCGGCAGCGAGCACCGGCTCCTTCAGGAGATGCTGCTCGGCATAGGAGGGGTGCGCGCGGTACGGACGTACTGCCGTCTCACGGGCCACGCGCGGCCCGAGGTGTTCCACACGAACGAGGGGCACGCCGGATTCCTGGGCCTGGAACGGATCGCCGAACTCGCCGACGGGGGGCTGGATTTCGAGGCCTCACTCGAAGCGGTCAGGGCGGGCACGGTCTTCACCACCCACACGCCCGTGCCCGCCGGGATCGACCGCTTCGACCGTGAGCTGGTCGCCCGCCACTTCGGCCCGGACGCCGAACTCCCGCGCATCGACGTGGAACGCGTCCTCGCCCTGGGCATGGAGACCTACCCCGGAGGCGAGCCGAACCTCTTCAACATGGCGGTGATGGGACTGCGGCTCGGCCAACGGGCCAACGGGGTCTCGCTGTTGCACGGTCAGGTCAGCCGGGAGATGTTCTCGGGCCTGTGGCCGGGCTTCGACGCGGACGAGGTGCCGATCACCTCGGTGACCAACGGGGTGCACGCGCCGACCTGGGTGGCGCCGGAGGTCTTCCGGCTCGGGGCACGGCAGATCGGCGCCCAGCGCGCCGAGGACGCGATGACGGTCGGCGGCTCGGAGCGCTGGGACGCCGTGGCCGACATCCCGGACCAGGACATCTTCGACCTGCGGCGCGTGCTGCGCGAGCAACTGGTGGTGGAGGTACGGGAGCGGCTGCACGCGTCCTGGCGGCAGCGCGGTTCGGGCAGCGCCGAACTGGGCTGGATCGACGGCGTTCTCGACCCCGACGTCCTCACCATCGGCTTCGCGCGTCGCGTCCCCTCGTACAAGCGGCTGACCCTGATGCTGCGGGACCGTGACCGGCTGTTGGACCTGCTCCTGCACCCCGAGCGGCCGATCCAGATCGTCATCGCGGGCAAGGCGCACCCCGCCGACGACGGGGGCAAGCGGCTGATCCAGGAGCTGGTCCGGTTCGCGGACGATCCGCGCGTGCGCCACCGGATCGTGTTCCTGCCCGACTACGGCATGGCGATGGCGCAGAAGCTCTACCCGGGCTGCGACATCTGGCTGAACAACCCGCTGCGCCCGCTGGAGGCGTGCGGCACGTCCGGCATGAAGGCCGCGCTGAACGGCTGTCTCAACCTGTCCGTCCTGGACGGCTGGTGGGACGAGTGGTTCCAGCCCGACTTCGGCTGGGCGATCCCGACGGCGGACGGCACGGCGACGGACGACGACCGCCGTGACGACCTGGAGGCGGCGGCGCTCTACGACCTGCTGGAGCAGCGCGTCACCCCGCGCTTCTACGAGCGCGGCCAGGGCGGCCTGCCCGACCGCTGGATCGAAATGGTCCGCCAGACCCTGACCCACCTGGGCCCGAAGGTCCTCGCCGGGCGGATGGTCCGCGAGTACGTGGAGCGCCTGTACGCGCCCGCCGCCCGCGCCCACCGCGCCCTCAACCCGGACACCGCCCGCGAACTGGCCGCCTGGAAGTCCCGCGTCCGCTCGGCCTGGCCGCATGTCACCGTCGACCACGTCGAGGCGTCCTCCGCCACGACCTCCGCCGAGCTCGGCACCACTCTCTCCCTCCGCGTCCGCGTCGCCCTCGGCGGGCTCGCCCCCGACGACGTCGAGGTGCAGGCGGTCGCGGGCCGCGTCGACTCCGACGACCGCATCGCCGACGCGTTGTGCGTACCGCTGAAACCGGTGGTCGGTCCGGACCCGGACGGCTGCTGGGCGTACGAGGGTCCGCTGTCCCTGGATCGGACCGGGCCGTTCGGCTACACCGTGCGGATCCTGCCCGCGCACCGGCTGCTGGCCTCGGCGGCGGAGCTGGGACTGGTCGCGGTGCCCTCGGAGGGGCTGGTGGAGGGGGCGGGCGTGTTGATGAGGTGAGCCGCCCGTGAACCTCGGCAGGCGCGGCGCCGCCCGGGCGTGGCGGTGCGGGTCAGACCGGTTCGTAGGGGGCGCACAGCCTCCGCAGGACCTTCCCGCACCGCTGCGCGTACGCGTGCTGCACCCCGCGGGCCGCCGCGCCTCCCGCTCGCGTGTACCACTTGGCGGCGCGGCTGAAGGCGGTGATGGTGAGCCAGACGGTGCCGTCGCCGGTGCGGGTTATCTCGAAGGCCTCCTCGCCGCACTCCGGGTGGCCGGTGAGGGTGCCGTACGCCCAGGCGGTGCGGCGGTACTCCTCAACCGTCCACACGACGCGGCAGGGTGCCTTGATGGGGCCCAGGCCGACCGTGACGTCGACGCCGGGGGCCGCCCTGTCGGCGTCGGTGGTGATGGTGACGCCGCTCAGCTCCCGGTGCATCTCCCAGGTCATCAGGGCCTCGGACGCTCGGCGGAAGACGGCTTCGCCTTCGCCGATGCGGGCGCGGACGTGCAGTCGGTGGAAGCCCGGGGGGCAGCGGTCCTCGCGGGTCGCGCCCACGTCCTCGTACGTGTACGGCATGGGGCACAGCGTAGGGCTGCACCCGGAGTCGCCTCCTCTCCGGGTGCAGCCAGTCCGCTATGTGCCGACTAGCTCACGTTGACGGCGGTCCAGGTCGCCGCCACGGTCGCGTACTCCGTGCTCGTGGAGCCGTACAGCGCCGCCGCCGCGCTCAGGGTGGCGGTGCGGGCGCCCGCGTACGTGGTCGTCGACGTCATGTACTGGGTCAGGGCCTTGTACCAGATCTGTACGGCCTTGGCCCGGCCGATGCCGGTGATCGTGGAGCCGTTGTACGTCGGGGAGTTGTAGCTCACCCCGTTGATCGTCTTCGCGCCGCTGCCCTCGCTCAGCAGGTAGAAGAAGTGGTTCGCGGGACCGGACGAGTAGTGGACGTCCAGGTTCTTCAGCGTCGAGGACCAGTAGTTGGCCGAGGCGCCGTCCTTGCTCGGCTGGTCCTGGTAGCGCAGCGGGGTGCCGTTGCCGTTGATGTTGATCTTCTCGCCGATGAGGTAGTCGCCGACGTCGCTGGAGTTGGCCGCGTAGAACTCGACCGCCGTGCCGAAGATGTCGGAGGTGGCCTCGTTCAGACCGCCGGACTCACCGCTGTAGTTGAGGCCCGCGGTGTTGGAGGTGACGCCGTGGGTCATCTCGTGGCCCGCGACGTCCAGTGAGGTCAGTGGCTTGACGTTGCCCGAACCGTCGCCGTACGTCATGCAGAAGCAGCTGTCGTCCCAGAAGGCGTTGACGTACGCGTTGCCGTAGTGGACGCGGGAGTAGGCGGCGACGCCGTTGTTCTTGATGCCGCTGCGGTTGAAGGTGTTCTTGTAGAAGTCCCAGGTCGCCTGCGCGCCGTACGCGGCGTCGACGGCCGCGGTCTGGTCGGTGGTCGAGCTGGAGGCCGCGCCGGTGCCCCAGGTGTCGTCCGCGTCGGTGAACAGGGTGCCCGCGGACGAGCTGGTGGTGTGCGACTTGTTGTACGTCTTGTGGCTGCCGCGCGAGGTGTCGGTGAGCTGGTAGGTCGAGCCCGACAGTGTGGTGCCGAGGGTGACCGTGCCCGAGTACAGGCTCTTGCCGGTGCCGGTCTCGATGCCCTGGTACTCGTAGAGCTTCGCGCCGGTGGCCGCGTCGGTGATGACGTGCAGCTCGTTCGGGGTGCCGTCGTCCTGGAGGCCGCCGACGACCGTCTCGTACGCGAGGACGGGGGTGCCGTCCGCCGCCCAGATCACCTTGCGGGGCGCCTGGTCGGCCGTGGTCTTCGCCGAGCCGGCGGCCTTCGCGGCGGTCAGGGCCTGCTTCTCGGCCTTCGCGGAGGTGACGGCCGGCGTGAGGGAGGCCACCTTGATGGTCGCCTTCGTCGCCTTGGTCACACCCTCGGTCTCGCCGGACGCGCTCTCGTGGACGACCAGGTCGCCGCCGAGGACCGGGAGTCCGGCGTAGGTGCGCTCGTAGCGGGTGTGGACCGTACCGTCCGCGTCCTTGCTGACGTCTCTGACGACCAGCTTCTCCTTGGCGCCGAGACCTATCTCCTCGGCGGTACGCGGAGTCGCGGCGTCGGCCTCCTTGATCAGGGAGGTGCGTGCCGCGGGGGTGAGCTGGACCTGGGCGCCGGGGAGGGTCGGCTTGGCCGTGGGGGCGGCCGAGGACTCGGCGGAAGCACCGGTGGTCATACCGGTGGCGAGCAGGGCTCCGGCCGCTACAGCGGTGGCGATGGCCAGAGTGATGCGATTGTGACGCGCGTAGAGGTGGGTCACGCGAACTCCTTGGTGGGGGCGACCGGACGGCATGGGGTGGCCGAACGGAAGGTGAAGTTGCGGTGCGGGTGAGCCGTGCGGTGGAAGAGTGACACTTGTGCCGCGTACATGTCATGAGGGCCTCCGCATCTTGGCCGGAAAGCATCGGTTGGGCGAAGATCACTCTGCGCGATGCGGGCTCGTCCTCCGCAAAGGAGACGTCAAGGCAAACTCCGGACCAGGCAAAAGAGGGCGCCGCCCCGGGGAGTTGAACCTCCGGGACGGCGCCCTGTCTGCGGTGAACCCCTACGGGAACGTCAGTTTCCAGCTGTTGATGTAGCCGGTGTCCACGGCCGCGTTGTCCTGGACCCTCAACTGCCAGGTCCCGTTCGCGACTTCGGAGGAGGCGTTCACGGTGTAGGTGGTGTTGAGATTGTCCGTGCTCCCGCCGGTGCTGTACGCCTTGAGCGTGTACGCCGTGCCGTCGGGGGCGACGAGCTGCACCTGAAGGTCACCGATGTAGGTGTGCACGATGTCCACGGCGACCGCGAGGTTCGTCGGCGCGTTGCCGGTACGCCCGGTGACGGAGATCGACGAGGTGACCGCCGCTCCGTTGTCCGGAATCGATACGTCGGCCGTGTTCTCGAACGACGTACCGCCACCGCCGCCACCACCGGAGCGCGCTCCGACGGCGACGCCGGCCCACGCGTCCTGCACCGCCTTGTACTCGGTGCTCGTGGTGCCGTACAGCTCACCCGCGACCGCGAGCGTGCCGGTACGGGCCGCCGCGTAGTTGGTCGTCGAGGTGAACTTCGTGGTGAGCGCCTTGAACCAGATCTGCTCCGCCTTCGCACGGCCGATCCCGGTGACCGGGAGCCCGTCCGAGGTCGCCGAGTTGTAGGAGACGCCGTTGATGGTCTTGGCGCCGCTGCCCTCGCTCAGCAGGTAGAAGAAGTGGTTCGCCGGGCCCGAGGAGTAGTGGACGTCGACCGAACCGATCCCCGAGTACCAACTGTCCTTGGACGCGCCGTCCTTGCTCGGCTTGTCCATGTAACGCAACGGCGTGCCGTTGCCGTTGATGTTGATCTCCTCGCCGATGAGGTAGTCACCGACGTCGGAGGAGTTGGCCGCGTAGAACTCGACCGTGGAGCCGAAGATGTCGGAGGTCGCCTCGTTCAGGCCGCCGGACTCGCCGCTGTAGACGAGGCCCGCGGTGGCGGAGGTCAGGCCGTGCGACATCTCGTGGGCGGCCACGTCGATCGACGTCAGCGGGTTGGCGTTGCCCGAGCCGTCGCCGTACGTCATGCAGAAGCAGCTGTCCGACCAGAAGGCGTTGACGTAGTTGTTGCCGTAGTGGACCCGGGAGTACGCGCCGACACCGTCGCCCCTGATGCCCGAGCGGCCGTGCACGTTCTTGTAGTAGTCCCAGGTCAGTGCCGCGCCGTAGTGGGCGTCGGCGGCGGCCGACTCCAGGTTGGACGCCAGCCCGTTGCCCCACACGTCGTCGGGGCCCGAGAAGAGCGTGCCGGTCCCGGAGGTGCCGCGGTTCAGGTTGTACGTCTTGTGGCCGCCGCGCGTTCCGTCGGTGAGGTTGTACGTCGACCCCGACTGCGTGGTGCCGAGGGTGACCGTGCCCGAGTACACCGTGTTGCCGGTGCCGGTCTCGATGGCCTCCCACTCGTACAGCTTCGCGCCGGTGGTGGCGTCCGTGACGACGTGCAGTTCCTGCGGGGTGCCGTCGTGCTGGAAGCCGCCGACGACCGTCTCCCACGCCACGGTGGGCGTGCCGCTCGCGGCCCAGACGACCTTGCGGGGCGCCCGGTTGACGTCGGGGCTCTTGGCCTTCTCCGCCTTCGCGGCGGCCAGGGCCTGGGTCTCGGCCCTCGCCGCGGGCAGCGCGGCCGTGGTCGTCGCCGGCTCGATGGCGGACCGGGTGGCCTTGATCACGCCTTCGGTCGCGCCCGACTTGTCGGTCTCGACCACCAGGTCGCCGCCGAGGACCGGAAGCCCGGCGTATGTGCGCTCGTAGCGGGTGTGGACCGTGCCGTCCGCGTCCTTGGCGACGTCACGGACGACGAGCTTCTCCTTCGCGCCGAGGCTCAGGCTGTCGGCGGTGTCCGCCTTGGCCGCCTCGGCGTCGCGTATCAGCGCGGCGCGCTGGGCGGGGGAGAGCTTGACGCCGACGGCGCCCGGATCGACCTTGCCCGCGGCCGACGGCGCCTTCTCCGGGGCGGCGGTGGCGGCGCCCGACTGGACGGCCGTGGCGATCAGGGCGGCGACGCCGGCGAGGGCGACCGCCGCTGCCCGGCGCCGGGTGGCGGGGCTGTGGGAGGTGCGTCTGTGAGGGGAGCTGCTTCTCAACACTGACTCCTTCTGCGTGGCCGCGGGTCGCGCGGCCAGGGGAGACCGGACGAAGGGTGACCGTCCGGGCAGAACAGGGCGGTGCGCGGAACCAGGTGCGGGTGCGGAGGTGTTGCGGCACTTCACGGCGTTGCTGCCGGTGAATCTGTGGGGTTGCTGTGAAGTAGCCGTGGGAAGAGTGGCAGGGGAATGCGCTGTCTGTCAGGAGCGTGTCAACAAGTTGGCCGGAAATGGTTCGTTGTCCGGATGGTCATGTTCGGTATACGGACCGTTGGTTGAGGTTCCGCCCGGCCCGTCGGCCGGACCTCACATGGCGGACGGGCCCTCTCCGTGCCACGAGTGCCACAGCGCCGCGTACGCGCCGTCCGCGGCCACCAGGTCCTCATGCGTACCGAGTTCGGTCAGCCGGCCGTCCTCCATGACGGCCACCCGGTCCGCGTCGTGCGCGGTGTGCAGCCGGTGCGCGATCGCGATGACCGTGCGCCCCGCGAGTACGGCGGCCAGCGCGCGCTCCGTGTGGCGGGCGGTCGCAGGGTCGAGGAGCGCCGTGGCCTCGTCGAGGATGAGCGTGTGCGGGTCGGCCAGGACGACGCGGGCGAGGGCGAGTTGCTGCGCCCGCGAACCGTCCGTGGGGTGCCCGTGGGAACCCAGCTCGGTGTCCAGGCCGGCCGGCAGCTCGGCTGCCCAGTCGTCGGCGCCGACCGCCGCGAGGGCCGCCCACAACTCCGCGTCGGTGGCGGCCGGTTCGGCGATCAGCAGATTGTCGCGGACCGTGCCCAGGAACACGTGGTGCTCCTGGGTGACGAGGACGACCTGCCGTCGCAGCAGCTCGGGATCGAGGCCGGCGATCGGCACTCCGCCCACCGTCACCGAGCCCGAGCGCGGCGCGTCGACGCCCGCGAGCAGCCTGCTCAGGGTGGTCTTCCCGGCGCCGGACGGCCCGACCACGGCCAGCCGTTCCCCGGGGCGCACGGTCAGGTCGACCCCGCGCAGCACCTCACCCCCGCGGTCGTAGGAGTAGCGCACGTCCGTCACGTCGATCCGGTCGTCCGCAGGCAGGGGCGAGCCGGCCGTCGGAGTGGCCCGCGGGGCCCGGGCGAGCCCCTCCACCCGGGCGAAGGAGGCACTGCTGCTCTGCAACTGCTCGACCCGGTTCAGGATCGTGTCCAGCGGATCGACGAGCTGGTTCAGATACAGTGCCGCCGCGACCACCGCGCCCAGGCTCATCGCGCCCCGCGCGTGCAGCGCGCCGCCCACCAGCAGCACGCCGGCCACCGGGACGACGTACGAGACCTCCACGAGCGGGAAGAACACGTTGCGCAGGAACAGGGTCCGCATCCGGGTGCGGCGGAGTGTCTCGATCGCGTCCCGGCTCGCGGCGGTCCGGCGCCGCTGGAGCCCGAAGGCCTCGACCGTGCGGGCGCCCGAGGCGGTGGCCGCGAGGATCTCCGCGACCTCAGAGGTGGCGGCGCCCTCGGCGAGATAGGCGGTGCGACCCCGGCGCAGATACCAGCGCGTGGCGAACCAGATGCCGGTCAGGCCCAGCACACCGCAGGCGCCGAGCAGCGGGTCCAGGGCGAAGACCGCGCCGAGGATGAACAGCGACTGGACCGAGCAGATGAGCAGTTCGGGACCCGCGTCGCGCAGGGTGGTGCCCACCATCGCGACGTCCGCGGTGCCGCGCGCCGTCAGATCACCGGTGCCGGCCCGCTCCACGACCGAGGCGGGCAGCGCGAGCGCCCGCTCGACGAACTCCTCGCGCACCCGCGCCAGCGTCCGTTCCCCGAAACGGTGTCCCACATAGCGGGCGGTGCGCGCGAGCAGCAGTTGCGCCAGCGCGCACACCAGGATGACGAGCGCGAGCCGGTCCACGACGTCGACCCCGCCGCCGGCCCGCACGTCGTCGATGATCCGGCCGAGCAGCCACGGCCCGACCAGACCGGCTGCGGCGGCCAGCGAGTTGAGGCCGAGGAGGACGGCGAAGGCCCGCCTGTCCGCCCGGATCAGCCGGACGGAGGCCCGGCGCACGTCGGCCTGCTCGGCCACGGGCAGTTGTCCGCTCATCGCACGGCCTCCTCTGCGTCGACGTCGTCCACGTCGTCCGCTTCGCCCAGGTCGGCAACGCCGTCCGCGCCGACGTCCGCGGCGTCGACGCCGATGTCCGCCGCGTCCGCGTCCGCCGCATCCGCGTCGCGGGCCACCAGCGCGCGGTATCCGGGCTCCCCGTCGAGGAGTTCACGGTGGCTGCCGACGGCCGCGACCTTCCCGTCCACCAGGTAGGACACGGTGTCCATCTGGTCGAGCAGCAACGGTGACGTGCTGGTCACCACCGTCGTACGGCCACCGCGCGCGACCCGCAGCCGGGCGGCGACGGTCGCCTCGGTGTGGGCGTCGAGGGCCGAGGTGGGCTCCACCGCGAGCAGCACCTCGGGATCGGCCAGCAGTGCCCGCACCAGGCGTACACGCTGCCGCTGGCCCCCGGAGAGGCTGCGGCCCTGCGCGTCGACCGGCGAGTCGAGCCCTTCCGGCAGCCCGCGGACGATGTCGTCCGCGACGGCCGCGTGCACGGCCCGCGAGATGGCCGGCTCGTCGTGGTCACCCCGGCCGGAGACCAGCTCGCGCAGGGTGCCCGCGAACAGGTCGGCCTCGTTGTCCGCGACCAGGATCCGCGTCCGCACCTGCGACAGAGGGACCTCGTCCAGGCGTACGCCGCCCCAGGTCGCCGCCGACTCCGCGTACCGCCCGAGCCGGTCGACCACGGCGGCCGAGTCCGCGGGACGGGCGCCGGCCAGCGCCGTCAGCCTCCCGGGCGACACCTGGACACCCGACTCCGGATCACGGAGCGTGGACGGCTCCGCCGGGGCGTCACGGGTGGCGCCGATGCCGGCGGCAACGCGCGGAGAGTCCACGGGCTCCGCGGACTCCAGCGGTTCCAGCGCCAGGAAGAGCACGACGCGCCGGGCGGCCACCAGCCCTCGGCTCACCTGATAGCCGCACTCGATGAAGAACGCCACCGGCATCACCAGGACCGCGACATAGCCGTACACGGACACCAACTCGCCGATGGTGATCGCCCCTTGGGCGGCCAGCCGGGCCGCCAGCCAGGTCACCACGGCGAGGAACACCGTCGGCAGCCCGAGGCCGAGCGCCTGGACCCAGCTCGTCACCGCCCCGACCCGGTACCCCTGCGACCGCAGCTCCTGCGAGTCGCGGCGGAAGGCGTCGGCGAACAGCCCTTTGCCGCCGAGCCCGTTGAGGACCCGCAGACCGCCCGCGAGATCACCGATCCGGGCGGTCAGCACACCCTGCCGGTCGCGGTATCCGGTCTCCGCGCCCTGCAGCCGCCCCAGCATCGGGCCGAGGAGCACGGCGATCACCGGCACCCCGAGCAGGATCACCAAGGAGAGCTGGACCGAGACCGACAGCAGCAGCGCGGCCACGACGCCGTAGGTGATGACCGCGGCCACACCGGGGCCGACGACGGTCAGGGACGTGGCGATCGTCTGGACGTCGCCGACCCCGATCGTGACGACCTCCCCGGCCCCCACCTGGCGCGACAGCGCGGCACCCAGCCGCGTCGCCTGCGCCACCACGACCTTGACCGTACGGAAGTTGGCGTCCAACCGGAGCTTGGTCATCGTGCGGTGCCGCAGCACGCCCAGCAGCGCGTTGCACGCTCCCGCGCCCAGCAGCGCGGCCGCCCAGCCCAGCAGCGCCGTCTGGTCACCCGGCTCCAGACCGTCGTCGATCGCCCGCGACAGCAGGTACGGCGTCAGCGCCAGGAGCCCCATCCAGACACTCGCCAGCAGCGCCCCCGCCACCGCCCGGCGCGCCTGCCTGGTGCACAGCCACCACAGATACCGGCCGCCGCTACGGCAGTCGGGGGTGCCCGGATCCTCGTACGCGTCGATCATCGCTCCCGCTCTCCGACTCGAACTCTCCGCCACGACAGGCCCTAGGCCCTGTCGTCACATTCCCGTCTGCCGCGCGACGCCATGCACGCACTCTCGCCGCACCGGGCGTAGACCCGAGTACGTCCAGTACGAGGGCCTACGCCCGGCACTCCCCCAGCCTCCGGCCGGGGGGACCCCCAGAGCACGCACCTACGCGGACATCTGTCGCTCCGCGGCGGGCGCGAGGCCGCCCTCCGGGCGACGACGGGAATGTGACGACAGGCCCTAGACGAGGCTGTCCCGCCATGCCCGGTGCAGATCCGCGAACCTGCCCGTACCGGCGACGAGTTGGGCCGGTGTGCCGTCCTCGACCACCCGGCCCCGCTCCATCACCAGCACCCGGTCGGCGATCTCCACCGTGGAGAGCCGGTGCGCGATGACCATCGCCGTACGGCCCCGCAGCACCGTCGACATGGCGCGCTGGACCGCCCGTTCACCCGGGACGTCCAGCGAGCTGGTCGCCTCGTCGAGAATGAGGACGGCCGGATCGGCGAGCAACGCCCGCGCGAAGGCCACCAGTTGGCGCTGACCGGCCGAGATGCGGCCACCGCGCTTGCGTACGTCCGTGTCGTAGCCGTCGGGCAGAGAACTGATGAAGCCGTGGGCGCCGATCGCCTTCGCGGCGCGCTCGATGTCCGCACGGGTCGCGTCGGGGCGGCCGATGGCGATGTTCTCGGCGACCGTGCCGGAGAACAGGAACGCCTCCTGCGTCACCATCACCACCCCGCGCCGCAGTTCGGGCACGGACAGGTCGCGCAGGTCGACGCCGTCGAGGAGGACCCGGCCGCCGGTGGGGTCGTAGAAACGCGCCACCAGCTTGGCGAGTGTCGACTTGCCCGCACCCGTCGAGCCGACGACAGCCACCGTCTGGCCGGCGGGGAGCGTGAGGTCGAAAGCGGGGAGGATCTCGCCGCCGGTGCGGTACGCGAAGCGGACGCCGTCGAAGACGACCTCGCGGCCCGGGTGTTCGGACGCCAGGGCGGGCAGCGGCCTGGGCGCGGCGGGCTCCGGCACGGAGGGGACCTGGGCCAGCAGTCCCGCGATCTTCTCCAGCGAGGCCGCCGCGGACTGGTAGGAGTTCAGGAACATGCCCAGGCGGTCGATCGGGTCGTACAGCCGGCGCAGATACAGCACCGCCGCCGCCAGCACACCCAGCGCCAGCGAGCCGGAGGCCACCCGGGACGCCCCCCACAGCACGATCCCCGCGACCGCCGTGTTGGCGACCAGACGGGATCCGATGACATAGCGGGCCATCTCCAGCAGGGCGTCGCCGTTCGTCCGCTCGTGGTGCCGGTTGAGCACCCGGAATTCCGCGTCGTTGGCGGCCTCGCGGCGGAACGCGCGCACCGGGCGGATGCCGTTCATCGTCTCGGCGAACTTCACGATGAGGGAGGCGATCGCGGTCGAACGGATCGCGAAGATGCGGCCCGCGCGGCGCTGGTAGAGACGGATGAGCAGATACAGCGGCACGAAGGACGCCACCGCCACCGCGCCGAGCCCCAGGTCGAGCCAGAGCAGCATCGCCGAGATGTAGACGAAGGACAGGATGACCGTGACGAGCTCCTGCAACCCCTCACTGAGCAGCTCGCGCAGCGACTCGACGTCCGTCGTGGAACGCGAGATCAGCCGGCCCGAGGTGTAGCGCTCGTGGAAGTCGATGCTGAGCGCCTGCGCGTGCCGGAAGATCCGGCCGCGCAGGTCCAGCAGCACGTCCTGGTTGACGCGGGCGGACGCGAGGATGAACGCGTACTGGAAGGCGCCGGAGGCCACCGAGCAGAGCAGATAGGCGACGGCCACCGCGATCAGCGGGCCGTTGTCGTGGTGCCTGAACGCCGGTACGGCGCGGTCGATGGCGTACGCGACGAGGAGCGGGCCCGCCTGGACGGCGGCTTGCTGGAGCAGGAGAAGGACGGAGGCCAGGACCACCCGGGACCTGAGCGGGGCGAGCAGCGAGCGCAACAGCGCGGCCGTCGCGCCCGGGGGCGCGGGCAGGTTGTCGTGGTCGAAGGGGTCCGCGTGCCGCGGGGCTTTCCGGGAGTCCCTGTCCTTGCCCTCGCCCTTGCCCGGCGCGGTCGTCGTCGGCGCCGTCATCGGTCGTCCTCCTCGGTGCCCGACATCAGATGGGCGTACTCGGCGTTCGTGCGCAGCAGTTCGTGGTGGGTGCCCACCGCGGTGATCTGACCGCCGGAGAGCAGGGCGACCCGGTCGGCGAGCAGGACCGTGGACGGGCGGTGCGCCACGATCAGCGCGGTCGTCTCCGCCAGTACGCGGCGCAGTGCCGCCTCGACCGCGGCCTCCGTGTGGACGTCGAGCGCCGACAAGGGGTCGTCGAGGACGAGGAAGCGAGGGCTGCCGACGACCGCTCTGGCCAGGGCGAGCCGCTGCCGCTGGCCGCCGGAGAGGCTCAGGCCCTGCTCGCCGACCTGCGTCGCCGTGCCCTGCGGCAGCGCGTGCGCGAAGTCCGCCTGCGCGACGCCGAGCGCTCGGTCCAGCTCCTCTTCCCCCGCACCGTCCCCGGCTCCCATGAGCACGTTCTCGCCGACGGTGGCGGAGAACAGGGTGGGCTCCTCGAAGGCGACGGCCACGCGGGCGCGGAGTTCCTCGCGCGGCATCGCCGTGATGTCCTCGCCGTCCAGCGTGATCCGCCCGGACGTCACCTCGTGGAGTCTGGGAACGAGAGCGGTGAGGGTGGTCTTACCGGTGCCCGTCGCGCCGACCAGGGCCATCGACTCACCCGGCCGTATGTGGAGTTCGATGCCGTCCAGGACGGGTGGGGTGTCCGCGGGGGCGTCCGGATAGCGGAACCGCACGTCGTGGAACCGCAGGCCGCCCTCGCCCGTCCCGGCGGCGGACGCGGAGACGCCCGCGGACTCCGGCTCCGCGTCCAGCACCTCGAAGTACCGCTCGGTGGCCGTCGCCGCCTCCTGGCTCATGGCAAGCAGGAAGCCGATCGAGTCGACCGGCCAGCGCAGGGCGAGAGCGGTGGAGAGGAAGGCCACCAGCGTGCCGGCGGAGAGGTCCCCGTCGGCGACCTGGACCGTGCCGAGCACGAGGGCGGCGCCGATGGCGAGTTCGGGGAGGGTGACGATGACGACCCAGATGGTGGCGAGGAGACGGGCCTTGGCGAGTTCCGTACCGCGCAGGGTCCGGGACAGCTCGCGGAAGGCGTGCGCCTGGCTGCGATGGCGCCCGAAGCCCTTGATGATCCGGATGCCGAGCACGCTCTCCTCGACGACCGTCGTCAGATCGCCCACCTGGTCCTGCGACCGCCGCGCCACCTCCGCGTACCGCCGCTCGAAGAGCCAGCAGACGATCATGACGGGCAGCGCGGGCGCGAGCAGCAGCAGCCCGAGTGTCCACTCCTGGGCCAGCATGATGCCGACGCCCGCGAGGATCGTCACGGTGTTGACCAGCAGGAAGGTCAGCGGGAAGGCCAGGAACATCCGCAGCAGCATCAGGTCCGTGGTGCCCCGGGACAGCAGCTGACCCGAGGCCCAGCGGTCGTGGAAGGCGACTGGCAGCCGCTGGAGATGCCGGAACAGATCCGCCCGCATCGCCGCCTCGACACCCGCCAGGGGCCGGGCCACCAGCCATCGCCGCAGTCCGAACAGCAGGGCCTCGGCGATCCCGAGCAGCAGCAGATACAGGGCTCCGAGCCAGACACCCCGCGTGTCGTGGCCGGCCACCGGACCGTCCACCATCCACTTCATGACGAGCGGGAACACCAGCCCCGTACAGGACGCCACGACCGCGACGAACGCCGCGGTGAACAGCCGCGCCCGCACCGGCCGCACGTACGGCCACAGGCGCAGCAGGCTGCGCACGGTCGAACGGTCGGCAGGGGCGGGGGGCTCGGCACGGTCCTCGGTCCCGGCGTGGTCCTTGGTCACTGCATCTGTTGTGGACATCAGTGGCGAGCCTACGGTTCGGCGCTGACACCGCCCACTGAGTTTTGGCCGTTACGGCGTCGGCCGCTGGTCCTACGACCTGCGCTCTTCGCGGTCCTGTGGACAGCTCGGCCCGCTAGGCGGCCGGGTACGGCAGCAGCCCGCCGTCGGTCCTCTCCCAGGCGGCCTTCAGCTCCGCGAGCAACTCCGGCCGGTCCGCGGCGAGATCGGCCTGCTCACGGGAGTCCGCGGCGAGGTCGTAGAGGTGGTCGATTCCGTCCGCGGCCCGGTGGTACTTCCAGTCGCCCCGCCGCAACGCCCGGCTGCCCCGGACCCGCCAGAAGAGGTCACGCTCGCCGACCTCCTCACCGCGCAGCAGATACCCGGCCAGGCTGGTGCCGTCGAGCGGATACGCCGGGTCGGGCCGCGCGCCGCCCAGTTCCAGGAGGGTCGCCGTCCAGTCCGGCGAGAACGCGGGCTCGTGGCTGACCTGCCTGCCGTCGAGGCGGGCGGGCCAGCGCACGATGGTCGGCACCCGGATACCGCCTTCGAGCAGCGAGGCCTTCTCCCCGCTGAGCGGCCAGTTGTACGAGAAGCGCTCGCCGCCGTTGTCACTGGCGAACAGCACGACCGTGTTCTCCTCCTGACCGGCCCGGCGCAGCGCGGTGAGCACCTCGCCGACGGCGGCGTCGAGGCTCTCCACCATCTGCGTGTACTTCTCGACCGAGCCGCCGTCGTTGTGCAGCAGTGCGGCGGTCACCTGGGCGGGGCTGCTCGCGGCCCGTATCCTCGCCGCGATCTCGGCGCCGGTCTCCGCGTCGTCCTCCGCGAGCCAGGGCCAGTGCGGGGTGGTGAAGTTGAGGTTGAGCAGCCACGGCTTGTCGTGCTCGCGGCTCACGTACTCCACGGCCCGCTCGGTCAGCACCTCCGTGTAGTACCGCAGGTCCTTGTAGACGGCGTCGCCCTCGTACAGGTCGTAGTCACCGAGCTGCCCGAGCTTGGAGAAGTACTCCAGTACGCCCCCGAAGTTGCCGAAGAACTCGTCCCAACCGGACTTGGTGGGGCTGTAGTCCGGCAGCCAGCCGCAGTGCCACTTGCCGATGAGCGCGGTCGCGTAGCCCGCCTTCTTCAGCAGCGAGCCGAGGGTGGGGTGGCTGGGGTCCAGCCCCTGCGTCCTGTTGGCGATCGGCTCCGCCAGCCCGCCCCTCGTACGTCCCGGATAGCGCCCGGTGTAGAGGCTGAACCGGGTCGGCGAGCAGGTGGCCGACCCGGAGTACGCGTCGGTGAACCGCACGCCCTGGCGGGCCAGCCGGTCCAGGTTCGGCGTCCTGATGTGCGGTGCGCCGTACGAGGAGAGGTCGGCCCAGCCGAGGTCGTCACCCAGGATGACGAGGATGTTGGGGCGTCGGCGGGATCCGGCGGCGGAGGTACGGGCCCGGAACGGCCGTTCGCTGGAGGCCGTTTCGGCGGAGGAGTCGGAGGAAGCGGCGGCGGTCGGGCCGGCGACGGCGGTCACGGCGCCGCCGCCGATCAGCCCACCGAAGACCCGACGGGATATTTCGGACATGGGGGTTCCTCAGAACAGACGTGCCCTACGACGGGACACGCAGGAAGAAAAGAAGTGGGGAGGGAGAGAAGGCTGAGGGGGAGCGGGCGGGCCGGGGGTCAGCGACAGATGGCGCTGGACTGCCGGCACAGATCGACGTGACGTCGCTCCACGAGCGCGACGAGCGCGCACGGGTGATCAGCGAAGAGCCTCATGACACGGACGGTGCCAGCGGTGAGCCTGAGCCGTCAAGAAGCCGTCCACACGATGGACGTTCCAGCCCGTCCGGCGTTTGAGGACGAGCGCGTCAGCGCGATACGGGGGTCTGGGGGCGGAGCCCCCAGGACAAGGGACGGGTAGGGGCGGCGGGGGCGAACGAAACTCACCCCGCCACCCGCAGCAGCAACACCGCCCGAGCCGGCACGGTGATCCCCGCCCCCGCCCGGTGCACCACTCCGGGAGCCTCCTCCTGCGACTCCCGCGAGGTGTCCACCACCACCTCGTACCGCGAGGCCCAGGGCGGCCCCGGCAGTACGAAACTCACCGGCCGGTCCCCGGCGTGCAGCACCGCGAGGAAGCTGTCGTCCACGACGGGCGCCCCTCGAGCGTCCCGCCCGGGAATGTCCCGCCCGGACAGGTACATCCCCAGCGTCGCCGCGGGCGCGTACCAGTCCCGCTCCGTCATCTCCGTCCCCCGCGCGGTGAACCAGGCCAGATCCCGCAGCCCGTCCACGGAGTGCGCCCGCCCGGAGAAGAACGCCCGCCGCCGCAGCACGGGATGCTCGTGCCGCAGTGCGATCAGCCGTGCCGTCAGCTCGAACAGCCCCCGCCACCCGGGATCGTCGAGAGACGACCAGTCGACCCAGCTGACCTCGTTGTCCTGGCAGTAGGCGTTGTTGTTCCCCCGCTGGGTCCGCCCGAACTCGTCGCCCGCGACCAGCATCGGCACCCCGGTCGACAGCAGCAGACTCGTCAGCAGGTTCCGCAACTGCCTCCGCCGCAGGGCCCGTACCCGCTCGTCGTCCGTCTCTCCCTCGACCCCGCAGTTCCACGCCCGGTTGTCGTCCGTGCCGTCGCGGTTCCCCTCGCCGTTCGCCTCGTTGTGCTTGCCCTCGTAGGACACGAGGTCCCGGAGCGTGAACCCGTCGTGGGCGGTCACGAAGTTCACCGAGGCGTACGGGCGCCGCCCGCCCCACGCGTAGAGGTCGCTCGACCCCGAGAGCCGGTAGCCCAGATCACGTACGTCCGGCAGCGCTCCGCGCCAGAAGTCCCGCACGGCGTTGCGGTAACGGTCGTTCCATTCCGTCCACAGCGGAGGGAAGGCGCCCACCTGATATCCCCCTGAGCCCACGTCCCAGGGCTCGGCGATCAGTTTCACCCGCCGGAGCACCGGATCCTGCGCGATGACGGCCAGGAACGGCGACAGCATGTCGACGTCGTGCATGGACCGCGCCAGCGCCGCCGCCAGGTCGAACCGGAAACCGTCGACCCCCATCTCGGTCACCCAGTACCGCAGCGAGTCCGTGATCAGCCGCAGCACGTGCGGCTGCACCACGTGCAGCGTGTTCCCGCACCCCGTGTAGTCCGTGTACCTGCGTGCGTCGGACTGCAGCCGGTAGTACCCGCGGTTGTCGATACCGCGCAGCGACAGCATGGGCCCCAACTCGCCCGCTTCCGCGGTGTGGTTGTAGACGACGTCGAGGATCACCTCGATACCGGCGGCGTGCAGCGCCCGTACCATCCGTTTGAACTCGCCGACCTGCTGGCCGGTGGTCCCGGAAGCGGCGTAGCCGGCGTGCGGGGCGAAGTACCCGATCGAGTTGTAGCCCCAGTAGTTCTTCAGGTCCTTCCGCAGCAGATGGTCCTCGTGCGCGAACTGGTGCACCGGCAGCAGTTCCACGGCCGTCACGCCCAGCCGCGTCAGGTGGTCGATGGCGGCGGGATGCGCCAGCCCGGCGTACGTGCCGCGGAGTTCCTCCGGAATCCCGGGGTGCAGACGGGTGAACCCGCGCACATGCAGCTCGTAGATCACCGAGTCCGCCCACGGGGTCTTCGGGCGCTGGTCGTCCGACCAGTCCTCGTCGTCGTGGACCACGACACCCTTGGGGACGTACGGCGCCGAGTCCCGGTCGTCGCGCACGGTGTCCGCGACCTGCTGCTGGGGCCAGTCGCGGACATGCCCGTACACCTCGGGCGGCAGGGTGAAGTCGCCGTCCACGGCACGGGCGTACGGGTCGAGGAGCAGCTTCGCCGGGTTCCAGCGGGCGCCGGTCCAGGGGTCCCAGCGGCCGTGCACCCGAAAGCCGTAACGGCGGCCGGGGAGCACGCCGGGCACGAAGCCGTGCCAGATCTCGTGGGTCAGCTCGGTCAGCGGGACGCGGATCTCGGCGCCGTCCTCGTCGAAGAGGCACAGCTCGACCGACTCCGCGCCGCCCGCCCACAGCGCGAAGTTGGTGCCCGTGACGCCGTCGGGGCCGACGCGGAAGCGCGCGCCCAGCGGGGTCGAGGCACCTGGCCACACCTGCACGGCGGGCGCCGCGCGCGCCGCGCCGTTGACCAGGGGGGCGGGTTGCGCGGGCAGCACGCCGCCCGTGGCCCGCCCCTCCTGTACTGCCTCCTGCTCGGGTGCGCTCGACACCGGTCAGCCTCCCGCGGCTCGTGGGGCGAGCGCGGTCAGGAGGCCTGCGGCGTCCCGGCCGCGGCTCCCGCTCGCGTCGTCCTCCCCACTGTTCTGCCCAGCGCTTGGCTCGCACTCACGTTTCCCCGGAGAGGCGCAGTCGTTGGGCCCTCCGTGAAGCACGTAGAGACACGCGCGCGGCGCGCAGGGGCCGCGCTGGCCGCCGTACTGACCTGGGCCGGACTGCTCGCCGGAGCCGCCGGCTGCACGTCGAACGGGATGGACGAGGTGCTGGGCAAACCGCCGTCGCCCGAGGACGTCATCCGCGTATCGCCGGACGACAACAGCAAGGCGGTGCGCCCGGACGAGACGATCCAGGTGCGGGTCCCCGGCGGACGCCTGGAGTCCGTGACGGTCGTCAAGGAGCAGGACGCCCAGGAGTCCCCGGTGCCGGGGCACATCTCCGAGGACGGACTGCGCTGGCGGCCCGACGACGAACGGCTCGCGCTCGCCGCCAGGTACAGCGTCGACGTCGTGGCCGTCGACGGGTACGGGCGGCGCTCGGCCCGGCACACCACGTTCACGACGTACGTCCCCGACGAGCGGTTCATCGGATACGTCACCCCGGAGAACCGCTCCACCGTCGGCACCGGAATGATCGTCTCCCTGGAGTTCAACCGGGAGATCGAGAACCGCGCCGCCGTCGAGCGGGCGATCCGGGTGAACGCGGAGCCGGCGGTGGAGATCCGCCCGCACTGGTTCGGCAAGGACCGCCTGGACTTCCGGCCCGAGAAGTACTGGAAACCGGGCACGGAGGTCACGGTCAGCCTGGGGCTGCGGGACGTCGAGGCGGCCCCGGGCGTGTACGGGCTCCAGTACAGGACCTTCTCGTTCACGGTCGGGCGCGGCCAGGTCAGCCTGGTCGACGCCGCCGACCACACCATGGAGGTACGCCGCGACGATGAGCTCCTCGCCACCGTGCCGATCACCGCGGGGGCCCCCAAAAGCACCACGTACAACGGGAAGATGGTGGTCACCGAGATGCTCGAGGTGACCCGGATGAACGGTGCCACGGTCGGCTTCAAGAAGGCCGACGGCAAGGGCGAGTACGACATCCCGGACGTCCCCCACGCGATGCGCCTCACCGCCTCCGGAACCTTCCTGCACGGCAACTACTGGGCGCGGGGCGTCTTCGGCAACTCCAACGTCAGCCACGGCTGCGTGGGTCTGAAGGACGTGAAGGGCGGCAGCTCGGACAGCCCGGCGGGCTGGTTCTTCGACCGCAGCCTCATCGGCGACGTCGTCGAGGTCGTCAACAGCAAGGACAAACAGGTCGCCCCCGACAACGGACTCGGCGGGTGGAACATGAGCTGGAAGGCGTGGAAAGCGGGCGGGGCGGTGAAGTAGGACGACAAAGCGGTACCCGCACCGGGCTCCCGGCTCGCCCCTCGGACAGTTGAAGTTGGGACTGAACGGTGACAATCGCGGGGAGCCATCCCTTCCGGCCGTGTGATTGATTAGCGCGATACGCGCGTGGGACGCGCTGGGTGCGGGCCTGACCAGGCCGTGCGAGGGGAGAACGAACTTGAACGGGCGACCGATATCGGGGCCGTCGGTTGGCGCGCGGGCACGGCGGAGCAGAGGGATCCCGGCACTGCTGCTGGGAGTGCTGTTGCTCGGCGTGACCGCGTGCGGCGGGGGAGGGGACTCGGACTCCGGGTCCGGGGAAGGCAAGGGCGGGGGCACGGGGAGTTCGGGGACCGCGGACACCAAGGTCTCGGAGGCGGTCGTGACCATCGCCCCGAAGGACGGGACTGGTGGCGTGGCCACCAGCGGCGCTCTCAAGGTGAGCGCGGCCAAGGGCAAGCTGACCGAGGTCACCGTCGAGGACACCAAGGGAAACGATGTCGAGGGTGAGATAACGGGCGGGGGCGCCACCTGGACGCCCTCGACGCACCTCGCCTCGGCCACCAGGTACAAGGTCCACGCGGTGGCGAAGGACTCCGGCGGCCGTGAGTCCGCCGAGGAGTCCGCGTTCACCACGCTGACCCCGAAGAACACCTTCGTCGGCATCTTCACGCCCGAGGACGGCTCCGAGGTCGGCGTCGGAATGCCCTTCTCGGTGAACTTCACGCGGGGCATCACGCACCCCGACGACGTCGAGAAGGCGATCACCGTGACCACCGTTCCGGCGGTCGACGTGGAAGGCCACTGGTTCGGCAACGACCGCCTGGACTTCCGTCCCGAGACGTACTGGAAGGCCGGTACGAAGGTGACGGTGCGGCTCAACCTCGACGGTGTCGAGGGACGGCCCGGCGTCTACGGCGAGCAGGTCAAGACCGTCTCCTTCACGGTCGGCCGCAGCCAGGTCTCCACCGTCGACGTCAAGACGAAGACGATGACCGTCAAGCGCGACGGCAAGACCGTCAAGACCATCCCGGTGACCACCGGCAAGCCCGGCTACGACACCTGGAACGGCCAGATGGTCATCACCGAGCGGCTCGCGGTGACCCGGATGAACGGCGAGACGGTCGGCTACGGCGGCGAGTACGACATCAAGGACGTGCCGCACGCCCAGCGCCTGACCACCTCAGGCACCTTCATCCACGGCAACTACTGGGGCGGCGACGCCTTCGGCAACTACAACGCCAGCCACGGCTGCATCGGTCTGAAGGACGTCCGTGGCGGCTACGACGGCAAGGTGGCCGCGGCCTGGTTCTTCAACCAGTCGATGACCGGTGACGTGGTGGTCGTGAAGAACTCCGACGACAGGACCGTCGACCCGGACAACGGGCTCAACGGCTGGAACATGTCCTGGGAGAAGTGGAAGGCCTGACCTTCCGCGTATTCCGTACGGGTCCGGTGTGCTGTGACAGAGCACACCGGGCCCGTTGTCGTTAACGCCCGCTAACCTGCTCCCATGACTGTGCATCTTGAAGTGGCCGAGGGTGTCGGCACCATCCGTCTGGACCGTCCGCCGATGAACGCACTGGACGTCGCCACGCAGGACCGGCTCAAGGAACTCGCCGAGGAGGCCGCGGGCCGCGACGACGTGCGCGCGGTCGTGCTGTACGGCGGGGAGAAGGTGTTCGCGGCGGGTGCGGACATCAAGGAGATGCAGGACATGGACCACGCGGCGATGGTCGTCCGGTCCCGGGGCCTCCAGGACTCCTTCACCGCCGTCGCCCGCATCCCCAAGCCGGTCGTCGCGGCGGTCACCGGCTACGCGCTGGGCGGAGGCTGCGAGTTGGCGCTGTGTGCGGACTACCGCATCGCCGGCGAGAACGCGAAGCTCGGCCAGCCGGAGATCCTGCTCGGCGTGATCCCCGGCGCCGGCGGCACCCAGCGGCTGGCCCGTCTGATCGGACCGTCGCGCGCCAAGGACCTCATCTTCACGGGGCGGATGGTGAAGGCGGACGAGGCGCTGTCGCTGGGTCTTGTGGACCGGGTGGTCCCGGCCGAGGAGGTGTACGCCCAGGCGCACGAGTGGGCCGCGCGGCTGGCGCGGGGACCCGCGATCGCGCTGCGCGCCGCGAAGGAGTCCATCGACGCGGGTCTCGAGACGGACCTCGACACCGGGCTCGCGATCGAACGCAACTGGTTCGCGGGCCTGTTCGCCACGGAGGACCGGGAGCGGGGGATGCGGAGCTTCGTGGAGGAGGGCCCGGGGAAGGCGAAGTTCCGCTAGGAACCCACACCGGAAGTTGACCTGATCCACTTGCAGTTGACGGAATGTCTTACCCGGTGTCCCTCGAAGGGCTGGATTATGCGAGCCTTAAGGCAACCTTAAGCCTGCCTGATCGGGGGATGCCGGAGTTTGCCCTCAAGTGGGCGTTCCTGGCAGGTCAGATGGGCACCGGTAGGTTCTGGACTGCCTTTGGCATATGCCGATCGACTGTCGCAGAATGGGAGGTTCCGGGGGGCGTATTCCTTCGGAACGGCTCCGAAGAGGGCTCTGGGCGGCCATGATGGGGGCATGGCGGGGCTGGAGGGTATCGAACCGCCGCGGCGGCACGGGAGTGCGACCGCGGCGCGCTGGACGCCTGCGGTCGAGGACGAACAGGCCCTCAAGGCGCTGGAGTTGTTCGGTAATCCGGTGGAGGCGGAGGTGCCGCTGCCGTCCCGCCCGGAGTCCGCGGCCACCGCGCGGCGGCTCACCCAGGTCGTGGTCCTGCGGCAGTGGGGGCTCTCGCCGAAGATGACGGAAGACGCCGTCCTGCTGGTCTCCGAACTCGTCGGCAACGCCGTACGGCACACCGGCGCCCGGGTCTTCGGACTCCGGCTGCGCCGCCGCCGCGGATGGATCCGGGTCGAGGTCCGTGACCCCTCCCGCGGCCTTCCCTGTCTGCTGCCGGTCCATGAGATGGACCTGAGCGGCCGCGGCCTCTTCCTCGTCGACAAGCTCTCCGACCGCTGGGGTGTCGACCTCCTGCCGCGCGGCAAGACCACCTGGTTCGAGATGCGCGTCTCCGACCGCTGAACCCGCTCCGGCCGAGCGGAAAGCCCCGGCCGCTGGGCGACCGGGGCTCCCGGGGGCACCGCGGAACGATTCGGGGTGTGAACCGCGGCACCGGCGACAACCATGGCCCGGGTCAATGGGTGGAGGTCGCACCGCCGACTATTCCAGACGTGGGTGAGTGATCCAAAAGGCCCCCGCGCGTCCCGCACACCCCGCATGCCCCTCCCGTCCCACCCTGCGACCCGCCCCCCAATAGGTGCAATCTCCTGTTTTCCTGGTAACTCGCCTTAAATGGTGCGGATGACCATGTCCGATCACCCCTCTCAGCAGCCCTCCGGAGCCAACACCACGCGCCCGGCGCCGGACCGGCGGGTGGTGCTGCGTTCGGGGTTCGCCCTCGCGGCCGGGATGTCCGGGGCCGGGGCGCTCACCGCCGGATGTTCCGTGACCGGGGCCGTCGCACACCCGGCCGCCCGCGCCAGCGACACGAATCCCACCGCCCGCACCGCCCGTACCAGCCGTGCGACTCCCACCGCCCGTACCAGCGGCGCACCCCGCGCCGTACCCGTCGCGCCCTCGCCCCGCCGCTTTCCGGACCAGCCCGTGGAGATCGCCCACGGCCCCCGCGGCCGGCCCCAGGTCGCCCTCACCTTTCACGGCCAGGGCGACCCCGCCATCGCCAGGGCGGTCCTCGGCGAGGCCGAGAAGGGCGGCGCCCACGTCACCGTGCTCGCCGTGGGGAGCTGGCTCGACGAGCACCCCGAACTGGCCCGCCGCATCCTCGACGGGGGCCACGACCTCGGCAACCACACCCTCCGCCACCTCGACATCAACGCGATGTCCGAGGCGGACGCGGACGCGGAGATCCGCGGCTGCGCCCAGCGGCTGCGCCGGCTGACCGGCTCCATCGGCACCTGGTTCAGGCCGTCCCGTACCGCCCACGCCTCCCCGCTCGTGCGACGACTCGCCCGCGGCGCCGGCTACCCGCACGTCCTCTCCTACGACGTCGACCCGCTCGACTTCACCTCGCCGGGCGGCCCCGCCGTCGCTCGCAGGATCACCGGGGAGCTCCGCAACGGATCCGTGGTGAGCCTGCACTTCGGGTACGCGGACACCGTCGCCGCGCTGCCCGCCGTCCTGGAAGACCTGCACCGCCGCGGCCTGCGCGCGGTCACCACCACGGAGCTGCTGAGCTGATGCACCGGAACCCCACGAAGCGCGCCCTGGTCGCCACCGCCGTCCTCGCCATCCTCGCCGCCTGCGGCACCGGGGGCGGGGACCGCGCGAACGAGGCCCTCGGCACCAAGGGCGCCGCCGACCCGCCTCGGCCCAGGAAGCCGCCGGCCGTCCAGGGCCTGCGCGGCATGCCCCCCGTGCTCGACCCGACGGACGTCTACGCCGCCGACCGCCCTGGCAGACTCTCCCCGGTGGTCAGGGACTTCCCGTCCCGCGTCTACGTCCCCAACACCGAGTCCGACACCGTCTCGGTCATCGACCCCGCGACGTACAAGGTCATCGACACCCTGCACGTCGGCCGGCAGCCCCAGCACGTCGTCCCCTCCTGGGACCTGAAGACGCTCTGGGTCAACAACAACCGCGGGCACACGCTCACCCCCATCGACCCGAAGACCGGGAAGGCGGGCAAGGAGGTCGAGGTGCACGACCCGTACAACCTGTACTTCACGCCCAACGGCAGGTACTCCATCGTCATGGCCTCCCTCGACCGCGAACTGGTCTTCCGCGACGCGCACACCATGAAGCGCCTCAAGACCGAACCGGTCGGCTGCTACGGCGTCAACCACGCCGACTTCTCGGCGGACGGCCGCTACTTCATCGTCTCCTGCGAGTTCAGCGGCGAACTGCTCAAGGTCGACACCGAGAAGATGAAGGTCATCGGAAAGCGGAAACTCCCCTTCGACGGCGCGATGCCGCAGGACGTCAAGATCTCCCCCGACGGCAAGAAGTTCTACATCGCCGACATGATGGCCCACGGCATGTGGGTCCTTGACGGCGACAAGTTCACCGAGCCCACGCTCCTGCCCACCGGCAAGGGCTGCCACGGCCTGTACGTCAGCCGCGACTCGCGCGAGATGTACGTCACCAACCGCGGCGAGGGCTCCGTCTCCGTCTTCGACTTCACCCAGGACAGGCTGACCAGGAAGTGGCACCTGCCCGACGGCGGCAGCCCCGACATGGGCGGCGTCTCGGCCGACGGCAAAGTCCTCTGGCTGTCCGGGCGTTACGACGCCGAGGTGTACGCCATCGACACCCGCACCGGCGTCCAGCTCGCCCGCATCCCGGTCGGCAAAGGCCCGCACGGCCTCGCCGTGTACCCGCAGCCGGGCCGCTACTCGCTCGGCCACACCGGCATCTTCCGCTGAACAGCGGCCGGTCGGAGGCCGCCGCCTTGAACGCCGCCCGCGTCAGGACGCGGTGAGCAGCGCCTCCGCGCCGACCGGAACATAACCTGCCGCCCGGAACGCCCGCAGGCTGCGGGCGTTTCCCGCCGCGAGCTGGGCCCACACCGGTTCGCCCCCGCCCAACTGCCGCGCCGCCCCGGCCAGTGCCCGCCCCAGCCCTCGGTGCCGTACGCCCTCGTCCACCTCGACGGCGGCCTCCAGCCGCCCGGCGACCCCGCGCCCCAGGACGAGCACACCGCCGTCGGCCGCCTTCCAGACCCGGACCTCGTCGCGGTGCTCACGCGCCCGCGCGACCCGGGGATGGCCGGGATCCTCGATCTCGGTGAGCGCGAGCGAGGGCTCACCCGGGAGCGGAACGGCCACGGTGAGCAGGTCGATCGTGTCGTTCGACCGGCCCGTACGCTCCATGAACGCCGCCAGGAACCGGGGATTCATCGTCGCGGCGAGCGCGTCGCAGTCGAGCCGGGCCAGTGCCCCGCGTACCCATCCCTCGTCCTCGTCGGTGAAGACGACGGAGTGCGCGGTGAACGCGAGCACGCCGGCGTCACGATGGGCGTGCTGGCGTACGACGGTCGTGCCGCCGTCGGCCGGGGGGAAGACACCCCGGGCGGCCGCGTCCAGGATGTCCCGCAGAGTGTCGGCCATGGCGCCCCGTCCTCTCACTTGAGTCTCCACCCACTGGAAGGCCCAGACTCGCAGACATGATCGAAGACGGCACCGGACTGTTCACCATCGGAGAGCTCTCCCGGAGCACGGGTCTGTCGGTGCGCACCATCCGCCACTGGTCCGACGAGGGCGCGCTGCCCCCGGTGGTCCGGTCGGCCGGTGGCTACCGGCTGTACGACGCGGGCTCCGTGGCGCGCCTCGAACTCATCCGCACCTTGCGGGAGTTGGGCCTCGGACTGCACGACGTACGCCGGGTGCTGGCGGGCGAGACGACGGTCGCGGAGGTCGCGGCCACGCACGTCGCCGCGCTGGACGCGCAGATCCGGTCCCTCAAGGTGACCCGGGCGGTGCTGTCGACCGTGGCGCGACGCGGCTCGACCGCAGAGGAGATGACCCTGATGAACAAACTGGCGCGGCTGTCGGCCGCCGAGCGAAGGCGGATCATCGAGGAGTTCGTGGACGAGATGTTCCACGGACTGGACACCGCGGACCCGGTGATCCGTGAGCGGATGCGGAGCGCGGCCGTGGACCTGCCGGAGGAGCCGACGCCCGAGCAGGTGGACGCGTGGGTGGAGCTGGCCGAGCTGTTGCGGGAACCCGAGTTCCGGGCGCAGATGCGCAAGGTGGCCGAGTTCAACGCCGCCGACCGCGGTCAGGAGGCCCCGGCCGGGGCCTCCATGTGGTTCGCCCAGCGTCTCGTCCAGCTCGCGGCGCGGGCCCGCGAGCGGGGGATCGAGCCCGAGGCGCCGGAGGCCGAGGGGATCCTGCGGGATCTGCTCGGCGACGCCGACCCCGCCGCCGTACTGGAGCGTCTGGAGGCGCCGGCGAACAACCAGGTCGCCCGCTATCGCGAACTGCTGATCGCCGTGAAGGGGCAGCCGCCGCTGGCCGCGCACCGGGAGGAGTTCGTCTGGGTGGTCGCCGCACTCCGCGCTCACGTCGCCCGATAATCTGACCTCCGTAAACGAGGCACAGTGCACTACGAAGGGGCGGTCCCGGTGGCGGACATTGAGGAAGCACGCAAGGCGTTCGAGCGGATCGACACGGACGGGGACGGGTTCGTCACGGCCGCCGAGTTCAAGACCGCCCTCGCCCAGGGCGGTGACTGGAACGTCACCGAGTCGGTCGCCGAGGCCGTGATCGCCAGCCGTGACCTCAACAGCGACAAGCTTCTGTCGTTCGAGGAGTTCTGGGCCCACCTGAACAAGTAGTACCTACGAGGAGGGCGCCCCCGGTGATCCGGCGGGCGCCCTCTTTCGCGTGGGTCACCTGTTCGCCGTAGGCGCCGGAATAGCGGGTCCGGACCCGGGGTTGCTGATCGACGTCAGGAGCACCAACCCCAGAAGGGTCTGTCTCATGAAGATCGGCATCATCGGCGCGGGCAACATCGGCGGCAACCTCACCCGGCGTCTCACCGCCCTCGGGCACGACGTCTCCGTCGCGAACTCCCGGGGCCCCGAGACCCTCACCGCCCTGGCCGCGGAGACCGGGGCGACACCCGTCAAGGCCGAGGAGGCGGCGCGCGGAGCCGAGGTCGTCGTGGTCACGGTCCCCCTGAAGGCGGTGCCGGACCTGCCGTCCGGGCTGTTCGACGAGGCGGCGGACGGGGTCGCCGTCATCGACACCGGCAACTACTACCCCCAGCAGCGCGACGGCAGGATCGCCGCCATCGAGGACGACGGCCTCACCGAGAGCCGCTGGACGTCCCAGCAGATCGGCCACACCGTCATCAAGGCCTTCAACGGGACCTACGCCCAGGACATCCTGGACCGCCACCGTCCCGCGGGCGCCCCCGACCGCGTGGCCCTCCCGGTCGCCGGCGACGACGAGGCCGCCAAGCGCGTGGTCCGCGCCCTCATCGACGAACTCGGCTTCGACACCGTGGACGCCGGCAGCATCGACGACTCCTGGCGCCAGCAGCCCGAAACCCCCGTCTACGGTCTCGCCGAGGGCACGGCCGCGGTGACGAAGGCGCTGGCCGAGGCGTCCCCGGACCGCCCGGCGGCCCATCGCGCCTGACGCCCCCGCGGGGTCCGGCCCCGTGGCGTCACACGATCCGCAGCGGCCGGTGCGGCCCGTCCGGCAACTCGACCGCCACCGAGTCCCCGGGCCGCACTTGGCCGCCTTCGCGTACGACGCTCATGACGCCGGCCCTGTGGGCGACGGCGCCGCCGTCGCCCCGCCCGACGATGGGCTTAACTGTGCGACTGCGTTACGCATGTTCGGCCGACTCGTTGATCAGATGATGCGGTTGCTGATCGAAGAGCGGGGACCGGGTGAGAACCTGCAAAGCAGGCGGGGAGGGATGGTCCTGCGACCGATCCTCCGAGAAACACAGGATCACAAGGGGGTTGTGCGGAAGCCACTACACGCAGTTCCGGCGAGGGAAAGAGCTGTCTCCCCTCAAGGCCGGTCCCATGGCCGAGGACACGCGTCCGCACTGTCAATTCGGCGGGTGTGCCAGGGCCATGTCGGCTCGAGGGCTCTGTACCGCTCACTACCAGCAGAGAAATGGCGGGCGTTCGCTGTCTCCGCTGCGGAAGAGGAGGGACAGTGGTGCCTACCGGGCGATGGTCGAAAGCGGAATCATCGAGTGTCTGGGATGTGGCGAGGACAAACCCGTGTCCGAGTACTCGGCGCTCAACGCGAAAGGCACGCCTCGGCCGTACTGTAAACCGTGCAACGCCGAGTTGGTTCGCCTCGGTCACTACAACCTGACGAAGGAGTTCGTCGCTCAACTGCTGCATTTCCAGCGGCAGAGTTGCGCGATTTGCCGCACTGCCGATGCGGGCAGAAAGGCCATGCACATCGACCATGACCATGCATGCTGCCCCGGTCGGCGGAGCTGTGGTGAGTGTGTGCGTGGCCTGATCTGTGCCAACTGCAACGCCCACGGCCTCGGTTGGTACGAAGCGCTTCCACTCGGACTTCGTACCTTCGATCTCCTGAACGCCTACATCGCGGATCCGCCGGCGAGACGACTTCGAACTCAGTCGGCTACCTCCTTGGGCGCAGGGACCAGTCAGGCGCCCTCCGCCCACTTGCGCAGCGCAGCCTTGCTGGCGAAGTCGGCCACGTCCTTGTCCAACGGGTCGTCCGTGTACTGATGGAAGCGCCACTTTGCCTGGATACGGGGCTTGCCCGCGGTCACGTAGTCGGCGATCCACAGACCGTCACCCGCGTAGGAGGTGGTGTCGATGTTGAGCCAGAAGTTGCGGTTCGCGTAGAGCAGCACCCGGTGGTTCGGGCGGAGTTCCTTCAGTTTGCGGATGAAGCGGTCCTTCTCGGCGTTGCTCGCGTGGGTGCCCTCGCCGGTGGTCTCCCAGTCGACGGCGAGGATGTCGCCCGCTTTCTCCGGGGCCTTGCTGAGGAAGTACTCGGCCTGTGCCGTGATGTTGCCGGGCCACAGGAAGTGGTAGAAGCCGACGACGCATTCGGCGTCGCGGGCCCTCTTCACCTGGGCGGCGAGCTTGGGGTTGACGTACGAACGGCCCTCCGTCGCCTTGACGAAGACGAAGGAGAGACCGTCGGTTCCGTAGGTGGACGACTGGTACGCGCTGACATCGATGCCTCGCAGCATGTGGGGCCTCCGGGAAGTGGGGGACTGGAGGGGTTTGAACTCCAGCGTTCCCCCGGAGTGGCCCGTCACCCCTGTCCACCACATCCCGGACCGCATCCAACTGCCCCCGGCTCAGCACTCGATGATGTTCACCGCCAGCCCGCCCCGGGCCGTCTCCTTGTACTTGACGGATACGTCGGCTGCCTGCGCTCACGGCTCTGAGCTGGTGTTTTGGCTTGGCAAGCGCGGCTCGCGTGGCGCTGGGGACTTTTCGGGGACTTCTTGCGGATGGTTGCCTACAAGGTACCGGCGGCGCTCGACATCCATTGTGCAGGGCGGATTCCGGAACGGTGTTGACGTCTGGGCGAGCATCCGCCCGGGCCGTCTAATCTGCGTACTCGTAATGCGTCGGCCCTCAGTTCGGTGCCTGAGAGCGGGAGCAGCAAACCTGCTCCAACTGTGGCCAGTTGCTCCAGAAACGCCGAATGACCAGGTCACGGCCCTATCTGGCGACAGCAGTGGGCGATCCTCGAAATCGCTGGGGGAGTGGCAGTAGCGCGTGTCAGGCTGTGGCAATGATCGGTGACGTACCCAACGTTGAAGCGGGCCAGGAGTTCAGCACGCGCCGGCAGGCGGGCGTGCATAGGTCGTTGCAGGCAAGTATCTGTTGGACCAAGCAGACCGGCGCAGAGTCCATCGTCGTGTCCGGTGGCTACAAGAACGATTACGGAGAGGTCATCGTCTACACCGGTCACGGTGGGCAGAACGGCTCCGCAACCAGGTGAGCGATCAGTCGCTGGACGACTCCGGCAACGCGGCTCTCGTGACCAGCTATCTCGCAGGCCTGCCTGTTCGTGTCCTGCGCGGCTATGGGTGACGCACCCTACGCGCCAGCGGCTGGGTATCGGTACGACGGCCTCTAGCGCGTCACCAGCTACGGCAGCAAGATCGGCATCGACGGCTTCCTCATCTGGCAGTTCCGCCTTGAAGCCTATGGGGACACTCCCACGCCTCAGGTGGCACAGAAGTCGGGGTCCTGAACGCCCCCGCAGAGTCGGGGCCTGCTGCCGTCACGGGTACGAGAGCCCAGAGCGCATCACCTCGACCGTGCAGCGCATCGTTCGCAGTAGTGCTGTGAAGCGGCAGGTGAAGGCGTGGCACGACAACCGGTGTCAGAACTGTGACCTGCGAATCGATGTCCCGGGGGGTAGCCATAGCGAAGGCGCTCACATTCGAGCTCTCGGGTCCCCGCATAACGGCCCGGACACCACCGGCAACGTCCTCTGCCTGTGCCCGAACTGCCACGTGATGCTCGATGTAGGCGCCATCGTCATTGAAGACGGCCTCACGGTGATCCGCGGCGACCATTCTGCGAGCGTCCTGAGGATCGATCCTCGGCACACGATCCCACCGGGAGTCCGTCCGTCACCACCGCGGCCGATGGCGCCAGTAGGCCCTGCCGTGCCCAATCGCTCCACGGCTATAGGCGGCTACTTTTTGGATGAACCTCTAAAACTACATCAGTCCGAGTTGGCCCCTGCGTCACCTTCGCCATTCATACCGCGCAACCGCTGCGCTAGGTCTTCGACAGGCGTCCAGACGTATGATCGGCCGGATTTGCTCTTTTGTAGAAGCCCGTGATTTTCGAGTCCAATTAGGTCCTGTCGCGCGGTTTCGTAAACGATTATATGGCTAGCCATATGTGACTGGGCTGATACGGACGTGCCCGGATTCTTCAGTGCATGGTTCAGTAGGGCAATCTGTCGGTGATTGAAGATCTTTTGTGCACCAGAGATGCTCTGCTGTAGCTCACGAACTTCCTCTGCCTTGGCGAAGAGGTAGTCATGCAGATGAGAAATGGACCGTTGCAATACGCCCAGTTGATACAGGTGGAAGTACGTTAGGTCATTCTCGTCATCTTCAGAGTGTAGGTAGCTCTGAGCGTATTTGGAAGGTGCATTCTTGAGGATGGGCGAGATGGCCAGGTATTCGGTGAGCCAATAGCCCTGTTTCAACATCAACCAATAGAACAAAATCCTGGCCGTGCGTCCATTGCCATCCTCGAACGGGTGATCGTAACCGATCATAAAGTGCACGGTGATCGCACGTAGGACTGGCGGGACATAGACCTCATCCAACTCGCCGTTTGCGAAGTCGCATAGCCTCTGTACGCGCTTGGGTAGAGTTGCAGCAGGTGGCGGGGCATGTAGGAGCTCGTCACCGTTCCAAACACCTACACGATCCTCATGTGGCAACTGGAAGCGGCCAGAGGCATCCGGATTGTCAAGGGTTCCATCGGTAACTACTCGGTGGATCTCGCAAATCATTTCCGGCGTAAGTCGCTGGTTACGTAGCTCTCCCACCATGCGCATAGCTTGGTAGTTATTATAGATCATCCGTTCGTCACGGTCGCGCGGCTGACGCTGCGTGCGGATCATCTCCTTGGCGACCTTACGGCTAGTGGATGCGCCTTCAAGCTGACTGGAATTAATGGCCTCCTCGATCAGGGAATTGATCAGATAGCGGTCCCGGGTGGCAGGGTTGGTGACTTGCTCGCTAATAGTGATCTTCCCGCTGGCGTCTCTACTTACTTCCTCCAAGGACTTGAGGACGACGTCAGGTAGCGCAAAAAAGAAGGGTTTTTCATTAATATCCGTCAACGGCAGGGTGCGCTGCACTCGGCGACGTGCAAGCTTGATGCCCGCCCACCATTCTTCGTGTGTTAGTCCGTCAGGTGGGTTCTTGTGGCGAAGCTTGTCCCAGGGGAGGTACGGGTCAGTGGGTCCGGCGCCGGGGGCGGTAAGGATGCGTGCCAGCTTTTCTTGTTTAGACTCCATAATGATCTGCATAGTCTCCTCCGGAGAAGGAGGCGGCATTGGCCTTCTCACGCTCATGTGTCCTTTCGTTCGGGTCAGCACATGTCGCTGTGCACTGCTGCGCTCGGGTGGTTGCAGGCTTTGGTTGCTGGGCTTGTCTGGTTGGTTGGTCGC
>NZ_JBITHE010000008.1:37825-112354 GCF_044457665.1 Streptomyces sp. NPDC050535
CGCGGCCGGTCTGCTCTGTTGCTGCGGCTCCAACTACTAGCGAGCTACTACTTTATCCCAGGCTAGTAGATGAGTCTGGCGTCTGTGCAGGTCAGCACATGTCGCTGTGCACTGCTGCGCTCGGGTGGTTGCAGGCTTTGGTTGCTGGGCTTGTCTGGTTGGTTGGTCGCGGCCGGTCTGCTCTGTTGCTGCGGCTCCAACTACTAGCGAGCTACTACTTTATCCCAGGCTAGTAGATGAGTCTGGCGTCTGTGCAGGTCAGGGCTGTGATGGCTTGGGTGCTGCGCTCGGGTGGTTGCAGGCTTTGGTTGCTGGGCTTGTCTGGTTGGTTGGTCGCGGCCGGCCACTGCCTAACTGCCATTTCCGCCTCGCAGCCTACGACGACACCCCGACCCTCAAGCGATGCAGCGGCTGGAGCTCCGACCGTGTCAGTCGCTTCGGAGCCTGCCGGCGTGACGAGGAACGAAACCGCGAACGCGTCCTCGCCGGGGCGGTGCATCGTTCAAAGCACGACAACCGGTGTCAGAACTGTGACCTGCGAATCGATGTCCCGGGGGGTAGCCATAGCGAAGGCGCTCACATTCGAGCTCTCGGGTCCCCGCATAACGGCCCGGACACCACCGGCAACGTCCTCTGCCTGTGCCCGAACTGCCACGTGATGCTCGATGTAGGCGCCATCGTCATTGAAGACGGCCTCACGGTGATCCGCGGCGACCATTCTGCGAGCGTCCTGAGGATCGATCCTCGGCACGCAGCCGATGTCGCCAGACCGTCACGGGCTCTCCAAGCGCGGCGGGTGGAACGCTCCGAAACTCAGTCGAGTGGCCGGGGGCTCGTATGGTTGACCACGACGTACACGCAAACGTCTGCTGTACGACCTCGGTGTCGGAATAATCCCGGCCCATGGATCAGGGGCAGCAGCCGTATGGGCGTCAGGTATCGGTGTCGGCGGGGTTGTAATCACCGCAGGCATGGGGTGGCACGCCGCTCGCAAGGCAGCGGCAGCGCAAATTGAAGCGGCACACAGGGCGGCGGCGGCACAGGTCGACGCGGTCCTTGCTGGCGTGCAAGCGCAGCGCCAAGAAGCGATGTGGTTGGTTCGCAGGGAGGCGTACACCGCGTTCCTACGGACAAGTCGAAGCGCTACGGGTGGCGCTCGTGGAGCTTGCACATCTCTGCGGTGAGGCGATCGACGTCATGGGTAGAGCAGGCAGCACAGTTCCAGATCTGGATACGCCAAGGGATCACCTTGCGCAGACCTACAGGGATCTGTGGCTCCGGGATTCGGCCCTCCGTCTGTCCGTCGACGTGGAGCAAGCCGAGCAGGCGGAGCAGTTGAGGCTGCTGGTTATGAGAGCAGTGGAGGATGTCAGCGTGCTGGTGGACAGGATTTACAACGGCCGCCTCTTTGAGGTTCCCCCGAGATGCGGAGGATGTTGACAGAGGGGCAGATGGGACTCATGAGAGGACCTGTGACCATGGCTGCACCCCGGAAATACTCGCTGGAGTTGCGTGAGCGTGCGGTCCGGATGTACCGAACCTCCGAGCCGAAGCCCCAGATCAAGAAGCTGGCCGTCGATCTCGGTGTACATCCCGAGGCGCTGCGCGGGTGGATCCGCCAGGCCGAGGCGGACGCCGGCGAGCGCGACGACCGTCTCACCACCGACGAACGCGCCGAGCTCGTGGCCCTGCGCAAGGAGAACGTCCAACTCAAGCGGGCCAACGACGGCCTCGGCGTTTTTCGCGGCGCAGCTCGACCCGACCCGGCCCAGGTGACGGCGCTCGTTGACGAGCATCCCCGCCTGGGGGTCGCGTGCGTACTCCGGGAACTTTCCATCCCCTCCTCCACCTACTACCGATGGCGCCGCGCCGAGCGCGAACCGTGCGAACGGCGGCGCCGGGACGCCGAGCTGACCGGGCAGATCCGCGAGATCCACGGCGACTCCGGCGGGCCGCGCGTGCACGCCGTCCTCAAGCGCGAGGGCGTGCGCGTCGGGCGCAAGCGGGTCGAGCGGCTGATGCGCGAGGACGGCCTGGCGGGCGTCAGCCCGCGCCGGGGCGGCTTCACGCGCCGTGACCCGAAGGCCACCCTGGCCCCGGACCTGGTCAACCGGGACTTCACCGCACCGGCACCGAACCGGCTGTGGGTCACCGACCTGACGATGATCCCCACCGGCGAGGGCCCCCTGTGGCTGTCCGCGATCCGCGACGCCTTCTCCCGCCGGGTGGTGGCGTGGGAGACCTCCGCCCGCGCGGACGCCGACCTGGTCCTGACCACGCTGGAGTACGCCCTCGCCTCCCGCGAGGTCGAGCCCGGCAAGCTCATTCACCACGCCGATCACGGCTGTCAATTCACGTCGATCAACCTCACAACCCGCCTGCTGCGAGCGGGAGTTCAGGCCTGTCCATGGGCTCCGTCGGAGACAGTTACGACAACGCCCTCGCGGAGAACCTGTGGATGATCATCAAGACGGAGTGCACCCGCGGCCACGTCTTCGCCACGAGGGCGGTAGTCATGCCGGTACCTCCGCCCGCTCGGACCCGGTCTCGCAGAGGACACGGGTGAGCGTGTCCCACACCTGGTCGGGGTCCCCGGTCTCCAGGATCATCCCGGCTGCCACGTCGAGGGCCTTGTCGATACGCCCGCCGTTGTTCTCCTTCTCTAGGTCGATGGCGCGCAGTACGCGGACAACGTGGGGGCGAGCCGCCGCATGCGCGGCGGGCAGCCGGTCGGTGGCGTCCGCCAGGTCCCAGCCAGCCGGGACCTGGTAGGCGGCCGGGCTGTCGTCGTAGGTGACGACCCTGGGAGTGCCTCTGCCGCTGCCCAGGTGGACGTCCAGGCGGAGCCGGGACGCTTCCCGGAACAGGCCGGTGATGTCCGAGCCCATGCCGTCGAAGATCACCTCGCGGACGGCGTACCCGTGCTGGCGCAGCGAGATGCGGGCGAGCCAGACGGCGGTGCCGGGGTTGGCGAGGTGCCTGTCGTAGATGAGGGTGGCGGTGCCGTCGGCGGGGCTGAGGTCGCGGAGGTTGGCGGCTTTGCCGGGGGAGGTGGTTCCGCGTCGGACCGTGAGGGTGAGGTCGAGGGGGATCGTGGCGGTCACAGCGTCACCTCGGTCTGCTTGGCGGGGATACGGGTCGTGACGAACGGCGCCGGCATGTCAGGCACCGGTACCCCGAGCGCCTGGGCGAGTAGGTACCGGGCGACGGTGTCGTGCTCCAGTTCGCTGCGCCCGGTCGGCATGGTGAGCCGCAGCTCACCTGTCTTGCGCTGGACGATGACGGCGCCGAAGAACGCCCGGTCGGTGATCGGGGAGTCGGTGAGGGTGACGCCCAACTCGCTGATGAGTACGGGCAGGGGGGTGTCCATCAGGTGGTCGGCGTACGGCTTCGTGGTGGAGACGGTCACAGCGTCACCTCCGTGGCCTTGTCGGTGTACAGCTGGCGGAGGCGGAGGAAGA
Organism: Streptomyces sp. NPDC050535; assembly: GCF_044457665.1. Lineage (NCBI taxonomy): Bacteria > Bacillati > Actinomycetota > Actinomycetes > Kitasatosporales > Streptomycetaceae > Streptomyces > Streptomyces sp. NPDC050535. The sequence continues at coordinate 41,287 of NZ_JBITHE010000008.1, forward strand.
TGTCGTCCGCGAGTTCCTTGGCTTTCTGCGTGGTGTACACGTCCGGGAGGGCCTTCCGCATCGCCTCGTCGACCGCCCCGGGGAGGACGGCGGCGAGCCGGTCGGGGAACGCGGTGGGGGTGGCGGCGGTGGCCTTGTCGAAGTCGGAGAAGGTCATACCGGCATCACGCCCTGGTGGGCGAGGAGGGCGCGTGCGGCCCACAGGCGGGTGGAGGGAGCCTGTCCGGCGGGGACAACGAGGAGACGGGTGCCGTCCTTGTGCTGCAGGTAGTGCCCGTACAGGCCGTCGAATGGACCTTCCAACTCCACGACCTGGATGCCGTGCGCAGCGGTAAGCGCCTCGAACACGGTGGTGGGGTTGTTGATGGCAGCCAGGATGCGGGCGGAGTCCTGCTCGGCGCGGGCCTGCATTTCTGCGTCGAGATTGAGGGCTTCGGGCTGTGGAGGCAGAGAAGCTAGGTGCTTGGTGACGCCGACGGGAGTAACGCTTGTTGCTGTTTTCGCCATGGTCTTGCTCCTTCAATGCAGGAGTTGGGCCCAGACCTCGGGACCGTTGACGTAACCACCGGCCGAGGGCGTTCTGCTATCGGTGGTAGTCGCCCTGGCGAGGGCGGAACAGGCGTCCTTCTCCGTTCGGGGGACGCTGCCCCCGAGACCGATTACCGCCCTGCTAAGAAGCGCGTAGAATGCGCCTTTTTTGGAGATCTTGGGTGACCGCGACGAGGACCGCGGTATCGACGTCGACCGGTGCGGCCTCGGCGAGTTCGACCTTGAGGCTCGGGGTGCAGGCCTTCATCGAGACGGGGCGAGGTCGTGGGCCTTGAAGATGCGGGTGATCTCAGCGAGGTCCGGGCCTGCCGCGAGGACGGAGTGCGGAGACGCGCCATGTGCCGTGGGTGCCGGCGGGCAGCCTCGCGAGGACCTTCTTCGCGGTGCGCTCGCCACGGTCAGTGCGGCGGGCCTGGTCGGCGGCGTGCTCGTACTCGCGGGCGGCGGCCTCGATCTGCTCGACTGGGGTGCTCTCGTCGACCTCGTCCAGGCCGGCCGGGTTCGGGGCCTCGGCGATCGCGGTCTTGGCTTGGTCGGCAATGAGGGCGGCGGGGGCGACGACGGAGCGGACCACGTCGGTGATGGCCGAGCTTGCCCCGCACCGGATGAACGGTGCGGGGATGTGAGAAGAGCGTCTTCGCGTCGCAAGGTCGGTGCGCTGGACGCCCTTTTGTCGCCGGGTCCAGTACTGGAGTCCCGCCCGACGGGGCCCGGCCCAGCCCGCCGCCGGGCCTTCCTGGGGCCAGAATGGGGCGGGAAAGACAGGGAAGCCCCGGGAGTGATCACCAAACCCCGGGCGCCCAATGCGTGGAGTTCTTCAGTCGCGGTTTCGATGATCGTGCCCTCGCCGACCGGCTGCCGGGCCTCTTCCTGCTTCGGGGCGCGTTCTCAGACTCAGTGAGTGTCGGGCTCCGGGTCCGGCAGGGGGAGTTCGTCGAGGTCGAGGGTGAAGGTGCGGCCGTCGGCGAGGGGGATGGGGAGCTTGCCTGTGCCGTACGCGCGCTTGAGCGCGGTGCTGTAGCCGCTCGCCGTGGGCTCGGTGTGCAGGACGACCTCCCGGGCGTAGGGGTCCACGACCAGGTAGACGGGGATGCCGTAGCGGCCGTACTTCGCGGTGCAGTCGTCGTAGTCCTTGCGTGCTGAGGAGGTCGAGACGACCTCGGAGATCAGCAGGACGTCCGCGAAGCTGTACCGCTTGCCCTCCTTGCGCGCGTCCTCGCGCAGGATGGCCAGGTCGGGGGCCGAGTTCTCGTCGGCCGGGAAGTCGATGTAGACGTCAGAGGTGACCTTCGCATGACGGCCGAGGGCGAGAGAGTCGATCTGCATCGACTTGATCGTGCTGGAGTGCTCTTCGCTCTGCGGGGTCATGATGATCTTTCCGTCGGCGCCGAAGAACACCACGTATCCTGCGGGGAACTCGGTGTGCGTGATCGCGTCGACACTCATGGACGGTGCTCCTTCCCGTGTGCCGTCATGATACGGCGGGCAGAGCCGCTCCCCATGGGGGACATCCGTGGCATGTGCGCACACCGCAGCCGCCCACCAGGCACGGTCAGATCATGCACCGGTCACTACCTGAGGTAGGCCGCATCCCGGGCATCAAGATCACGATCTACGGCTGGAATGGTCGGTGGCGGTGGCCTAGGTGTCCAGGGGATGGGGCCTTGTCCGAGTCCGACAACTCACCGATTCGAGACCCGTCGCTTCGGGAGCGCCCGATCCGGTGGCCGCTTGGTGGCCGGACGCCTTTGGACGGGACAGTACGGGGTAACAGGGGGCAACCTGCGGTAAGCGCTCTGATCAGGCACGACATCACTCGGCGGCAGCACGCGGTATCCGGCAACACGATCCCTCACGGTCTCGTAACGCGTAGGTCTCGGGTTCGAATCCCGAAGGCTCCATGGGAGGAGCACCTGTCCGCCTGCCGATGCTGACAACCTCCTGACGAGCCCCGTTCTCAACCTCGGTGAGCACTCACCGCTGTGGGCCCCCTCACGCGTGCCGCTGGTACGCCGCCGCACGTGCGGACGCTCGGCCGCGGGGTGAGCGGGACCTCCTGAGGTACGTGAGCGCACAGCCGCCTGCCCGAGCCGGGCCGGCTTCCATGGCGTCGGCGCCGTAGGTGACCTGTGAGAATGCGAGCGGACTCCGACCCTGACCCAGACCGCCCCCGCGTAGCGGTCGCCCGGCCCGGACCCAAGGCCGCCCGTACGAATCTCAGTTCGTCAGCACGGGACGGCGCTCGACGCACGTCCGGGTGGCATTTTCCCGCGCGGGTGCATTCTGTCCGTTCGGGTCCGGGCGGGCGGCGAGAGTTGGGTCATGATCATGGATCCTGCTGCCAACTCCGAAACCCCTGAAGCTCCCGGCACCCCCGGCGGGCCCGCACCGGCGCCCTCCCGCCGTACCGTCATCGCCGGCGCGGCAGCCATCGCCGGAGCCGGCGGACTGACTGTCGCCGCCACCTCCGCCGGGACCTCGCAGGCCGCCACCGCCACCGCGGTCACCGACTGGGGCGCCTGCCTGACGATCGCCCGCGCCATCCTCGTACGGGACGAGCAGGACCAGCCGCTGGTACCGCGCTACGCCGACATCCTCCTGAAGAACGGTCTGCCCCGCTCGCGACGCCCCGGCAAGAAGGTGCTGATCGTCGGCGCCGGGCCGGCCGGCCTCGCCGCCGCAGACCTCCTGCGCGAGGCCGGCCACCAGGTCACCGTCATCGAGGCCAACGCCAACCGGGTGGGCGGCCGGATCAAGACCTTCCGCACCGGCGGCCACGAGAACGCCGCCCAGCCCTTCGCCGACCCGAAGCAGTACGCCGAGGCCGGCGCGATGCGCATCCCCGACAGCCATCCCCTGGTCACCGGACTGATGGACAGCCTCGGCCTGAAGCGCCGTCGCTTCCACCTGGTCGACGTGGACGGGGCCGGCCGCCCCGCCTACCGGACGTGGATCTACGTCAACGGCATCCGCGTCCGCCGCGCCGACTACGCGCGCGCCCCGCAGGCTCTCAATCGTTCCTTCGGAGTGCCGCAGGCGTACGAGTCCGTCCCCGCCGCGCAGATCGTCCGCGATGCCTTCGCCCCTGTACGCAAGGAGATCGAGGGCAAGAAGGACAAGGAACTCGTCGAGGGCTGGGCACGCGTCATCCAGCGCTACGGCCACATGTCGATGTACCGCTACCTGACGGAGGTGGCCAAGCTCGACGAGCGGACCATCGACCTGATCGGAACCGTCGAGAACCTCACCTCCCGCCTGCACCTCGCCTTCGTACACAGCTTCATCGGCGCCTCCCTGATCAGCCCCGACACCGCCTTCTACGAACTGCCCGACGGCACCGCCACCCTGGCCGACGCGATGTACGCCCGTGTGAAGGACCTCGTGCGGCTCGACCGCCGTGCCACCCGCATCACCCACGGCGAGGGCAGGGTCACCGTCGAGACCGTCTCCGAAGGCCGCGGCGGCAGCCCCGTACGGCGGGAGACCTTCACCGCCGACACCGCCATCATCACCGTCCCCTTCTCCGGACTGCGCCACATCCCCATCACCCCGCCGCTCTCCTACGGCAAGCGACGCGCGGTCACCGAGCTGCACTACGACGCCGCCACCAAGGTGCTGCTCGAATTCAGCCTCCGCTGGTGGGAGTTCGACGAGGCCGACTGGAAGCGCGAGCTGGAGGCCGTGCAGCCCGGCCTGTACCGGAAGTACCAGACCGGGCAGACGCCGGCGGACGGAACCCTGCTGGGCGCCCACCCCTCCGTACCCGAGGGCCACATCTCCGCGGGCCAGCGCTCCCACTACGCCGCCAGCCGCGCGGTCACCCGCGATCAGCCCGAGGCGGCCCACGTCATCGGGGGCGGCTCGGCTACCGACAACCCCAACCGCTTCATGTTCCAGCCTTCCTACCCCGTCGAAGGGAGCGACGGCGGCGTCATCCTCGCCTCCTACAGCTGGTCGGACGACGCCCTGAAGTGGGACTCCCTGGACGACGAGGAGCGCTACCCGCGCGCGCTCGCCGGGGTCCAGGAGGTGTTCGGGCAGCGCATCGAGGTGTTCTACACCGGTGTCGGCCGCACCCAGTCCTGGATGCGCGACCCGTACGCCTACGGCGAGGCGTCCGTACTGCTGCCCGGCCAGCACACCGAGCTCTTCCGCTACGTCCGCAAGGCCGAGGGCAACCTGCACTTCGCCGGCTGCCACACCTCCATCAAGCCCGCGTGGATCGAAGGAGCCCTGGAATCCGCGGTACGGACCGCCTTGGAAGTGCACACGGCGTAGCGGCCGCCCCGGCGGTGCCGTCAGCTCTCGGCGAGCACGATCAGCCAGTCCTCCTCCGAGAACCGGACCCGCTGCCGCTTGTCGGGGTTGATCCGCACCCCGTGGTCGGGGCCCATGGCGCTCCGCGCGCGCAGCCGGTAACCGACCGCGCATTCCCGGCGCCGCCGCGCCGACTCGACGGCGGTGGCGAACGAGATCTCATGACCGGCCCGGACGTAGTCCGCGGCCGGCTTGAGGTGGAACTCGTGGCCCTCCGCCTTGAACAACTCCTCGAAGACTGCGGCGAGATACGGGCTCTCCGAGATCTGGGTCATCAGAAGGCTGATCAGCCTGCCGCTCACGATGAAGTCGGCGCCGTCCCGGGCGGGCGCGAGGAGCCGGTTGCCGTCGTCGGACATCTCGGTGGTGAGCGCGAGTTCCCGCTGCGCGGCGTCCCCGACGGCCCGCAGATGCAGCAGGGTGGCCAGTGTCCTGTCGTCCGCCCGCCCCTCCGGATCCGTCACCGGAGCGAGGGAGGCGACGGGCGTGTCCGAGGCCGAGCCGCAGGCCGAGGCCGCGAGCTCCGTCTCACCGATCACGATCACGCTGTCGTATGAGGGCACGTCCAGCTTGGCCAGGGTCAGCGGGTCGGTGATGTCGCCCTCGTGGAAGGAGACTTCGAGGCGGGACCGCGCGGCCGTGACGGCTGGCGCGCCGCGCGTGGCCGCGTACTCGCCGAGCGCCACGACGTCCAGGGTGGTTCCCGGGCTCACGTACTGGTCGAGCTGCTCGATGACGAGCGGGGCGCGGCGGTTCCAGCCGAGCAGGAGGAGGCGTTCGGCCCGGGCGGTCCTGGGCCCGGCCGTCACGATCGCGTCCTCCTCGACATGGGAGGCCACGTCCACCCGCACGGCCGTGTCGTCGTCCTGGGAGATGACGATGATCCGGTCGCCCGCGCCGATCGCCGCCCTCGGATCCGGATTGAGGGTAATGCTCCCGTCGGTGTGCAGCAGACCGACCGCCGAGGACGTGGCGAACGACAGCAGGACCTCGCCGAACGTACGCCCCACGAGGCCCCCGGCGGCGACCGGGTAGAACTCGTCGCCCTTGAAATCGAGCAACTCCGAGTAGACGAGCGAGAGGCCGGGCTGCCGGGAAGTGGAGACGAGGAGCCGGGCGACGATGTCGTCGACGCACAGGACGTGCCCCGTGGGCCCGGCGGCCAGCCTGGCGGTCGTGTGGTTGCGGGAGTCACGGACGGCGGCGACCACCACCGCTTTCCCCTCTCCGGCCCCTGGGACGGCCGCGTTGAGGGTGAGCAGGGTCTTCACCACATGGGCGTCGCCGGTGTCCCCGGTGGGAGGCAGCACCAGCACCGCCTTGGCGGTGCGCGGACTGACCCGGCTCAGTTCGGCGGGGTCGGTGGTGCGCCCGTTGCGGCAGATGATCCGCGTCCTGCCACTGTCGCTGACGCGGGTGGAGATCTCGTCCTCCATCCACACCTTGTCCTGCGGGGCGAGCACGGCGACGGCGGAGCGGCGCTGGTTCGCGTTGGCGGCCACCAGCTCCCCGATCACGGGAAAGACCTGGTCCGACCACCCCAGGACGACGGTGTGCCGCGTCTCCAGCACGGTGGAGTGGCCGAGGCGCAGCGACATGATGCGCCCGTTGATGCCCGTGGTGATCAGACTGACCAGGGTCGACACGAAGAGCAGCGCCACCAGCGCGAGCGATACGGAGGCCAGCACGTAGAGCGGAGAGCCGACCGCGCCCCCGATCTTCAACGTCTGGCCGACGCTGACCCACACGGCGGCGAGGCGGCCGGAGAGCGTGGCCGGAGCGGCCCGGTCGGACCAGACGAGGACCATGCTCGCCGGAACGACGACGGCGAGGCAGGCCAGGGCGAGCCAGCCGATGAGCGCGGTCGTTCCCCCCGAGACCAGATGGTCGAAGCGGTACCGGAGACGGAGCCGGAGTGACGTCGTGTGCTGCTGCGCCACAACAAGCTCCCGTACATGAGTCGACGCGCCGATCGGAGCGGCCGCCCGCCACTCCAGAAGTCACCCTAGGCAGATCTCTGCTTCAGCCGACCCTGAACCCGACCGACCTCACTCAGAGGTATGAACGCGCCGTGGAAGCCGGGCCGGGCGGGGTGCCGAGCGCGACATTGGTGATCAGGTGCAGCGCTGTACGGGGGCAGGACCGCGCGCCGAGTTCGAGGGCGTCCTGGATGCGTTCGCCGCCCTCGGGAGGTTGCTGGACCGCAGCGAACCGGGCGACCTGACTCACCACGCTCACCGGATCCGCTCCGGAATCGAAGTCCATGGCGATCGTCACCTGGTCGATGACGTGCAGTGCTGTCTCCGCCGTCTGGTGGCCGCGGACATCAGCCCACTCCACCTTGTGCTTGTAGGCATCGAGTGCTTGTAACGGTGCTGTGCACGCGAGTGCTTTGACCCGGCGTACCAATCCGTCATCGGGCGGCGTCGCCGCATGCTGCTCGTCGTCGCCGCACAGCCGCCACGCCGAACGTCGGGCAACGTCCCGCCAGCGCAGTAACGGATAAAGCCACCGGCTCCTCCTCAGCCGTTGAGATCGACGAGTACCTTCTTGCCCATCAGTAGCACCCGAATCAGGAGAAGGAAATTACTACATGATCGCGATCCTTCGGGATGAAACGGATCACCCGGATTGATTCCCTGAGAGGGGCGTGGACTCCGAGGCAAGCGGTCATAAGTCGTGTCGCAGATCCCCTGTTACGCAGGGCCAAGGCGGACTCGCCGCACACGACGGCGCGCGGAGCCCGTGTGCACACGGCCGGCAGATCTGCGTGTGCGGTCTCCGGGGCGTCTGCCCGCGGGTAGACCCCGCGGGAGAGTTCGTCTATCTCGCCTTCCGTGATCAAGTACGCCAGATCGCGGGGGAGAGTAGGGCCTGACGTGCCTACGCCGCCGTGAACGTAGGGGAGAGGCCGGTCAGCCGCTGCTCCAGCGCGAGGTTTCCGCAGCACTCATGTATTGAATGAAACCCCTCAAGTGGGCTTGGGGGATCGATTTGCTACATCCTGGCGAACGGTCGGCGGTCGTGGCGGATCGGAACGGTGATCGGGGGTGCCGCGAACCCCCAGGTCAAGCGCCCATCTCATGGGATCTCCCGGGGACTTTTCGGGGACTTTCCGCTGCGTAAGCAGGTAAGGCCCTGACAGCGCTGAAAGACAAGAACGCGCTGGTCAGGGCCTACTTTCTCAGCACTCGATGATGTTCACCGCCAGCCCGCCCCGGGCCGTCTCCTTGTACTTGACGGACATGTCCGCGCCCGTCTCCTTCATGGTCTTGATGACCTTGTCGAGGGAGACCATGTGGGAGCCGTCGCCGCGCAAGGCCATCTTGGCGGCGGTCACGGCCTTCACCGCGGCCATGCCGTTGCGCTCGATGCAGGGGATCTGGACCAGGCCGCCGACCGGGTCGCAGGTGAGGCCGAGATTGTGTTCCATGCCGATCTCGGCGGCGTTCTCGACCTGTTCGGAGCTGCCGCCGAGGACCTCGGCGAGGGCGCCGGCGGCCATCGAGCAGGCCGAGCCGACCTCGCCCTGGCAGCCGACCTCGGCTCCGGAGATGGACGCGTTCTCCTTGAAGAGCATGCCGATGGCTCCGGCCGCGAGCAGGAAGCGGACGACTCCCTCCTCGTCGGCGCCCGGCACAAAGTTGATGTAGTAGTGCAGGACCGCCGGGATGATGCCGGCCGCGCCGTTCGTCGGGGCCGTGACGACCCGGCCGCCCGCCGCGTTCTCCTCGTTCACCGCCATGGCGTAGAGGGTGATCCACTCCATGGCGTGGGCCAACGGGTCGCCCTCGGCGCGGAGTTGGCGTGCCGAGACGGCGGCGCGGCGGCGGACCTTGAGGCCGCCGGGCAGGATGCCCTCGCGAGCCATGCCGCGCGACACGCACGCCTGCATCACCCGCCAGATCCCGAGGAGCCCGGAGCGGATCTCCTCCTCGGTGCGCCACGCGCGCTCGTTCTCCAGCATCAGCGCCGAGATCGACAGGCCCGTCTCGCGGGTCAGCCGCAGCAGCTCGTCGCCCGTGCGGAAGGGGTACTTCAGGACCGTGTCGTCCAGCTTGATGCGGTCCTCGCCCACGGCGTCGTCGTCGACCACGAAGCCGCCGCCGACCGAGTAGTACGTCTTCTCCAGCACGAGTTCGCCGGAGGTGTCGTACGCGAAGACCGTCATGCCGTTCGCGTGGTAGGGCAGTGTCTTGCGGCGGTGCAGGATCAGATCGTCGGAGAAGGAGAAGCCGATCTCGTGGTCGCCCAGCAGCCGGATGCGGCCCGCGGACCTGATCTCCTCGACCCGCTGGTCGGCCCCCTCCACGTCCACCGTCCGCGGCGAGGCGCCCTCAAGACCGAGCAGCACCGCCTTGGGGGTGCCGTGCCCGTGCCCGGTCGCGCCCAGCGAGCCGTACAGCTCGGCGCGTATCGACGCCACCGAGTCCAGCAGATCCTCGTTGCGCAGCCGCAGGGCGAAAAGGCGCGCCGCGCGCATCGGGCCGACCGTGTGGGAGCTGGACGGGCCGATGCCGATCGAGAACAGGTCGAAGACCGAGATGGCCACGGAAACTCCTCAAAACAGGCAAAACAGGGGTGGTGCAAGGGGTGGGCGCCGCACACACCCGTCGTCCAGTGTGCGCGGCGCCCCGGGGAAACGCGTAAAACGTGCGAACGATGCGAACGGTGCGAACTACTTCAGGCCGGGATACAGCGGGTGCTTGTCCGCCAGCGCGGCCACCCGGTTCTTCAGCGAGTCCGCGTCGTAGGCGGGCTTGAGCGCCGCCGCGATGATGTCCGCGACCTCGGTGAAGTCCTCGGTCGTGAAGCCGCGGGTCGCCAGGGCCGGGGTACCGATGCGCAGACCCGAGGTCACCATCGGCGGGCGGGGGTCGTTCGGGACGGCGTTGCGGTTGACGGTGATGCCGACCTCGTGGAGGCGGTCCTCGGCCTGCTGCCCGTCCAGCTCGGAGTCGCGCAGGTCGACCAGGACGAGGTGGACGTCCGTGCCGCCGGAGAGCACCGAGACGCCGACCGAGGTCACGTCGTCCTGGACGAGCCGCTCCGCCAGGATCCGCGCGCCGTCCAGCGTCCGCTGCTGGCGCTCCTTGAAGTCGTCCGTCGCGGCGACCTTGAAGGAGACGGCCTTGGCGGCGATCACGTGCTCCAGCGGACCGCCCTGCTGGCCGGGGAAGACCGCCGAGTTGATCTTCTTGGCGAGCTCGGCGGTGGACAGGATCACCCCACCGCGCGGGCCGCCCAGCGTCTTGTGGGTGGTGGTCGTGACGACATGGGCGTGCGGTACGGGGTTGGGGTGCAGGCCCGCCGCCACCAGGCCGGCGAAGTGCGCCATGTCGACCATCAGATACGCGCCGACCTCGTCCGCGATCCGGCGGAACTCGGCGAAGTCCAGCTGACGCGGGTACGCCGACCAGCCCGCCACGATCAGCTTCGGGCGGGCCTCCTTGGCGAGCTTCTCGACCTCGGCCATGTCGACCTGGCCGCTGGCGTCGTCCACGTGGTAGGCGACCACGTTGTAGAGCTTGCCGGAGAAGTTGATCTTCATGCCGTGGGTGAGGTGCCCGCCGTGCGCGAGGTCCAGACCCATGATCGTGTCGCCCGGCTTGAGCAGCGCGAACATCGCGGCCGCGTTGGCCTGGGCGCCCGAGTGGGGCTGCACGTTGGCGTGCTCGGCACCGAAGAGCGCCTTGACGCGGTCGATGGCGATCTGCTCGACGACGTCGACGTGCTCACAGCCGCCGTAGTAGCGGCGGCCGGGGTAGCCCTCGGCGTACTTGTTGGTCAGGACCGAGCCCTGGGCCTCCATGACCGCGACCGGAGCGAAGTTCTCCGAGGCGATCATCTCGAGGGTGGACTGCTGGCGGAGCAGTTCGGCGTCGACGGCGGCGGCGACGTCCGGGTCGACCTCGTGGAGGGGGGCGTTCAGAAGCGACTTGGGTTCAGACATGGGGCTACGACTCCTCAGCCGGCGGTGAAAGCGGTGTACTCGTCGGCGGAGAGCAGGTCGTCCGGCTCGTCCGCGACGCGTACCTTGAACAGCCAGCCGCCGTCGAAGGGGGCCGAGTTCACCAGGGCGGGGTCGTCCACCACGTCCTGGTTGAACTCCACGATCTCGCCGGTGACCGGCGCGTAGAGGTCGCTCACCGACTTGGTCGACTCCAGCTCACCGCAGGACTCACCCGCGGTGACCGTGGCACCGACCTCAGGAAGCTGTGCGTAGACGACATCGCCGAGCGCGTTGGCCGCGAACTCGGTGATGCCGACCGTCGATACGCCGTCCTCGGCGACCGACAGCCACTCGTGCTCCTTGCTGTAGCGCAGCTGCTGGGGGTTGCTCATGGCCTGGATTCTCCTGTACGCGGGGGAGTGCTGATGACGGGGGAGGGTTGATGAGCAGGGCGGATGTGCCCGGTGTCGCGGCTGGGCGGTGTACCCGGGTCACGTCTGGCGAACGTGACCGTGGGCGAGCCCGAAGCGCGGCCTGTGGGCCAGTCTCACTTCTGGCGCTTGTAGAACGGCAGCGCCACGACCTCGTACGGCTCGTGGCTGCCCCGGATGTCCACACCCACTCCGCCGCTACCGGGAGCGGAGTGCGCGGCGTCGACGTAGGCCATCGCGATCGGCCTGCCCAGCGTCGGGGACGGGGCGCCCGAGGTGACCTCGCCGACGACCTTGCCCTCGAAGACCACGGGGTACCCGGCACGCGGGACCCGGCGGCCCTCGGCGATGAGACCGACGAGCACCCGCGGAGGGTTCTCGAGGGCACGCTCGGCGGCCTCGGAGAGCGCCTCGCGCCCCACGAAGTCGCCCTCCTTCTCGAACTTCACGACCCGGCCGAGACCGGCGTCGAAGGGGGTGAGCGAGGTGCTCAGCTCATGCCCGTACAGCGGCATGCCCGCCTCCAGGCGCAGGGTGTCCCGGCAGGACAGACCGCACGGGACCAGCCCGGCCGGCGTTCCCGCCTCGGTCAGCGCCTGCCACACCTTCTCTGCGTCGCCGGGGGAGACGAACAGCTCGAAGCCGTCCTCGCCGGTGTAGCCGGTGCGCGCGATGAGCGCCGGAACGCCCGCGACCGTGCCGGGCAGACCCGCGTAGTACTTCAGGCCGTCGAGGTCGGCGTCGGTGACGGACCTGAGGATGCCGGAGGACTCCGGGCCCTGCACGGCGATCAGCGCGTAGGCGTCCCGGTCGTCGCGCACCACCGCGTCGAAGCCCGCCGCGCGCTCCACGAGCGCGTCCAGCACCACCTGGGCGTTGGAGGCGTTCGCCACGACCATGTATTCGGTCTCGGCCAGCCGGTACACGATCAGATCGTCGAGAATGCCGCCGTCCGCCCGGCAGATCATGGTGTAGCGGGCGCGGCCGACGCCGACCGAGGCGATGTTGCCGACCAGCGCGTGGTTGAGGAGCGCGGCGGCCTGGGGCCCGGTGACGGTGATCTCGCCCATGTGGGAGAGGTCGAAGAGGCCGGCCTTCGTGCGGACGGCGAGGTGCTCGTCGCGTTCCGAGCCGTAGCGCAGGGGCATGTCCCAGCCGGCGAAGTCGGTCATCGTCGCGCCGAGCGAGCGATGCAGGGCATCGAGCGCGGTGTGACGGGGGGCGTTACTGCTCATCGGTGGGGCTCCCAAGGCATGACGGCGAGGTCGTTCCTCCCCATCTGTCATCGGAACCTGAGAGGTTCATCACGACCCCGCGAAGCGGTGGTCATGATTTGCACCTTGGGTGGGGCCACCGGTCGGCGGCCCGCTTTTCAGATGTGCCTCGCCCGCGCGGTACGGGGCCTGAGAGATTCAAGGGAGGGACTTGCTCCTTCGGCGCCCAGGGTGACGTGCGGTGCCCTGGGACTCTCCCGCGCGGATTCAAGCGGCCGGTATGCAGTTGGCGCGCACATCATTGCACGCATCCCGGAGACACGGGAGGGGCGCCCCTGAGTGATTCACAGCGCCTTCGAAGTGACCTGTAACCAGCCTGTGGCAGTCCGATTACGGAAACAGGAAGCATCGCGCATTACCTTCTCTTTACACTTGGCGGGGATGGGAGTCCAGACCCATGGGGAGGACGATCACGGTGAACAGGACCACGGCGTACGCGACGACGGCGGGCCTCGCGCTGCCCAAGCAGCCCGGTGCCCCGGCCCGGGAGGCATGCGACCCGTTTCCGACGGCTGTCGTCCGCGACCTCAGGGACCGCGCGGGCCACAGCCCGCACGGGCTGCACTTCGGCACCTCCGACGTCGTCGTGGTCACGGGACTTCCCGGCAGCGGAAAGTCGACCCTGATGCGCCGCGCCGTCTCGGGTGCGCGCATCGACTCGCAGGACACCCGCGACCACTGGGACGGACGGATGTCCGGCCGGCTCCCGTACGCGGTCTACCGGCCCCTGGTCCGCCTGGCCCACTACACGGGCCTGCGCCGCGCGCTGCGTTCCGGCGCCGGCGTGGTCGTGCACGACTGCGGCACCCAGGCCTGGGTGCGCCGCTGGCTCGCCCGCGAGGCCCGCCGCCGGGGCGGCGCGCTGCATCTGCTGCTGCTCGACGTCACGCCGGGCACGGCACTGGACGGCCAGCGCGAACGCGGCCGCGGCGTCTCGCGGTACGCGTTCGCACGTCACCGCGGCGCGGTCGCCCGGCTGCTGCGTTCCGTGGAGAAGGGTCACCTGCCGGAGGGCTGCGGCTCGGCCGTCCTCATCGACCGGGACGCGGCGGACGTGCTGCGGCGGATCGACTTCGGCGGCTGATCCCCCGAACCCGTTAGGGTTTCTCGCCGGACACCCGGAACACCGGAACAGCGGTTCAAAGCAGGCGGTAGACAGATGGACTTCCCCGACTTCGCCGGCCTCCCGGCCCAGGCGTACCCCCACCCGCACGGCGGATGGCCCGGCAACGAACTGGAGGAGGTGCTCGCCGCGTCCCTCGGTGTGCCCGCGGGGCCCTCCTCGGGTGCCCGAATCGTCGAGGTCCTCGGCCGCAGTTTCGTCTGGGTCCCGCTGCCCAGCGGCGGCGGCCCGCAGAGCGGCCCGCTGGACCTGCCCACCCTGGAGATCGCGGGTCAGGCGTACGTTCCCGTCTTCAGCTCAGAGGAGCAGTTCCGCCAGGTCACCGGCGGGCACATGTCGTACACGATCGCGCCCGCCGTCGAGTTCGCACGCGGACTGCCCCCGCAGGTGGGCATCGCGGTCAATCCGGACGGGGTGGTCGGCGTACCGCTGCCGCCCCCCGCGGTCGCCGAGCTCTGCCGCGCCGGGCGCACGCCGCTCGACGGGTCCGCGAGCGGCGGCCGGGTGCGGCTCTTCGAGCCCGACTGGCAGGACGACCCGGTGGACTTCCTGTCCGCGGCCTCCGCCGAGTTCGCCGGGACCGGCGTGGTGCTGAGCGCCCGCCGCTGCCTGGCCAGCATCGAGGGCGGCGGGCCCGCGATGTTCGTCGGCGTCGAACTCTCCCTGTGGGAGGGCGAGGCCCGCGCGCTTCCGCTGGACGCGCTCGGCCGTGCGCTCGGCCGCGTCGCGGTGCCGTGGCCGGTGAACCTGGTCCTCATGGACGTGGCACAGGACCCGGTCTGCGACTGGCTGCGCACGCGGGTCCGCCCCTTTTACCAGCAGGGCCACCAACAGGGTCACTAGCGGCGCGGTCGCGAGGATCCCGCCGGATCACCACAAGTCCCGAGCTCTCGAGCGGCTTTCCCAGCGGAGCGTCCACGTCGCTGTCAGGATCGCCGCTTAAGCTGGTTTCATGGGCCGGTGCCGGTGTTGACGCATGTTCGTAACCGGCACCTCCGGCGTAATAGGTGAGTTGGTCGTGATTTCTTCGCGAAGGGGCGGTTCAGGGTGAGCGCGTCGGGCACGGCCGCGGCCGGGCAGGTCGAGCACATGCTGCGCCAGGTGACGCCCGGGCGTTACGACGCCTACGAGGCGCTCCTGCGCGCGCTCGCGGCCCCGTCGGCAGGCCAGGTCTGGATGCTGCTGTGGCACGGCCAGTCCGGCTCCCCGGACGCGCAGTACGGGAACATGGAGGTGGACGGCTTCGGCTACGCGCCCTGTGTCACCTCCGCCCAGGAGCTCTCGGCCAGCGGCTGGAACCGCAGCTACGAGGTCGTCGACGGCCTCGACGTCGCCCGCACCCTGTACCCCGACCAGTTCGGTCTCTGGCTGAATCCGCACGCCCCCGGCGGCGGCGTCGGTATCCCCTGGCTCGATCTGCGCCGGATCGCCACCGGCCTCGAGCGCCAGCCCGCCGGACCGCTCAGGCTCTCCGAGCCGGGCATCGAGGTCCCGCAGTTCTACGCCCTGCTCACGCAGAACGCGCACCGCACGTCCGCCGTGCGCTCGCTGCGCCGCGCCTGGGTGCAGCCCGCGCTCGGGGCGCCCTATCTGGCCATCGGTCTCGATGTGTACGACACGTCGCCGCCCGCCGTCGACTCGGTGCGCGCCATGATGCAGCAGTCCATCGGCGCGGTGCCCGACGGGCTGCCCGTTTCGACCGTCGCGATGTCCGACGAGTACGACCCGGTGGCGATGTGGCTGCGCTCGAACGCGCGGCCCTTCTACGACCGCGAAGCCCACGCGGCTCCGGCCCAGGCGCCGGTGGCCGGTGGCTACGGCTATCCGCAGTCCCGGTCATACTGATCCCTGTTCCGCATCTAAACCTGTTCTGGCCCCCGCACGTCCTGATCTCCGCATGCCCCGACCTCGCGTCTGACCTGCGGATCGACAGACGTAAGGGCTGGATGTCCCCTTTGGGGCTGACACTGGCCGAAAGGGCTCTCCATGGCCCCTTCGACCCCAACTGCCCCCTGTCCGCCCCGCGTTACCCACTGTTCGGATAACGGAATCCACTTAACCGCATCACGGTTGCGCATACTTTCTCCATCAGACCTGGCACGTGATCGTGGCGGCCATGAAGACTCCCGTGCAGACATGGGGTCATCGATCCTGTGAGCGAGTGCAAGTCGACGGAACAGCCCGGGTTTCCAGGCCGCATCATCTGCGGCCCCTCCCGGCATGCAAGTGAACCAAGCCGCAGACAGCGGCAGGCGTAGGCCGGTCACCACCGGTCAGAGGGGTCGGGTCATTGTGACCGCACCGATCGAGACCACCGGGTCGGAAACGGAAGTGCAGCCGGAGGCTGTGCTGGCCGGAGTCGACAAGGGGCAGATCGAGGGCCGTTCCCTGGGGCAGATCGCCTGGACGCGCTTCAAGCGCGACAAGGTGGCGGTCGCCGGCGGTGTCATCGTGGTGCTGCTCATCCTGCTGGCGGCGCTCTCGCGCCCCATCCAGGCGGTGTTCGGGCTCGACCCGAACGCCTTCAACCAGGACCTGATCGACCCCAACACCTCGCTGCCCCTGGGCGATTTCGGCGGGATGAGCTGGGCGCACCCGCTCGGCGTTGAGCCGAAGTTCGGGCGCGACATCGCCACCCGCATCCTGGAAGGCTCCTGGGTCTCACTGGTCGTCGCCTTCGGTGCCACGATCCTCTCGAACGTGATCGGCACGGTCCTCGGAGTGGTCGCCGGGTACTACGGCGGCCGGGTCGACACGATCATCAGCCGGCTGATGGACACCTTCCTGGCCTTCCCGCTGTTGCTCTTCGCCATCGCGATCTCCGCGACGCTGCAGGGCGGCGCGTTCGGCCTCGAAGGACTCCCGCTGCACATCAGCGTGCTGATCTTCATCATCGGCTTCTTCAACTGGCCCTACCTGGGACGCATCGTCCGCGGCCAGACCCTGGCCCTGCGGGAGCGCGAGTTCGTCGACGCCTCCCGGGGGATGGGCGCGAGGGGGCCGTACATCCTCTTCCGAGAGCTGCTCCCGAACCTGGTCGGCCCGATCATCGTCTACTCGACGCTGCTCATCCCGACCAACATCCTCTTCGAGGCGAGCCTGAGCTTCCTCGGCGTCGGCATCCAGCCCCCGCAGGCGTCATGGGGCGGGATGATCAGCGAGGCGGTCACCTACTACCAGGTCGATCCGCAGTTCCTGATCGTGCCCGGCCTCGCGATCTTCGTCACCGTGCTGGCGTTCAACCTGCTCGGCGACGGTCTGCGCGACGCTCTCGACCCGCGCAGCCGCTGACCTGTGGCAGCGCCGAGCGTCCATCAAGTTTTCCAACAATGGAGGGGACCCGAACATCATGCGAAGGTCAGCGCTGGCCGCAGTTGCGGCCATCGGCAGTGTGAGTCTGCTTCTCGCAGGCTGCAGCAAAGCCGATGACAACACGAACGACGACACGAAATCAGCTGGGGCCAACGCAGCGACCAAGGACGTCGTCAACGCCTCCACCCAGAAGGGTGGGACGGTCACGTACGAGTACTCCGACGTCCCGGACTCGTTCGACCCCGGCAACACGTACTACGCGTACATGTACAACCTCAGCCGGTTGTACGCCCGCCCGCTGATGACCTTCAAGCCCGCCGCGGGCGACAAGGGCAACGAGCTGGTCCCGGACCTCGCCGCCAGCGCGGGTGTGCCGAGCGACGGCGGCAAGACCTGGACGTACAAGCTGCGCTCGGGTCTGAAGTACCAGGACGGCACGGCGATCACGTCGAAGGACGTGAAGTACGCCGTGGAGCGCTCCAACTTCGCGCGTGACGTACTCTCCCTCGGCCCGAACTACTTCCAGCAGTTCCTTGAGGGCGGCGACAAGTACAAGGGTCCCTACAAGGACAAGAGCGCCGAGGGTCTGTCGTCGATCGAGACGCCGGACGACACCACGGTCGTCTTCAAGCTCAACCGCGCCTTCCAGGAGTTCGACTACCTGGTCGCCACGCCGCAGACGGCTCCGGTGCCGCAGGCCAAGGACACCGGCGTCGACTACGTCAAGAGCATCGTTTCCTCGGGCTCGTACAAGTTCGCGAGCTACGAGGAGGGCAAGCAGGTCACCCTCGTCCGCAACGAGAACTGGGACGCGGCGTCCGACCCGCTGCGCAAGCAGTACCCGGACAAGATCGTCGTCAAGCTGAAGGTCAACGCCGAGACGATCGACCAGGACGTCATGGCCGGTAACGCCATCGACCTGGGTGGTACGGGTGTCCAGGCCGCGACGCAGGCCAAGGTGGTCAACTCCGCCGACCTGAAGGCCAGCACCGACAACACCTACGGTGGCCGTCTCGTCTACATGGCGATCAACACCAAGCTCGCCCCGTTCAACAACGTGGCCTGCCGCAAGGCCGTCCAGTACGCCATCGACAAGGTCTCGGTGCAGACCGCCGAGGGCGGCCCGATCCGCGGTGACATCGCCACCACCGTCCTCCCGCCGGACATCCCCGGCTACGAGAAGTCGGACATCTACGCCACCACCGGCAACAAGGGCGACGTGGCCAAGGCCAAGGACCAGCTGAAGGCCTGCGGCAAGACGTCGATCAACACGAACATCTCCGCGCGCAGCGACCGCCCGGCGGAGATCGACGCGGCCACCGCGATCATCAACTCGCTGAAGGCCGCCGGCATCAACGCCAGCCTGAAGCAGTACCCGTCGGGCAAGTACTTCACCGACAACGCGGGTGTCCCCGAGTTCGACAAGAAGAACAACATCGGTCTGATGATGATGCAGTGGGGTGCCGACTGGCCGTCCGGCTACGGCTTCCTGCAGCAGATCCTGCACGGTGACGCGATCGGCGCGTCCGGCAACACCAACCTGTCGCAGCTCGACAACACCGTGGTCAACACGACGTTGGAGAAGGCGATCGGCACCGAGGACAAGACCGCGCGTGACGCCCTCTACACCGAGGTCGACAAGAAGGCCATGGAAGAGGCGGCGCTCGTTCCGCTGACCTACTTCAAGGTCCTGCTGTACCGCCCGGCCGGCTTCACCAACCTGGTCTCCACGGCGGCCTTCAGCGGCCAGTACGACTACCTCAACATCGGTACGACCAAGAAGTAGCCCCGGAAGGCAGGTGAAGGCATTGGTGCCCGCGGGCTTAGCGGCCCGCGGGCACCAGCGCCGATCCCCGTGATCTCGTACATCCTCCGCCGGATGGCCGCCGCAGTGATCCTGCTGCTGGTCGTCACTGCGGTCACCTTCGCCATCTTCTTCGTACTGCCGCGGTTCGCCGGTCAGACCGCCGACTCGCTGGCCCAGCAGTACATCGGGAAGAACCCGTCGGCGGCCGATATCGCCGCGGTCAAGCACAACCTCGGACTGGACCAGCCCCTTTACGCCCAGTTCTGGCATTTCATCAAGGGGATCGTGGTCGGGGCCACCTATGACCTCGGCCCCACCACGGCGCACTGCGACGCGCCGTGCTTCGGCTACTCCTTCAAGACCCACCAGGCGGTCTGGCCGGAGCTGACCTCCCGCATTCCGGTGACGGCCTCGCTGGCCGCCGGTGCCGCCGTGCTCTGGCTGGTGTCCGGTGTCACGGCCGGTGTGGTCTCCGCGCTCAAGCCGCGCTCGTTCCTCGACCGCACCTTCATGGGCATCGCCCTCGCCGGTGTCTCGCTGCCCATGTTCTTCACGGGCAACCTGGCGCTGCTGCTCTTCACCTTCCAGTGGCCGATCTTCGGCCAAACGTACGTCCCGTTCACCGAGAATCCTGCGGAGTGGGCCAACACCCTCTTCCCCGCGTGGTGCTCGCTCGCACTCCTCTACTCCGCCATCTACGCGCGGCTCACCCGCTCGGGCATGCTGGAGACGATGAACGAGGACTACATCCGTACGGCCCGCGCCAAGGGTCTGCGTGAGAGCAAGGTCGTGGTGCGGCACGGGCTGCGGGCCGCGCTGACGCCGATCATCACCATCTTCGGCATGGACCTCGGTCTGCTGCTCGGCGGAGCCGTGATCACCGAGTACGTGTTCTCGCTGCCCGGCATCGGCCAGTACGCGGTACAGGGCATCACCGACAACGACCTGCCCAAGATCCTCGGTGTCACTCTGATCGCCGCCCTCTTCGTCGTGATCGCAAATCTTCTGGTGGACCTGCTCTACGCAGCCGCCGACCCGCGGGTGAGGCTCTCGTGACCGAACTGTCCAAGACCGGCGCCGCAGTAGGCGAACCCGTCACCGCGCGCTCCGACGCGCCGAGCGCCTTCCTCGAAGTACGCGACCTCAAGGTGCACTTCCCGACCGACGACGGCGTGGTCAAGTCCGTCGACGGGCTCAGCTTCTCGCTGGAGAAGGGCAAGACCCTCTCCATCGTGGGCGAGTCGGGCTCCGGGAAGTCCGTCACCTCGCTGGCGATCATGGGCCTGCACCGGCTGGGCGCGGGCGGCAAGCACGTCCAGATGTCCGGCGAGATCTGGCTCGACGGCAAGGAACTGGTCGGCGCCGACCCGGACGAGGTGCGCAAGCTCCGCGGCCGCGAGATGTCGATGATCTTCCAGGACCCGCTCTCCGCGATGCACCCGTACTACACGATCGGCAACCAGATCGTGGAGGCGTACCGCGTCCACCACAAGGTCGACAAGAAGACCGCGCGCCGGCGGGCCATCGAGATGCTCGACCGGGTCGGCATCCCCGAGCCCGGCAAGCGTGTCGACAGCTACCCGCACGAGTTCTCCGGCGGTATGCGCCAGCGCGCGATGATCGCCATGGCACTTGTGAACAACCCCGAACTGCTAATCGCGGACGAGCCGACGACCGCCCTCGACGTCACCGTCCAGGCGCAGATCCTCGACCTCATCCGCGATCTGCAGAAGGAGTTCGGCTCCGCCGTCGTCCTCATCACCCACGACCTGGGTGTGGTCGCCGAGATCGCCGACGACGTGCTGGTGATGTACGGCGGCCGGTGCGCGGAGCGCGGTCCCGTCGACATGATCTTCGAGCAGCCGCAGCACCCCTACACCTGGGGTCTGCTCGGCTCGATGCCGCGTATCGACCGCGAGACGTCCGAGCGGCTCATCCCCGTCAAGGGCCAGCCGCCGAGCCTCATCAACATCCCCTCGGGCTGCGCCTTCCACCCGCGCTGCCCGTACGCCGACCTCCCGAAGGGCAACGTCACCCGTACCGTGCGCCCCGAACTGCAACTGGTCGGCAGCGGGCACTACTCCGCCTGTCACCTCTCGCCGGAGGACCGCACGCGGATCTGGACCGAAGAGATTGCGCCGAAGCTGTGAGTGAGACGAAGAAGAGTGACGCCGCCGAGGCGGCGGTGATCCCGCAGCAGGCAGCGGCCTCCGACGACCGTGAGGTGCTGCTCAGGGTACAGGGGCTGAAGAAGCACTTCCCCATCCGGAAGGGCGTCCTCCAGCGCCAGGTCGCGGCCGTCAAGGCGGTCGACGGCATCGACTTCGAGGTGCGCAAGGGCGAGACGCTGGGCGTGGTCGGCGAGTCCGGCTGCGGCAAGTCGACCATGGGCCGGGTCATCACCCGGCTCCAGGACCCGACCGAGGGCAGCATCGAGTTCGAGGGCAAGGACATCACCCGGCTCGGCGCGGGAGGGATGCGCCCGCTGCGCCGGGACATCCAGATGATCTTCCAGGACCCCTACGGTTCGCTGAACCCGCGGCACACCATCGGCTCGATCGTCTCGGCGCCCTTCCGGCTCCAGAGAGTGGAGCCCGAGGGCGGCGTGAAGAGGGAGGTCCAGCGGCTCCTCGAGCTGGTGGGCCTCAGCCCCGAGCACTTCAACCGCTATCCGCACGAGTTCTCCGGCGGCCAGCGCCAGCGCATCGGCATCGCCCGCGCGCTCGCCCTGAAGCCGAAGCTGGTCGTGGCGGACGAGCCGGTCTCGGCCCTCGACGTGTCGATCCAGGCGCAGGTCGTGAACCTGATGGACGACCTCCAGACGGAGCTCGGCCTGACGTACGTGATCATCGCGCACGACCTCTCCGTCGTACGCCATGTCTCGGACCGCATCGCGGTGATGTACCTCGGCAAGATCGTCGAACTCGCCGACCGCACCTCGCTGTACGAGGCGCCGATGCACCCGTACACCAAGGCCCTGATGTCCGCGGTGCCCGTCCCGGACCCCAAGCGCCGGGGCGCCAAGAGCGAGCGCATCCTGCTCAAGGGCGACGTGCCTTCGCCGATCTCGCCGCCGAGCGGCTGCCGCTTCCACACGCGGTGCTGGAAGGCCACGGAGATCTGCAGGACGACCGAGCCGCCGCTCATCGAGCTGAAGCCCGGCCAGCAGGTGGCCTGCCACCACCCGGAGAACGCGAGCGACCAGGCGCCGCAGGACACGGTGCTGCTCTCGGCGGCCAAGGTGGCCCTGGAGACGGTCGAGCTCGTCCCCGCGGTCGAGTCCGCCGAGGTGTCGGGGGAGGCTCCGGCGGAGGTCGCGTCCGCGGCCTCACCGGCGCCCGCGCCGCTGCCGTCGGCTTCGGCTTCGGCTCCGGTGCCGGCCCCGGAGGCTGCCTCCGAGGAGGCCGCACCTGAGGGCAGCGAGTCCAAGGACCCCAAGGGGCCCAAGGACTAGCCGCCCAAGCAGGGCCGAACCACCGCGAAGGGGAGAGCGCACGAGCGCTCTCCCCTTCGCGCGGGTAAAAATGTCGGGTGCTCCAGGAACTGTTCACCCCCTCCGTCCAGCATGTCCTCGACCTCGTGGGGATCTTCGTCTTCGCGATCTCCGGCGCCCTGCTGGCCGTCCGCAAGAACTTCGACGTCTTCGGCATCGCCGTACTCGCCGAGGTCACCGCGCTGGGCGGAGGGCTGTTCCGCGACCTGATCATCGGCGCGGTGCCCCCGGCCGCGTTCACCGACCTCGGCTACTTCAGCACCCCGCTGCTCGCCGCCCTGCTCGTCTTCTTCCTCCACCCGCAGGTGGAGCGGACCCAGGTCGCCGTCAACGTCTTCGACGCGGCGGGGCTCGGCCTCTTCTGCGTGGCCGGCACGACGAAGGCGTACGAGTACGGGCTCGGCCTGACCCAGTCGGCCGCCCTCGGCCTCGCCACCGCGGTCGGCGGCGGCGTGCTGCGCGACGTCCTCGCCAACGAGGTGCCCTCGCTGCTGCGTTGGGACCGCGACCTGTACGCGGTGCCGGCGATGGTCGGTGCCGCGATGGTCGTCGTGTGCATCCGCTACGACATGCTCACCCCGTTCACGAGCGGGCTCGCGGTCGTCACCGCCTTCGTACTGCGGCTGCTGGCGATGCGCTTCCACTGGCGGGCGCCGCGCGCGTGGCACCGGCGCTCGACGGTGACCGAGCCGGAGACTCCGTGAGCGCCGACCCGGCACGGGCGGATTCACCCGCCCGAAACACCCAAAGCTACCGCTTAGTAATTTCCTGTTGTACCGTTCAGCCATGCCAGAAGCAGCTTCGGTAGGGGCCGTACGGGCCACCATCGGCGACAGCGAGTTTGACCGCGACACCGCCGTCACCCGGCGCGAACCCGGCGTCTACGACATCGGCCTGTCCGCCGGTTGGACGATCATCAGCGCCGTCAACGGCGGCTATCTGCTCGCCGTGCTGGGCCGCGCCCTCGCGGACGCCCTGCCGCACGCCGACCCGTTCACGATCTCCGCGCACTACCTGACCGCGTCCCAGCCCGGACCCGCGGTCGTCCGCACGGAGGTCGTACGCACCGGCCGGACCCTCTCCACCGGCCAGGCGTCCCTCTTCCAGTACGACGACGAGGGCCGTGAGGTCGAACGGATCCGCGTCCTCGCCTCGTACGGCGATCTCGACGCGCTGCCCGAAGACGTCCGTACGACTGCGGAACCGCCCGCGCTGCCGCCCATGGACCAGTGTTTCGGTCCCCAGGACGCGCCGGATCCGGTGCCCGGCAGCTCGGCGATCGCCGACCGGCTGATGCTCAAGCTCGACCCCGCGACCCTGGGCTGGGCGCTCGGATCGCCGTCCGGGAAGGGCGAGATGCGGGCCTGGTTCGGGCTGGCCGACGGTCGTGACGCGGATCCGCTCTCGCTGCTCCTCGCGGTCGACGCGCTGCCGCCGACCGCCTTCGAACTCGGCCTCTCCGGCTGGGTGCCGACCGTCGAACTGACGGTGCACGTCCGCTCCCGCCCGGCGCCCGGCCCGCTCCGGGTGTCGATCACCACCCGTAACCTGGCCGGCGGCTTCCTGGAGGAGGACGCCGAGGTGTGGGACAGCGCCGACCGGCTGGTCGCGCAGTCCCGGCAGCTCGCGCGGGTGCGGATCGGCTGAACGGTTGAGCCTCCGGCGGGGTACTGGAATCGGCTGAACGGTCGAGCCTCCTCCCGGGTGTCGAACTCGTCCGCGCCCGGGAGGAGTTGCGGCGCCGGGTGGTGGAGCGGCAGGCGGTCCCGATGTCACGGTTCGGGTACAGCGCTCGCGCCCTGACCCGGCATTTCCCCGCGGCTCCGTGTGATCCACAGCCAGCCATAGCTTCGGCACAGCGCGGACCTACCTGGATCTGGTGCTCTGGCCCCCACTCATCCCGTACTCATCCGGCATTCATCAACCGGGCCCGGGACTTGACTGGGAGTTACCCACATGAACCGTCGCGCACGACTCGTCCCCGCTGTCGCACTGCTCGCCCTGGCGCCGCTGCTGGCGGCCTGTGGCTCGGGCGACTCGTCCACCTCGAACAGCGACACCTCCGGTCAGACGGAGTGTGCCAGGCCTTCGGGCATGCCGAGTGGGGGCCCGTCCGGGCGGCCCAGCGGTGCGGCGGGGTCCGGCATGCCTTCAGGCGCCCCTTCCGGCGCTCCCTCCGGGATGCCCTCGGGTGCGGCCGGCTCGGGCAGGCCGTCCGGTATGCCGAGCGGCGGGGCCGGAGGCGGGGCGGGCGGCGGATGCGGCGGGTTCGGCGGCGGTCAGGGCGGCGGCCAGGGGGGTCAGGCGCAGCCGACCGGCTGACCTTGCGCGTCTCTCCGCCGCACGCGCCCGCTGGTTCGACGGTGGGGTGACGCATCCGGTGAACGGGTGTGTCACCCCAGCCAGTTGCGGCGGCCGATGCTGATCAGCCGCATCTGGCGGGCCGCCACGCGGGCCACCCGGTCCCGCTCCTGCGCGGAGGACTCCTGCGCCTCCAGGAACAGCGAGGCCGTCATCAGCATCTGGTCGACGTACAGGCCCGCGAGCATGAGCAGGTCGTCGTCGCTCCACCCCGCGGACTCGGGGTGCTTGGCCAGCTCGGTCTTCACTTCCTCGGCGAACCGGGCGAGTTGCTCGCTGATCTCCTTGCGCACCGGCTGTACGCCGCCGTGTCGCTCGCGCGCGATGAAGCGGACGTGCGCGGGATGGGCCGCCACGTGGCGGGCGATCAGATCGACGGCGCGGGTGATGCGTTCGTCGCTGTCGCCGGCCGCGGACACCGTGTCCCCGATCATCGGGTGCAGGCTGCCCAGCGCCTCCTCGACGAGCGCCACCCCGAGATCCGCCGTCGAGCGGAAGTGCCGGTAGAAGGCGGTCGGAGCGACGCCGACGGCGCGGGTGACCTCACGCAGGCCCAGGCTGCTCAGGCTCTGCTCCTCCAGCAGCCCCAACGCCGCGTCCAGCAGGGCCTGTCGGGTTTTCTGCTTCTGCACCTGCCGGATGCCGAGGGTGTGACTCATGCCATGCAGTTAACAACTGTTCTCTGTGATTGGAAAGCCGGATGACGGGCTAGACTAGAGAGTCAGTGAACAAGTGTTACTACAACCGTTCACTGAGTCGTCAAGTCCCGGAAACGCGACGGGTCTCACCGCCGAGACCCCGCACCGCGTCCCGGGACCGGACTTCGAGACTTTCACGAGAGGCAACTCATGCTGTTCCTCGTCGCCGCACTCCTGCTGTTCGGTGTCGTCGTGGGTTCCGTGGCCCACGCGCCGCTGCCCGTCAGCCTGGTCGCCGCCGCCGTCATCGGCGTCTGGCTGGCCGTCTTCGCGGTACGCGAGCACCACGCACGCCGACGCGGCACCTCCACCAACTGAATGTTGGGAGCGGACTCACATCATGGAACTCACCGAACGTACCGAGCGCACCGAACTCGCTGAGCGCACCGAATTCACCGAGCGAGCAGTACGTACTGAGCACGCGGTACGTACTGAGCAAGCGGAACGTACCGAGCACACCGAGCGCACGCCCGCGCCGGCCCGCAGGACCGGCGGGCGGGACGCCGACGGTATGGCCGTCGCCTCCTTCGTCCTCGGCCTGGTCGGCCTGCTGGTCCTCAACGTCTTCCTGGGCCCCATCGCGATCGTCCTCGCCTCGACGGCCCTGATCCGCGGCACGGCCCGCCGGGGACGCGCGTTCCTGGGCCTTGGCCTGGGCGTCGCGGACCTGGTCGTCCTGGTGGCCCTCATGCACTTCGACAGCACGGTGTCCTGGAGCTTCTAGGGCGTGAGGCGACCCCGGGCGGTGGCCGGAGCGGGGTCCACCCCCGGGTGGGGGCGGAGGAAGCGGTGAGCGGGCCCGTAGAATCGGGCTCACCATGGCTTACCTCGACCACGCCGCGACCACCCCGATGCTCCCCGAGGCGGTAGAGGCACTGACCGCCCAGCTGAGCGTCACGGGCAACGCCTCCTCCCTGCACGCCGCCGGCCGCCGCGCCCGGCGCACCGTCGAGGAAGCCCGCGAAACGCTGGCGGACGCCCTCGCCGCCCGCCCCAGCGAGGTGGTCTTCACCTCCGGCGGCACCGAGGCCGACAACCTCGCGGTCAAGGGCCTGTACTGGGCCCGCCGCGACGCCGACCCCGCCCGCACCCGCGTCCTCGTGAGCCCCGTCGAACACCACGCCGTCCTCGACGCCGTGCACTGGCTCGGCGAACACGAGGGCGCCACCGTGGAGTACCTCCCCGTGGACTCGTACGGCCGCGTCCACCCCGATGCGCTGCGCGAGGCCATCGCCCGCGACCCCGACGACGTCGCCCTCGCCACGGTCATGTGGGCCAACAACGAGATCGGCACCGTCCTGCCGGTCCGCGAACTGGCCGACGTCGCCGCGGAGTTCGGCATCCCGCTGCACGCCGACGCCGTCCAGGCCTTCGGTCAGGTCCCGGTCGACTTCGGCGCCTCGGGCCTCGCCGCCATGACGGTGTCCGGCCACAAGATCGGCGGCCCTTACGGCATCGGCGCGCTGCTGCTGGGCCGTGAGTACACCCCCGTACCCGTCCTGCACGGCGGCGGCCAGGAACGCCATGTCCGCTCCGGCACCCTCGACGTGCCCGCGATCGCGTCCTTCGCCGTCGCCGGGCGGCTCGCCGCCGACCAGCACGAGTGGTTCGCCCGGGAGATCGGCGCCCTGCGCGACGACCTGGTCGAGGCCGTCCGCAAGGCGGTGCCCGACGCGATCCTCGGCGGCGACCCGGCGCCCGGGGGACGGCTGCCGGCCAACGCGCACTTCACCTTCCCCGGCTGCGAGGGCGACTCCCTGCTCCTCCTGCTGGACGCGCAGGGCATCGAGTGCTCCACCGGCTCCGCGTGCACGGCGGGCGTGGCCCAGCCCAGCCACGTCCTCCTGGCCACCGGCACCGATCCCGACCTGGCCCGCGGCACCCTGCGCTTCTCCCTCGGCCACACCTCCACGGAGGCCGACGTCCAGGCGGTGGCCCGCGCGATCGGTCCCGCGGTGGAACGGGCGCGGACGGCGGGTCTCAGCTAGCGGACGCCTCGGGCACGGCGGGGCTCCGGGGCGCGGCGGGGCTCCGGGTCACGCCGGGGGTCCCGGCCGCCCGGCTCTGGGCGGTCAACGCCCGCCGGACAAGGGGTATGTAGCGGTCCCAGTCCCAGTACGGTCCCGGATCCGTGTGATCGGTGCCCGGCACTTCGACGTGCCCGATGATGTGCTCCCGGTCGACGGGGATGTCGTACCGTCCGCATATCCGGGCCGTCAGCCGCGCCGACGCCTCGTACATCGCGTCCGTCAGGTCCTCCGGGCGGTCCACGAAGCCCTCGTGCTCGATGCCGACACTGCGTTCGTTGTACGCCCGGTTGCCCGCGTGGAACGCCACGTCCAGCTCGCGGATCATCTGGGCGATGTGCCCGTCCTGGCGGACGACGTAGTGCGCGGCGGCGCCGTGCCCCGGGTCCTGGAAGACCTTCACCGCGCTGGCGAAGCTGCCCTGGGTGACATGGATGACCACCCGGTCTATCCCGTAGTCGTCGGGCCGGTCCGCGCGCCGCCAGTTCGCCGACGATGCCGCCACCCACTGGGCGCCCGTGAAGTCGACCTCACCCTCCTTGCGCGGCTTCTCCACGCTCGGGAGCCGCCACCACAGGCGGGCGAGCTCGTCCCGGGCGAGCACGACGCTGCCGAGGGTGGCCGCCGCACCGCCGATGAGCAGGGCCCGGCGCCCGACCCGCCGGTCACCGTCCCTGGCCCGGGAGCCCTTCGCCCCGGTCCGCGCGTCCGCCTTTTTCTCCCCCATGCGATCTTCAACGGATACTCGCGGGCTTCGGTTCCCACGGCCCCGTACCCTGGAGGGGTTATGACTGAGACCTCGCAGCGCCCCCGTACCCTTCGCGTACTCGCCGCCATGTCGGGCGGAGTGGACTCCGCCGTTGCCGCCGCCCGCGCGGCGGAAGCAGGACACGACGTGACGGGCGTGCACCTCGCGCTCTCCGCCAACCCGCAGTCGTTCCGCACCGGCGCGCGTGGCTGCTGCACCATCGAGGACTCGCGCGACGCCCGCCGCGCCGCCGACGTCATCGGCATCCCCTTCTACGTGTGGGACCTCGCCGAGCGCTTCCGCGAGGACGTGGTCGAGGACTTCGTCGCCGAGTACGAGGCGGGGCGCACCCCGAACCCGTGCCTGCGCTGCAACGAGAAGATCAAGTTCGCCGCGCTGCTCGACAAGGCGCTCGCGCTCGGCTTCGACGCGGTCTGCACGGGCCACTACGCGCAGGTGATCGTCCGCGAGGACGGCACGCGCGAGCTGCACCGCGCCTCCGACATGGCCAAGGACCAGTCGTACGTCCTCGGAGTGCTCGACGACCGCCAGCTCGCCCACGCGCTGTTCCCGCTCGGCGACACGGTCACCACGAAGGACGAGATCCGCGCGGAGGCCGAGCGCCGGGGCCTCGCCGTCGCCAAGAAGCCGGACTCCCACGACATCTGCTTCATCGCCGACGGCGACACCCAGGGCTTCCTGGCGAACCGCCTGGGCAAGGCCGAGGGCGACATCGTCGACGAGTCCGGCGCCAAGCTGGGCACCCACGAGGGCGCGTTCGGCTACACGATCGGCCAGCGCAAGGGGCTCCGCATCGGCACCCCGGCTCCCGACGGCAAGCCGCGCTACGTCCTGGACATCTCGCCGGTCGACAACACGGTGACGGTCGGCCCGGCGGCCGCCCTGGACGTCAACGGCCTGACAGCGGTCAAGCCCCGCTGGTGCGGCACCGCCCCGACAGGCCCCGGCACCTACACGGCCCAACTCCGCGCCCACGGCGGCGAGACGACGGTCACCGCTGAACTCGTCGACGGTACCCTCGAGGTCGCCTTCACCGAGCCGGTCCGCGGTGTCGCCCCCGGCCAGGCGGTCGTCCTCTACGACGGCACCCGAGTGGTCGGCTCGGCGACGATCGCGACGACCACGCGCGCGACGGCCTCTGTCTGACCGCCGCTCCCGGGTAAGTCCGCCGCTCCCGGAGACCTCCCTCAGGAGCGGCGTCCGGACCTCAGCGGGTCACACCACCTCCACTTCGTAGAAGCACAGGTGGTCCTTGATCTCGGCGACCTCGGGCTTGGGGTCGGGATACCCCCAGACCAGGTCGGCCGCGTCGGGGAGCGACCAGTAGGACGCGTTGCCCTTGAAGGGGCAGTACGTGTGGGTCTCGGAAGCCGCCAGCAGATCGAGGCGGACATCCTCCGGTGGGAGGTAGTAGCGCACGGGACAGCCGGTCTCGCGCAGCAACAGGGGGCGGTCGCTCTCCGCCAGGACCTGGTCGCCGTGCACGACGCGTACGCGCTCCGTGCCCTGCTCGATGGTGATCGTGTGTCCTTCAGCCATACCAGGAAAGCACCGGCGGGCCCGGAGTTCTTCCCCCGTACCGTGAACGCATGAATATCTGCGTCTTCCTCTCCGCCGCCGACCTCGACGACCGCTATACGGGCCCCGCGCGGGAGTTCGCCGAACTGCTCGGCAGGGGTGGGCACACCCTGGTGTGGGGCGGTTCGGACGTCGGTCTCATGAAGGTGGTCGCCGACGGCGTGCAGGAGGCGGGCGGGCGGCTGCTCGGAGTCTCCGTGGACTTCCTGGCGTCGAAGGCGCGGCCGAACGCCGACGAGATGGTCGTCGCGCGTGACCTGGCCGAGCGCAAGGCGCTGCTCCTGGAGAAGGCCGACGCGGTGGTGATCATGGTGGGTGGCACCGGGACCCTCGACGAGGCGACTGAGATCCTGGAGCTGAAGAAGCACGGGAAGACCGAGATGCCGGTGGTGCTGCTCAACACGGCGGGCTTCTACGACGGCCTCAAGGAGCAGTTCCGGCGGATGGACGTCGAGGGTTTCCTGCCGCGTCCGCTCACCGATCTGGTGTTCTTCGCCGAGGAGCCGGTCGGGGCGCTCGCCTACCTCGAGGAGAGCCAGGGCCGGCAGTGATGCGAGCATGGCGGGCATGGCTACCCATGTGATCACCGGGGCGGGCTCCGGCATCGGCGCGGCCGTCGCCCGCCGCCTCCACGCGCGCGGGGACGACATCGTGCTGCACGCGCGCGACGCGGGCCGCGCGAAGGAGCTCGCCGTACAGTTCCCCGGAGCGGCGACCCTGGTCGGCGACCTCGCGGACCCCGACAAGCTGTCCTGGGCGTTCTCGCACCAGACGCTGCCCGACCGGGTCGACTCGCTGCTGCACATCGCCGGTGTGGTCGACCTCGGCCCGGTGGGCGAGCTGACCCCCAAGTCCTGGCGCCACCAGCTCAATGTCAACCTGATCGCCCCCGCCGAGCTGACCCGCCACTTCCTGCCCCAGCTCCGCGTCTCCCAGGGCCACGTGCTGTTCGTCAACTCCGGCGCCGGCCTCAACGCGAGCGCCGACTGGTCCGCGTACGCCGCCTCCAAACACGGTCTGAAGGCCCTCGCGGACTCGCTCCGCCACGAGGAGCACGGCAACGGCGTCCGGGTCACCTCCGTCTACCCCGGCCGCACCGCGAGCCCCATGCAGGCCAAGGTCCACCAGCAGGAGGGCAAGCCGTACGACGCCGCGAAGTGGATCGACCCCGAGTCCGTCGCGACGACCATCCTGATGGCCCTCGACCTGCCCAGGGACGCGGAGGTCAACAACCTGACGGTGCGACCGGGGCGCTGACCTCGCGGGAGCCATTCCGTAGGCTTCCCGCGTGAGCGAAAACAGCAGGTTCAGGTTCGGTCCCGCCACCGGGATCGGATCCATGCCCGGAGGGGACGCGCGGGAAGCCGCGAAGACCGTCACCGGGTCCGTCGAGGACTTTCCGTATCTGCCCGAGCTGCCCGCGCGGGGGCCCGGCGCCGACATGATCGGCCGGACCGCCGGGATGCTCGTCGAGATGTACGCGCGCGTGGAGCCCAGCGGCTGGCGGGTCGGGGACCGGCCGGGGCGGGACACCCGCAGGGCGCGGTCCTGGCTGGGGGAGGACCTCGACGCCCTCGAGGAGTTCCTCCAGGGGTACGAGGGACCGCTCAAGGTGCAGGCCGTGGGGCCCTGGACGCTGGCCGCCGCGCTGGAGTTGCGCAACGGCGAGGTGGCGCTGTCAGACCTCGGCGCCTGCCGGGATCTCGCCGGTTCGCTCGCCGAAGGGCTGCGCGTCCATCTCGAGGACCTGCGGCGCCGCCTTCCGGGAGCGCGGCTGGTCCTCCAGCTCGACGAGCCGTCACTCATCAACGTCCTGCGCGGGCACGTGAGGAGCGCGAGCGGCTACCGCACCCACCGGCCCGTGGACCGGCAGTTGGCCGAGGCGACCCTGCGCGAGGTCATCGGGGTGCACGGCGAAGGCCCGGTCGTGGTGCACTCGTGCGCACCCGACGTGCCGTTCGCCCTGCTGCGCCGGGCGGGCGCCGCGGGCATCTCCCTCGACTTCTCGCTCCTCACCGAGCGTGACGACGATGCGATCGGTGAAGCAGTGGAAGGCGGGACGCAGCTCTTCGCCGGTGTCGTCCCCGGCGTGGACGGCCCATTGTCCGACCCTGCCGGTAGCGTCATGGGTGTCAGGACGCTGTGGCGCAGGCTGGGGCTGCATCCGGGGCTTCTCGCGGAGGCGGTCACGGTCACTCCCTCGTGCGGGCTGGCGGGGGCTTCCCCCGACCACGCGCGCAGGACGCTCGCTCATTGCGTCCGGGCGGCGAGATCCCTCGCGGACAACCCTGAGTAACGGGAGGACAACACGGTGGCCGGCGAAATGCACGCAGAGCCCACATCGGTACCCGCCGAGGCGCGGGAGAAGCACGCGCTGCTCGCCGAGCAGATCGAGGAGCACCGCTTCCGGTACTACGTGAAGGACCAGCCGGTCGTCAGCGACGCGGAGTTCGACAAACTCCTGCGATCCGTGGAGGCCCTGGAGGACGAGTATCCCGAGCTGCGCACCCCCGACTCCCCGACACAGAAGGTCGCGGGCGCGTACGAGACCGAGTTCACGTCCGTCCAGCACCGCGAGCGCATGCTCTCGCTCGACAACGCCTTCGACGACCTGGAGCTCGCGGCCTGGGCCGAGCGCGTCGCGAGAGACGTGGGCACCACCGACTACCACCTCCTGTGCGAGCTGAAGGTCGACGGCCTCGCGGTCAACCTCACCTACGAGCACGGCCGTCTCACCCGCGCGGCGACCCGCGGCGACGGCCGCACGGGCGAGGACATCACGCCCAACGTCCGTACGATCGCGGAGATCCCGGACCGTCTGACGGGCGACCGCGTCCCCGACCTCGTGGAGATCCGCGGCGAGGTCTACTTCCCGATGGAGAAGTTCGAGGAGCTCAACGCCCGCCTGGTGGAGGCCGGCGACAAGCCCTTCGCCAACCCGCGCAACGCGGCGGCCGGTTCGCTGCGCCAGAAGGACCCGCGCGTCACCGCGAGCCGCCCCCTGCACATGGTGGTGCACGGCATCGGCGCCCGCGCGGGCTTCGACATCAGCCGCCTCTCGCAGGCCTACGACCTGCTCCACGAGTGGGGCCTGTCGACCACGCGGTACGCGCGCGTGGTCGACGACCTCGACGGCGTACGGGAGTTCATCGCGAACTACGGCGAGAACCGGCACTCCGTGGAGCACGAGATCGACGGCGTGGTCGTCAAGCTCGACGAGATCCCGCTCCAGGGCCGCCTCGGCTCCACCTCGCGCGCGCCCCGCTGGGCGATCGCCTGGAAGTACGCGCCCGAGGAGGTCAACACCAAGCTGATCAACATCAGGGTGGGCGTCGGACGCACGGGCCGCGTCACGCCGTACGCGCAGGTCGAGCCGGTCACGGTCGCCGGGTCCGAGGTGGAGTTCGCGACCCTGCACAACCAGGAGGTCGTGAAGTCCAAGGGCGTCCTCATCGGTGACACGGTCGTGCTGCGCAAGGCCGGTGACGTCATCCCGGAGATCCTCGGCCCGGTGGTCGACCTGCGCGACGGCAGCGAGCGGGAGTTCGTGATGCCCGCCAAGTGCCCGGAGTGCGAGACACCGCTGAAGGCGATGAAGGAGGGCGACATCGACCTGCGCTGCCCGAACGCCCGTACCTGCCCGGCCCAGTTGCGGGAGCGGCTCTTCTATCTGGCGGGCCGCAAGGCGCTGGACATCGAGCACTTCGGGTACGTCGCCGCCGCGGCGCTCACCAAGCCGCTGGAGCCCGCCGAGCCGCCGCTCGTGGACGAGGGCGACCTCTTCGACCTCACCATCGAGCGACTGCTGCCCATCAAGGCGTACGTCCTCGACCAGGACAGCGGACTGCCCAAGCGCGACCCGAAGACGGGCGAGGAGAAGGTCGCCACGGTCTTCGCCAACCAGCAGGGCGAGCCGAAGAAGAACGCGATCGCCATGCTGGACACCATCGCGGCGGCCAAGGAGCGCCCGCTTGCCCGCGTGCTCACGGGACTGTCGATCCGTCATGTCGGGCCGGTCGCCGCCGAGGCCCTGGCCCGCGAGTTCCGCTCGATCGACCGGATCGAGGCGGCCACCGAGGAGGAACTCGCCGCGACCGACGGCGTCGGCGCGATCATCGCGGCCTCTCTCAAGCAGTGGTTCGCGGAGGACTGGCACCGCGAGATCCTGCGCAAGTGGCGCGCGGCCGGCGTCCGCATGGAGGAGGAGGGCTCGGGCGAGGACCAGGGGCCGCGTCCGCTCGAAGGACTGACCGTTGTGGTCACCGGAACGCTCGAGAACCACACACGGGACGGCGCGAAAGAGGCCCTGCAGAGCCGCGGAGCGAAAGTGACCGGTTCTGTCTCGAAGAAGACGTCTTTCGTCGTTGTGGGAGAGAATCCCGGCTCCAAGCACGACAAGGCCATGCAACTGAAGGTTCCCGTTCTGAACGAGGACGGCTTCGCCGTCCTGCTCGAACAGGGGCCGGACGCGGCGGCGGAAGTCGCGCTTCCGATCGAGGAGTAGCGGTTGAAGGCCACCCGTTCGGCGCATATCAGATGCATACGGGTGGCCGGGTCGCATTCGGGCAACCGTCGACGACCGCTGCCCGTGGAAGCCTTCTGCGGCCTACTGTTGAGGTGTGCGCCTGCCGTGCCCAGCCGCGGTCGGCGCATCCCCTGCTCTTCGGGAGACGGGGAATGGTTTTCAGACGCGGCGGACGTGGCCAGTTGTCTTCGGGCTCGGGCCGCGTGGCGTGGGCACCGCCGGCTGTGAGAGGGACGCGAATGGAACCGACCGAGAGCGCCGCCCCTGACTCACGGCTGCGCCGGATGACCGGCGCATGGCTCGGGGGAGGACGCGGGACGGCGCGGACCTCGGAGCGCCCAGGGGCCGCGCCCCGGACGGTCGGCGGCGGTGTGCGGGTCGCCGGTCTCGCTCCCGGCCCCGGCATGGCCGGCCACGAACCCGAACGGCCCATATCCTGGCTCGCGCTGCCCGCGGCGGTCATCGCGGCGGCCGGGTCCGTCCTGGGCGCCGGGTTCTACCGGTCGTTCAGCGAGGACCACGCGCTCTTCCCCTCCGGCGCCGTCGGCTGGTCGCTCGCCCTGCTGACCGGCGTCATCGTCGGCCACCTCGTCGCCCTCGGCCGCTCCCGCTGGTGGGGCGGCACCGGCTCCGGCGCCGCCCTCACCCTCGCGGTCCTGCTGCTGTACGGCTGGGTGCCCGCCCAGATGGTCAGCCTGACCGTCGTCGTCCTGGTCGGCATGGCGCGCCGCAACCGCTGGCGCCAGGGCATCCTGCACGGCGCGGTCGACATCCTCGGCATCGGCGCGGGCGGTCTCGTCCTGGCGGCGTGGGGCCGGCTGCCCTCCGTCGAGACGCCCTGGAACCCGGAGACCTGGACCGTCTCCGCCGTCCCCCAGGTGGTCCTGGTCGCCGCCGCGTATCTCGCGGCCACCCGCACCCTGCTCTGGTACGTCCACGCGCCGCGTGCCGGCAGCCTGGCGACCGTCGCGCGGACGGCCCTGGTCAGGCAGGGGCTGGTCGCGATCGCACTGCTCGGCATCACGCCACTGATCTGCGTGGTCGCGATCGCACAGCCGATGCTGCTGCCGCTGTTCTCGATCCCGCTGATCGCCCTCGACTCCACGCTGTGGATCGCCCGCGCCCGGGCGGAGGAGCAGTTGCGCGACCCGCTGACCGGACTGCCCAACCGGCAGTGGCTGCTTGAACGTACGTGGACGGCCCTGGACGACGCCGAGCGCATCGGTGCGCGTTCGGCGCTGATGCTGATCGACCTGGACCGTTTCCGATCGGTGAATGACACACTCGGGCATCTCGCCGGAGACCGGCTGCTCCTCCAGATAGCCGATCGGCTGCGACTCAACCTGCCGCGCGGGGCGGAGGCCGCGCGGCTGGGCGGCGACGAGTTCGCCGTGTTGCTGCCGATCGCCGACTCCACGACCTCGGCCACCCGCGTCGCCCGCAGCCTCGTCACCGCGCTCGGCACGTCACTCGACCTGGACGGGCTTTCGCTCGTCCTGGAGGCCAGCGCCGGACTCGCCGTCTTCCCCGACCACGCGCTCGACGCGGAGGGACTGCTCCGGCGGGCGGACGTCGCCATGTACCAGGCGAAGCGGGACCGGACTGGCGTGGAGGTGTACGAGTCCAAGCGGGACTCGAACACCCCGGACCGGCTGGGTCTGCTGGGGGATCTCCGCCGGGCCCTGGACACCGGCGATGTCGAGTTGCACTACCAGCCGAAGGTCAGGTTCGACGGTCAGGTGGCCGGACTCGAGGCACTCGTGCGGTGGGTGCACCCCGAGCGGGGGAGGGTGGCGCCGGACGAGTTCATCGCCATCGCCGAGTCGTCCGGACTGATGCCGCACCTCACGGAGTACGTCCTGGAGACGGCGCTCGCGCAGGTCGCGCGATGGCGGGCGCAGGGACTCCACGTGCCGGTCGCGGTGAACGTCTCGCCGCGTGACGTCCACACTCCCGGGTTCGCGGGCTCGGTGGCCGCGCGGCTCGCCCGCCACGGGGTTCCCGCGGGGTCGCTCCAGCTGGAGATCACGGAGCATGTGCTCCTCGAGGATCCGCAGCGGGCCGCGGACACACTGGCCGCGCTGACCGGGCACGGGGTGAAGATGTCGCTGGACGACTTCGGCACGGGGTACTCCTCGCTCGTCCATCTGCGCCGGCTGCCGGTCAGCGAGCTGAAGATCGACCGTTCCTTCGTCGCGAAGCTCGCCGTGGACAACGAGGACGCGGAGATCGTGCGCTGCACCATCGATCTCGCGCACTCGCTCGGGCTGCTCGTCGTCGCCGAGGGTGTGGAGGACGACGAGACGTGGGAGCGGTTGCGCGACATGGGCTGTGACGCGGTGCAGGGTTGGCTGGTCGCCGCCGCGATGCCGCCGGAGGACACCACGGCGTGGCTGCTGGCGCGGGGATCCCGGGGATGGCAGCGGCCGCGGGCCGCGTTGCCGGCGGCGGAGTAGGCGGGTAGGCGGAGCGGCAGGCGGCTCGCCGCGGGTGCTCTCCCACCCGCACCCCCCGTGTCGGTCACGCGACAAGCAGGCCCTCCGGTGGGGGATCCTCGCCGTTGGCGGCCGTTCGTCCGGGGCCCGCGCCGTCGTTCACATCGGCGCGGCCGTCCGTGGCTGGGCGCGTGGTTCCCCGCGCCCCTGCGGGGGCCCGTGCGCGGGTGGGCGAGCCCCCGGAAGAACCCGGGCGCGGGCACCGTCCCCCGCCCCATAGGATTGGACCCAAACCACACACACTCACCCCAGAGGATCGCTGCATGCCTGGCATCACGCGCGAGGAGGTCGCCCACCTCGCACGGCTGGCGCGTCTGGAGCTGAAGGGCGAAGAACTCGACCACTTCGCCGGCCAGCTCGACGACATCATCGGCGCGGTCGCCCGCGTCAGCGAGGTCGCCGACCAAGACGTACCGCCGACCTCACACCCGCTGCCGCTGACGAACGTCATGCGCGCGGACGAGGTCCGTCCGTCGCTCACCCCCGAGCAGGCGCTCTCCGGCGCCCCGGCCCAGGAGCAGCAGCGTTTCAAGGTGCCGCAGATCCTGGGGGAGGACTAATCACCATGACGGACACCAACGTCAACATCATCAGGCTGACGGCCGCGGAGATCGCGGCCGGGATCGCCTCCGGCGAGTTCACCGCCGTGGAGGTCACCGAGGCGCACCTCGCCCGGATCGAGGCCGTCGACGAGAAGGTGCACGCCTTCCTCCACGTGGACCGGGAAGGCGCTCTCGCGCAGGCCCGCGCCGTGGACCGGAAGCGGGCCGACGGCGAGAAGCTCGGCCCGCTGGCCGGCGTCCCCCTCGCGCTCAAGGACATCTTCACCACCGAGGGCATTCCGACCACAGTCGGCTCGAAGATCCTCGAGGGCTGGATCCCGCCGTACGACGCCACCGTGACCAGGAAGCTCAAGGCCGCCGACGTCGTCATCCTCGGCAAGACCAACATGGACGAGTTCGCCATGGGGTCCAGCACCGAGAACAGCGCGTACGGGCCGACCGGCAACCCCTGGGACCTCACCCGCATCCCGGGCGGCTCCGGCGGTGGGTCGAGCGCCGCGCTCGCCTCCTTCCAGGCCCCCCTCGCCATCGGCACCGACACCGGCGGCTCCATCCGCCAGCCGGCCGCCGTCACCGGCACGGTCGGCGTGAAGCCGACGTACGGCGGGGTGTCGCGGTACGGCATGGTGGCGTTTTCCAGCTCCCTCGACCAGGGCGGCCCCTGCGGCCGTACGGTCCTGGACGCGGCCCTGCTCCACGAGGTGATCGCCGGGCACGACCCGCTCGACTCGACCTCCATCGACGCCCCGGTCCCGCCGGTCGTCGAGGCCGCGCGCAACGGCTCCGTCGCCGGGATGCGCGTCGGCGTCGTCAAGCAGTTCTCGGGCGAGGGCTACCAGGCCGGAGTCGTCCAGCGCTTCAACGAGTCCGTCGCCCTCCTGAAAGAACTGGGCGCCGAGATCGTCGAGCTGGACTGCCCGTCCTTCGACCTCGCGCTCTCCGCGTACTACCTGATCGCGCCGTCCGAGTGCTCCTCGAACCTCGCCCGGTTCGACGCCATGCGCTACGGCCTGCGCGTCGGCGACGACGGCACGCACTCCGCCGAGGAGGTCACCGCCCTCACCCGTGAGGAGGGCTTCGGCGACGAGGTCAAGCGCCGCATCATGCTCGGCACGTACGCCCTGTCCAGCGGCTACTACGACGCGTACTACGGCAGCGCCCAGAAGGTCCGTACGCTCATCACCCGCGACTTCGAGAAGGCGTTCGAGCAGGTCGACGTGATCGTGTCGCCCACGACGCCGACCACCGCCTTCCCGATCGGCGAGCGCGCCGACGACCCGATGGCGATGTATCTCGCCGACCTCTGCACCATCCCGACCAACCTGGCGGGCAACTCCGCCATGTCGCTGCCCTGCGGGCTCGCACCGGAGGACAACCTTCCGGTCGGTCTGCAGATCATCGCCCCCGCGATGAAGGACGACCGGCTCTACAAGGTCGGCGCCGCCGTCGAGGCGGCCTTCGTGGAAAGGTGGGGGCACCCGCTGATCGAGGAGGCTCCGTCGCTATGAGTGCCATGGCAAAGAAAGCCAAGAACTTCAAGAAGTCCAAGACCGGTGTGTACGTGGCGCTCGGCAGCACCGCCTTCGGTGCGCTCAGCGTCGCCAAGCAGGCCAAGCTCGCCCGGCAGGACGGCGACTTCCTGCGGCTCGTCGACGCCGCCGTGTCCGCCACCGCCATCGTCACCGGCCTCGCCATCCTCTACCGGGAGCTCAAGCGCCTGGGCGACGACGACGTCCTGCTGGGCTGAGAGGGAAGTTTCACCGTGACCACCACGACCGACGAACTGGTGTCGTACGAGGACGCCCTGGCGACGTACGACCCCGTCATGGGCCTCGAGGTCCATGTCGAACTCGGCACCAAGACCAAGATGTTCTGCGGGTGTTCCACCGAGCTGGGCGCCGAGCCCAACTCGCAGACCTGCCCGACCTGCCTCGGCATGCCCGGCTCGCTCCCGGTCGTCAACGCGATCGGCGTCGAGTCCGCGATCAAGATCGGCCTCGCGCTGCACTGCGAGATCGCCGAGTGGTGCCGCTTCGCCCGGAAGAACTACTTCTACCCGGACATGCCGAAGAACTTCCAGACCTCCCAGTACGACGAGCCGATCGCCTTCAACGGCTATCTGGACGTCCAGCTGGAGGACGGCGAGGTCTTCCGCGTGGAGATCGAGCGCGCCCACATGGAGGAGGACACCGGTAAGTCGCTGCACGTCGGCGGCGCCACCGGCCGAATCCACGGCGCCTCGCACTCGCTGCTCGACTACAACCGCGCGGGCATCCCGCTCATCGAGATCGTCACCAAGCCGATCGAGGGCGCGGGCGAGCGGGCCCCCGAGGTCGCCAAGGCGTACGTCGCCGAGCTGCGCGAGCTCATCAAGGCGCTCGGCGTCTCCGAGGCCCGCATGGAGCAGGGCCAGATGCGCTGCGACGTGAACCTGTCGCTGCGCCCGCACGGCCGGGAGAGGTTCGGCACCCGCAGCGAGACCAAGAACGTCAACTCGCTGCGCTCCGTGGAGCGTGCGGCCCGCTTCGAGATCCAGCGGCACGCCGCGGTGCTCAACAGCGGCGGCACGATCATCCAGGAGACCCGCCACTTCCACGAGGACACCGGGTCAACGACCTCGGGCCGCGTGAAGGAGGAGGCCGAGGACTACCGGTACTTCCCGGAGCCCGACCTCGTCCCCGTGGCGCCGTCCCGTGAGTGGGTCGAGGAGCTGCGTGGCGGGCTGCCCGAGCAGCCGTTGGCCCGCCGCAACCGGCTGCGCGAGGAGTGGGGAGTCGGCGCCCACGACATGCAGTCGATCCTCAACGCCGGTGCCATCGACCTGATCGTCGCCACCATCGAGGAGGGCGCCGACGCGGCGTCCGCCCGCAAGTGGTGGATGGGCGAACTGGCCCGCAGCGCCAACGAGACGGGCAAGGCCCTCGAGGACCTGCCCTTCACCCCGGCGCAGGTCGCCCGAGTCGCCGTCCTGGTGTCCGAGGGCTCCATCAACGACAAGCTGGCCCGCCAGGTCATCGAAGGCGTCCTCGCTGGAGAGGGCACCCCGGACGAGGTCGTCGAGAAGCGCGGTCTGAAGGTCGTCTCCGACGACGGCGCGCTGACCGCCGCCGTCGACGAGGCCATCGCCGGCAACCCGGGCATCGCCGACAAGATCCGCGGCGGCAAGCTCCAGGCCGTCGGCGCCCTGGTCGGCGCGGTCATGAAGGCCACCCGTGGCCAGGCCGACGCGGCCCGCGTCAAGGAACTGATCCTTGAGCGGCTGGGCGTCAGCGCGGGCTGAGGTCCGGTTTTTCCACTGCCCTGAGGGGATGCATCGGTTGCGATGCATCCCCTCAGGCATGTCATCGGAATGTGCTGTGAAGTGGGACCCACTTATGTGAATAAGCCCACGAATGCGATGAACGATCACTTTCGGCTGTAACAGTGGCTGGGCATTGCTCATGCGTTCTTTGCGGGCTGTTCACTTCTGTAGAGGCTCTTTCCGTCCTATAGCGGCTGTTCCCGTTCAAAGATCCTCGAACCACCCCCAGGGAGCACGTCCGTGGCAGCCCTCGCGCGCTGGTGTGTCCGGCGCCGCCTCGCCGTCGTCCTGCTGTGGCTCCTGGCACTCGGCGGTGTCACCGCCGCCGCGGCCGTCATGGGCTCCGCCTACTCGAACGACTACGAGGCACCCGGCACCGAGTCGGGCCGCGCCACCCAGCTCCTGCGGGAGGGCTTCCCCGGCCTCGGCGGCGCGAGCGACACCGTCGTCTGGCACACCACCGGCCCCACCGGCACCGTGCGCTCGGCCGACGTCCAGCAGACGATGACCCGCGCCCTGGACAGCATCGAGGACCTGCCCGGGGTGGCCTCCGTCGTCAGCCCGTACGAGGGGCAGAGCGCGGGCCGGATCAGCGGCGACGGACGTACGGCGTACGCCACGGTCACCTTCGACGACCCGACCGAGAACGTCGACAAGGGCCAGGCCCAGGCGGTCGTCGACAGCGCGAAGGCCGCCGAGTCGAACAGTCTCCAGGTGGAGCTGGGCGGCGGCGCGACCGGGCTCACCGAGTCCTCCGGCGGGCATGTCGCCGAGATCGTCGGCGTTCTCGTCGCCGCGGTGGTCCTCTTCCTCGCCTTCGGCTCGCTCGCCGCGGCCCTGCTGCCCATCGCCACGGCACTGGTCGGCGTCGGGACCGCGTACGCCTCGATCGCGCTCCTCGGGCACGCCATGACCGTCGCCGAC
Organism: Streptomyces sp. NPDC050535; assembly: GCF_044457665.1. Classification (NCBI taxonomy): domain Bacteria; kingdom Bacillati; phylum Actinomycetota; class Actinomycetes; order Kitasatosporales; family Streptomycetaceae; genus Streptomyces; species Streptomyces sp. NPDC050535. The sequence continues at coordinate 82,787 of NZ_JBITHE010000008.1, forward strand.
TTCGCGCCCATGCTCGGCCTGCTGATCGGGCTCGGCGTCGGCATCGACTACGCGCTGTTCATCGTGACCCGGCACCGGCGCGGCCTGAAACGCGGGCTCCCGGTGCCGGAAGCCGCGCGGAACGCCGTCGCCACCACGGGCCGCGCGGTCGTCTTCGCCGGCGCCACCGTCTGCATCGCCCTGCTCGGCATGCTCATCCTGCGCCTCGGCTTCCTCAACGGCGTCGCGATCGCGGCCTCGCTGACGGTGATCCTCACCGTCGCGGCCTCCGTGACCCTGCTTCCGGCGCTGCTCTCCTTCATCGGTCCGCGCGCTTTGAGCCGCCGTGAGCGGCGCCGGCTGTACGAGCACGGGCCCCAGCCGGAGATCCCCACCGGACTCGCCGCACGCTGGTCGGCCTTCGTGGAGCGGCACCCCAAGCTGCTCGGCTCCCTCGCCCTGGTCGTCATGGCACTGCTCGCCCTGCCCACGCTCTCGCTCCACCTGGGCACCTCGGACCAGGGCAACAATCCGGAGCGGACGACCACCCGACAGGCGTACGACCTGATAGCGGACGGGGTCGGACCCGGCGTGAACGGGCCCCTGACCCTCGTCACCGAGGTCGGCGGCGCCGAGGACAGGCTCGCGCTCGACAACCTGGACGCCACGCTCCGGGAGACCGAGGGCGTCGCCTCCGTGACCGCGGCGACGTACAACAGCGCCGGCGACACCGCGTACCTCACCGTCGTACCGGACTCCGCGCCGCAGTCGCAGCGGACCAGCGCCCTCGTCGACCGGCTGCGCACCGAGGTGCTGCCGCGCGCCGAGGCGGACAACTCCCTCGACGTGCGGGTCGGCGGGGTGACAGCGAGCTACGACGACTTCGCGGACGTCATCGTCGGCAAACTGCCCCTCTTCGTGGGCGTCGTCATCGGCCTCGGCTGCGCCCTGCTGCTGCTCGCCTTCCGCTCGATCGGCATCCCCCTGAAGGCCGCCGTGATGAACATCGCCGCCGTGGCCGCCGCCTTCGGAGTCGTCGTCGCGATCTTCCAGTGGGGCTGGGGGAGTGAGCTGCTCGGCCTCGGCCGCGCGGGCCCGATCGAACCCTTCCTGCCCGTGATCATGGTGTCGGTGCTCTTCGGCCTCTCCATGGACTACCAGGTCTTCCTGGTCAGCCGGATGTACGAGGAGTGGCTGGAAACCGGCGACAACCGGCGTGCCGTCCGGGTCGGCCTCGCCGAGACCAGCCGGGTGATCAACTCCGCCGCCGTCATCATGATCTCGGTCTTCCTTGCCTTCGTGCTCAGCGGCGACCGCGTCATCGCGATGTTCGGCATCGCCCTCGCCGCGGCCGTCGCCCTGGACGCCTTCGTCCTGCGGACGCTCCTCGTGCCCGCCCTCATGCACCTGCTCGGCGGCGCCAACTGGTGGCTGCCCCGCTGGCTCGACAGGTGCCTGCCGCGCATCAGCATCGAGCCTCCCGAGTGCCGCGCCGCCCATGAGAGGCTGGCCGCTGCGACGGACGCCGAGGTGGCGGACGTACTGGCGAAGGAGCGGCGGCAGGATGTTCGCGATATCCCTGGGTGACGACGGAGCGGAACTGCGGCCCCTGGAGCCCTGGCACGCCGAGGAGTTCCTGGCGCACATGGAACGGGGGCGCGAGTACGTCGGCCGGCACATCGCCCTGCCCGACGCCGTGACGGACCTCCCCTCGACGAAGCGCCTCCTCCGGGCGTACGCGGACAAGCGCGCCGCGGACGAGGGCTTCCTGTACGGGATCTGGCTGGAGGGCAAGCTCGTCGGCGGGCTGCTCTTCCGGATCTTCGACACCGCGATGGGCAGCTGCGAGGCCGGGTGCTGGCTGGAACCTGCCGCCGCCGGGCGCGGACTCGTCACCCGCGGGGCGCGGATCATCATCGACTGGGCGGTCGAGGAGCGCGGTATGCACCGCGTGGAGTGGATCGCCTCGGCCGCCAACGAACCGAGCCTGAGGGTGGCGCGGCGCCTGGGCATGACACGGGACGGCGTGCTGCGCGAAAGCTACCTGTACCGGGGCGTACGGAGCGACATGGAGGTCTGGTCGGTGCTCGCGCCCGAGTGGCGGGAGGCACGCGCGCGTGCGGGACGATAACGATCGGCCTCCATTACCGCGAACATTAAGAGACCTCTCATACAGCATCCGTACGGTGCGAGGTATGGGATCCAAGACTGTTGACGAGGCCGGTATCGAGACCGGCGCCGAGGCGAAGAGCGACGAGGAGAAAGTGGACGTCACCAAGAGCGACGTCGCCGCGGCCGACGAGGCCACCGGGACGGACGAGGAGACCGTGGCAGACGCCTCGGACGACGCCGAGTACGACGGCGACGACGAGCAGCTCGTGCCGGTCGCCGAGAAGGCCCCCTCAGGGGTGGGCCTGGGTGCCGCCGCAGTGGTCTCGGCCGCGCTTGGCCTCGTCTCGCTGACGGGTGGCTGGCTGGGCACGGTCGCGCAGGCGCGCGACTCGCTGTACGGCCAGCTGGAGACCGCGTCGACCGCGACCGTCTCCACCCAGATCGAGCAGGTCTACGGCAACTCGTGGAACGCCAACGCGCTGGTCGCGGGCATCTTCGCGCTGGTCGCCCTGATCGTCGGCGTCGGCGTCCTGGTCCGCCCGGCGTTCGGGAACCCCGACCGCGTCGTGCAGACCACCTGGGTCAAGTCCGTCGCCTGGGCCGGCGTCTCGCTCGCGATCATCGGCCTGCTGCTGGCCGTGCTCAAGTACACCGACATCCTGCTGGCCATGCCGAAGGCAACCAGCTGAGCGCACGCTCCCCGAGCTGTCCGGCTTTCCTGAGGGGCCTTAGGCCCGCCCTACGTCACGTACGGCGGACCTAAGGCCCTTCGCGCGCCCAAGATGCGGAACTCTCCCGATGTGGCGCACCCCCCTTGGAGACGAAGGTTGAGGCATCGCAACAAGCGAAGCCCGAAACCGACTCTTCACGAGGGGTACGAGATGTTCGAGTACGAGCTCCAGCAGATCCGTTCCGCCGAGCTGATCCGCGAGGCGCAGAACCACCGGATGGCCCGGGAGGCCATCCGCAGCCGCCGGGCCGTCCGGCGCGCCGCGCGCGAGTCCGCCGGCAATGACCCGGAGGGGCAGGCGCATAGCCGCCGCCACCGCCGGCACCGGTTCGCCCGCGTGGCGTGAGCGCCACCGGGCGACGGGAGGACGGCCGCACGGGGGTCGGCCGTTCTCCCGGACCAAGGCTGACCGCGCAGGCACCGGGACCGGCTTCGACGGTTCCGGCGACGGGGTTGAGTGCGGGGGTCCCGGCCGCGGGGTCGAGTGCGGGGGTCCCGGCGGCGGGTGCGGCTGCGGGCGTTCGGGGTTCCGGGTCGATCGCGGTGGTTCCGGCGACGGGGTCGAATGCAAAGGTCTCGGCCGCGGGTCCGACTGCGGGCGTTCCGGGTTCCGGGTCCGCCCCGGGGGTCCCGGCGACCGGAGCGGCTTCGGCCGTGTCGGCGACGGGGCCGACCGGGGCCGTCCCGGCGACGGGATCGCGTACGCGGGGCCGGGCCGCGGGTTCTACCGTGGCCGTTCCGGCGACCGGATCGACCGCCGCCGCCGCCGCCGTCCCGGCTACCGGGTCCGTGGCAGCTGCTCCGGCGACCGGGAGAACGGGCACCCTCCCGGTGGTGCGGTCAACGGCCGCCCCGTCGATAACCAGTGCCGCACTGTCAGACCGCTGTGCGATGCTCGGGCCTGTGGAAACCAGGTCCGTCAGCCCGGTGTTCGTCGGTCGCGCCGACGAGCTGGGCGTGCTGCACGACGCGCTCGCCCGTGCCGCCGTCGGCGAGCCGCAGGCGTTGCTGCTCGGCGGCGAGGCGGGGGTCGGAAAGACCCGCCTGATCGAGGAGTTCGCCGCCGCGGCCGGACGCGGCGGCGCGATCGTCGCGTGCGGCGGCTGCGTCGAGATCGGCGCCGACGGCCTGCCCTTCGCCCCCTTCTCCACCGCGCTGCGAGCCCTGCGGCGCCTCCTTCCCGACGACCTCGCCGCCGCTGCCGCCGGACAGGAAGAGGAACTGGCCCGGCTACTGCCCGAGTTGGGCGGGGCCGCCCAGGGGCGGCGCTACGAAGAGGAGGGCCTGGCCCGCCTGTTCGAGCTCACCGCCCGACTCCTGGAGCGTATGGCCGCCAAGCGCACGGTCGTCCTCGCCCTCGAAGACCTGCACTGGGCCGACGCCTCCACCCGCCACCTCCTCGCCTACCTCTTCCGCACCCTGCGCAGCGGCCGGCTCGTCGTCGTCGCCACCTACCGCGCCGACGACATCCACCGCCGCCACCCGCTGCGCCCCCTGCTGGCCGAGTTGGACCGCCTCCGCACGGTCCGCCGTATCGAACTCGGCCGTTTCAGCCGCGCCGAGGTCGGCCGCCAGATCGCCGGCATCCTCGCCCACGAACCCGACCCGGCCCAGGTCGACGACATCTTCGAACGCTCCGACGGCAACGCGTTCTTCGTCGAGGAACTCGCCGTCGCCTCCCACCAGGGCTGCCGCACGGCGCTCACGGACACCCTCCGCGACCTGCTCCTCGTACGCGTCGAAGGCCTGCCCGAGAGCGCCCAGCGGGTCGCCCGGATCGCCGCCGAGGGCGGCTCCACCGTCGAGTACCCACTGCTGGCAGCCGTGGCCGGGCTCGCCGAGGACGACCTCATCGAGGCACTGCGCGCCGCCGTCGGCGCCAACATCCTGCTCGCCACACCCGGCGGCGACGGCTACCGCTTCCGCCACTCCCTGGTCCGCGAGGCGGTCAGCGACGACCTGCTGCCCGGCGAGCGCTCCCGCTTCAACCGGCGCTACGCCGAAGCCCTGGAGGCCGACCCGGCCCTTGTCCCGGCCGACGAGCGCCTCACCCGGCTGGCCAGCTACTGGTACCACGCCCATGACGCGGCCAAGGCTCTCCCCGCCGTCCTCGACGCCTCCGTCGAGGCCCGCTGCCGGCACGCCCACTCCGAGCAACTGCGGCTCCTGGAGCGGGCGATGGAGCTGTGGGACGTCGCCCCCGACGCCGTACGGGCCGAGCTGCGCCCCGTCGACTACGTGGAGGTCTATCCTCCCCCACTGCCTGAAAGGCGTGGGGGGACCCCCAGCGGCTGCGACCGGGCAGCGCCGCTGGGCTATCTCGACCTGATGGCGGAGGCCGCCGTCGCGGGGCGGCTGTGCGGGGAGCGCGAGCGCGCCCTGAAGATCACCAAGCGGGCGCTGCACCTCCTGGAGGACGACGGCGACGCGTTGCGCGCCGCCTGGTTCTGGTGCCAGCGCTCCCGTCTGATCCAGGCGCAGGCCCGCGGCGACGGCTGGCAGGAACTGGGCACCGCACAGGAGTTGGTGCGCGGCCTTCCCCCGTCGGAGGTGCACGCCGACGTCCTGTCGAACGTCGCCGCCTGGTGCATGCTGCACGAGCCGGGACCCGGCGCCCTCTCGGCCGCCGAGCGCGCCGTGGAGTACGCCCGCATGGTCGGCGCCCGGGACATCGAGCTGAACGCCCGGCTCACACTCGGCGGCCTCATGGTCGACGCGGGTGACGTCGAGGCGGGTCTCGCGGAGCTGTGGGAGGTCAAGGAGCGGGTGAACCGGCACGGCGCCTCCCTCGTCGTCGGCCGGGTCCACATCAACCTCCCCTCCCACCTGGAGTCGCTCGGCCGCTCCCGCGAGGCCGTCTCGGCCCTGCGTGAGGGCATCGAACTCACCAAGAGAAAAGGCCTGTTGGAAACCGAGGCCTACGTCTGGGGCAACTTCTCGGAGTCCCTCGACTCGCTCGGCCAGTGGGACGAGGCCGTCGAGGCGGCGGAGAACGCGCTGCGCATCGGACTCAGCGGCAAGGCCTCCGGCGTCGGCGCCATCCGGCTGTCCTGTCTCGCGCTGGCCCGCGGCGACCTCGCCGAGGCGGCACGCCGGCTGACCGCCGCCCGCACCCACTTCGGCACCCACGACCCCATGCCGCAGCACGCCCTGCCGCTGCTGGGCGCCGCCATCGGGATCGCCGCGGGCGAGGGCAGCCTCCTCGACGCCCGCGCCGCACTGGAGGAGGCCCTGAGCGTGGGCTTCCCGCCCGGCACCCAGCGCTACGGCTGGCCGCTGCTGCTCGCCGCCGCCACCGCGGAGGGCGACGCCCGCGGGCTCCCCCTCGCCGAGGCGGGCCGTGCCGAGACGGTGGAACACCTCCGTTCCGCCGCCAAGTGCCTGGCCACCGGCGCACCGCTCTGGCTCGCCTACGCGGAGTGGGTGCGCGCCGAGCTCCGCCGCGCCGAGGGGGTGGCCTCTCCGCACGACTGGTCCGAAGTGGTCACCGCCTTCGAACCCCTGGAGCGCCCCTACGACCTCGCCCGCGTCCGGCACCGCCTCGCCGACGCCCTGCTGGTCGCGGGCGCGGACGACGAGGACCGCGCCCGCGCCACGGAACTCCTCCGGCTGGCCCGGGCCGCCGCCGACCACCTCGGTGCCCGCCCGCTCGCCGACGCCGTCGCCCTGCTCGCCCAGCGGGCCCGGCTCGTCCTGGGCCGCACCCCCGAGCCGTCCGCCCTTGCCCCGGTCGACCCCGCGGTCGCGCTCGGCCTCACCAGCCGCGAGCGCGACGTCCTGCGCCTCGTCGCCGCCGGCCGCAGCAACCGCCAGATCGCCGAGGAGCTCTTCATCTCCCCGAAGACGGCCAGCGTCCATGTGTCGAACATCCTCGCCAAGCTGGGCGTCTCCGGCCGTGGCGAGGCGGCGGCCATGGCCCACCGGCTGCGGCTGTTCCCGCCCGAGACCCCCGCCGCCCAGGCCGTGGGCTGAGGTTTACGCTGTAAAGGACCCGGGCCGAGGGAGGCGCCGTGTTCAACATGTTCGAGGAACTGTTCGCACCAGGCCGCAAGCACACCAACGACGAACGCAAGCGACTGGAACTGAGCAGGGTGGACCTCAACGACGGTGACCCCGGCCGCGGCCCCATAGACCTGTCCTCGGGCAAGGTGGTCGTACGAGCCCCGGCACCGGAAACGGCGACAACGCAGAGTCCGACCGCGGACGCGGACGCGGGGGAGGCGGCGCCGAAAGCCGACGAGTCCGCCGGGACGCCGAAAGCCGACGAGCTCGCCGGGGACGCGGACGGGGACTGAGAAGCGCGCTACGGCGCCTTCAGCCCCGGAGCTACGCCACCCGGAGTTCCGGAGCCACGCCGCCCCGCGTTCCGGAGCCACGCCACCCCGAACTCCGGGACTCACGCGCTCCGGATCCCAGGAAGCCACGCGCTCCCCGATCCGGGAGTCACGCCCCGGATCCCCGGGACTCACGCCTCCCCGATTCACGGAGTCGCGCTGCCGGATCCCCAGGAGTCAGTCCCCGGATCCCCGGAAGTCACGGCCCCCCAGACCCCCGTCGGTCACGTCACCTCCAACTCCAGGATCCGGTCGTCCCCCGCCTCGGGGCTGCCGCGGCCGTCCGTTTCGCTCGTCACCAGCCAGAGTTTGTCGCCGCCGGCCGAGACCACGGTCCGCAGCCGGCCGTAGTCGCCCTCCAGGAAGGCCTGGGGATCGGCGGAGGCCTTGGTGCCGTCCAGGGGGATGCGCCACAGGCGCTCGCCCTTGAGGCCCGCCATCCAGATGGAGCCCTTCGCGTAGGCGATGCCGCTCGGGGAGGCGTCGTCCGTGTGCCACTGGGCGATCGGGTTCAGGTACTTGGAGTTGTCGCTCTCGCCCTCGACCACCGGCCAGCCGTAGTTCCCGCCCGGCTTGATCTGGTTCAGCTCGTCCCAGGTGTCCTGGCCGAACTCGGCGGCCCACAGGCGCTGTTTGTCGTCCCAGGCGAGTCCCTGGACGTTGCGATGTCCGTACGAGTAGACGACCGAGTCGTCGAACGGATTGCCCGGTGCCGGCTCGCCCTCCGGAGTCATCCGCAGGATCTTGCCGCCCAGCGACTTCGTGTCCTGGGCCAGGCCCGTCTGCCCCGTCTCACCCGCCCCCGCGTACAGCATCCTGTCCGGGCCGAAGGCGATCCTGCCGCCGTTGTGGATGTATCCCTTGGGGATGCCCTTGAAGATCGTGTCCGGCGAACCGAGCTGCTCCCCGGACGGCTTGTTCTCGTCGTACAGCATGCGGACAATACGGTTGTCCGACACCGTCGTGAAGTACGCGTAGACCAGGTGGTCCGAGGCGAAGTCGGGGGAGAGCGCGATCCCCAGGAGGCCGCCCTCGCCCTCGGGGGCCACCCCCGAGACCTCGCCAAGCTCCGTCTTCTTGCCGCTCTCCTCGTCGACCCGGGTGATCGTCCCCTCGTCCCGCGAGGACACCAGCAGGTCACCCTCGGGCAGCGGGGCCAGACCCCAGGGGGAGTCGAGGTCCTGGGTGACGGTGCGCACGACCTTCACCGAGCCCTTGGCGGGCGGTGGCTCGTCGGCGGCCTGCTCGGAGGGCGACGCCGCCGACTCCGTACCACCGGCACTGCTGTTGCCCGGCGTAAGGCCCCCGCCGCTGTCCGCCGTCCCTCCGTCGTCGGATGAACAGCCGGCCGTCACCAGAAGCGCGGCCGCGGCCAACACGGCCGTCACCACTCGTCGTTGCACGATCATGGGGTCCCTTCGACGCGGCGGTCCTACTGTTCATACACCGCTCGCGTCCCACGAGTTCCCGATCACGGACACACAAATCCGGCCACGTACTCCTGGCCGCCCGCTGTCCGCCCCGTACCTCCGGAAACGCGTACCTCGGAAACGCGGCTCACTCCCAGGATCCCTGAGCCCCCGGCAACCCCGCCACCTCGGCCAGATCCTCCGCCGTCAGTCCCAGCCCGGCCGCCCCCGCGTTCTCCACGACCCACCGCTCCCGCTTGGCCCCCGGCACCGGCACCACGTGCCGGCCCTGCGCCAGCACCCACGCCAGGGCCACCTGGGCGGGCGTGACCGCCCCCTCGTGGTCCCCGTGCCGCCGGGCCACGCGTCGCAGGCCGACGACGATCGGCTGGTTCGCGGCCATCATCTCGGCGGTGAAGCGGGGGTGCCGGGCACGCACGTCGTCGGGCTCGAAGCCCTCGCCGGGGGTCAGCGTGCCGGTCAGGAAGCCGTTGCCCAGCGGCATCGCCGCCAGGAAGCCCACCCCGCGCGCCGCGCACCACGGCAGCAGCGCGTCCAGCGCCTCCGTGGACCACACCGAGAGCTCGGCCTCCACGGCGCTCACGGGGAAGACCTGCTGCACCCGCTCCAACTGGCGGATCGTTCCGTCGTGCAACCGTGCCCCCGAGCGGCGGGCCGAGCGCGCGCCCACCGCACACAGTCCGAGCGAGCGCACCTTTCCGGCCGTCACCAGCTCCGCCATCGCGCCCCAGGTCTCCTCGACGGGTACTTCGGGGTCCGCGCGGTGCAACTGGTAGAGGTCGATCACGTCCGTCTGCAGCCGGCGCAGCGACGCGTCGCACGCCCGCTTCACATACCCCGGGCGGCCATTGGCCACGATGTGCTGCTCGCCCACCAGCAGGCCGACCTTGGTCGACACGAAGGCCTCGGAGCGCCGTTCCTTCAGCGCCCGCCCCACCAGCAGCTCGTTGGTGAAGGGCCCGTACATGTCGGCCGTGTCCAGCAGCGTCGCACCCCGGTCGAGCGCCGCGTGCACCGCGCGGAGCGACTCCTCACCGCGCTGCCGCGAACCGGTGTACGCCCAGTTCATCGGCATGCACCCGAGCCCGACAGCCCCCACCTCGAGCGCCGCCGCCCCGATCGTCCTGCGCTCCACCTGGCCGTGACCCTCCCTCTCCTGGCACCCCAACCTAACCTCTGCGCCTCCCGGCGCCTGACATAGCCTCCTGAGCATGACTTCAGACGTATGGCTTCCCTTTCACGCAGAGGACATCGACGGGCTTCCCGAAGGCCCCAACTACCTCTACTGGAATGGTGAGCAGGAGTTTCCCGCGGATCCGGCGGACTGCGAGTTCTATGTCGTGCCCTACATGAAGCCGCCCGCCGTCTCGCAGCGGCCGATGCCCGAAATGACCTCACTACGGGTCGTGCAGACGCTCTCCGCCGGTGTCGACCACGTCCAGCCGAGCCTCGAAGTCCTGCCCACGGGCGTGCAGTTGTGCAACGCGCGCGGCGTGCACGAGGCGAGCACCGGCGAACTCGCCCTCGCGTTGATCCTCGCCTCACTGAGGGGCATCCCCGACTTCGTCCGGGCGCAGGACAAGGGGGAGTGGAGGTCGGGCTTCCACCCCGCGCTGGCCGACAAGTCCGTACTCATCGTGGGGTACGGGTCGATCGGGTCCGCCATCGAGGACCGGCTCACTCCCTTCGAGCTCGCGCGGGTGGCGCGCGTCGCGCGCTCCGCGCGCACCACGGAGCGCGGTCCTGTGCACGCACTCACCGACCTGCCCGCTCTGCTGCCCGAGGCCGACATCGTCATCCTGTCCACGCCCCTCAACGACACCACCCGCGGCCTGGTGAACGCCGACTTCCTCTCCCGTCTGAAGGACGGCGCCCTCCTCGTGAACGTCGCCCGCGGCCCCGTGGTCGACACCAAGGCGCTCCTCGCCGAGCTGGAGAGCGGTCGTGTCACCGCGGCCCTCGACGTCACCGACCCCGAACCGCTGCCCGCGGGGCACCCGTTGTGGCACGCGCCGGGCGTACTCATCAGCCCTCACGTCGGCGGTCCCACGTCCGCGTTCCTGCCGCGCGCCAAGCGGCTTCTGGTGGCCCAGTTGAATCGTTTCGTGAACCGGGAGCCGCTGCGGAACGTGGTCCTTACGACGGGCGCGCAGGCCACGTCATGACGGGCGCGTAGGTCGCCTCGCGACGGGCGCGCGGGCCATGTCCCGTTCGCTCCCCGTCCGCTTTTGACACCCTCCGCAGTTCTCCGAATGCGGGCAGTGCCGACAAACTCCCTGGTCGTCACGGAGCGTAGAGGAACTATGTCCCTGAGTGACGAGACTGGTGTATCGTCCCGACTGGGGCTGCGCCGCGCACAGTTCGGCGCCGGGGATGGACATTGAGACTGCGAGGGGGGCGACGGGCGATGCACGGCCTATGGACCAACGATCCGACGCGGCGGGGCCGCCGACGACGACCCTGGCGCGCGGCGACGCGGCGACGCGGGCAATGCGGCCACAGTGGCCAGGGTGGCCATCACCACCGGAGGCACAGTGCTCGCCGGAGGCGCGCGCGTCCGGCGCACGCGGACCAGTGGGACCCCGGGGTGCGGACCGGGTGGGCCCGGTGAGCTCCCCCGGAGCGCTGCTGACCCGTCGGCCGGTGCTCGGAGGCGGGACGGGCCTGGTCTCCCAACTCGTACTGGCCCTGGTGTGCGCGGGATACGCCGTCGGTTCCGCGCTCGGCTGGGGCTCCGCGAGCCTCGCGCTCTTCATGGGCGACTTCGGACTGAGCGCCGCCGCGGGTGCCGCGGCGGTCTCCTGCTTCCGCTACGCACAGAGCCGCCGCAGCCGCTTTCGACCCGCCTGGCTCCTCTTCGCCTTCTCCTCCACCATGGCATGCCTGGGCAACGCGATCTGGGGGTGGTACGAGGTCGTCCTCGACCGCCCCATGCCCAGCCCCAGCTTCGCCGACGTGTTCTTCCTCTGCTTCGCGCCGCCCGCCATCGTGGGACTCCTCGTGCTCGCCAAGAGGCCCGTGACCAGGGCCGGCTGGGTCTGCCTCGCGCTCGACTCCTGGCTCATCGGCGGCTCGTTGCTCACGCTGTCGTGGAGTCTCGCGCTCGCCCAGGCGGCGAAGTTCGACGGGCCGAGCGTCGCGCACACCGCGCTGTCGCTGGCGTATCCACTACTGGACATCGCGCTGGTCAGCATGGTGCTCGCCCTGCACTTCCGGCGCTCGTCGGTGAACCGCTCCGCGGTGAACACCGCGATCGGCGCGCTCGCCCTGACCGTGATGTGCGACGCCCTGTTCACCTCGCCCCTGCTGCACAACGACTACCGCTCGGGGCAGCTCCTGGACGCGGGCTGGTTCGCCGGCTCCCTCCTCCTCGCCTACGCACCCTGGGTCGGCCCGCGGTTCGGTCAGCCGGGCGTCGAGCGGTACGACACCGCCGGGCACGCGCGCGTGGTGCACGAGCACATCCCGGGGCAGCGGCAGGAGGGACGGCAGGGGCACACGGGAGGGCAGGTGCAGACGCCACTCCACGGCGCGGGCCAGAGCGGAGGCCACGGTCGATATCCGGCCACCCGTCCCATCGCCGGATCGCTGGCCGCGCTCACGCCCTATCTCGCGGCCGCCGTCTGCACGTTGGGGATCCTCTACAACGTCCTGAACGGCCGCAACGTCGACCGCGTCGTACTCATCACCGCCGGCCTCGTCGTGCTCGCCCTTGTCGTCCGCCAGGGCATCATGCTCCTCGACAACATCACCCTCACCCAGGAACTGGCGCAGAAGGAGAACCACTTCCGCTCCCTGGTGCAGGGTTCGAGCGACGTCATCATGATCGCGGCGCCGAACGGCATTCTGAGATACGTCAGTCCGGCCGCCGCCGGTGTCTACGGACGCGACGCCGAGGACCTGGTGGGCTCCGAACTGGCCTCGCTCATCCACCCCGAGGACCTCGGCTGTGTGGTCCACGAGGTGCGCCGCTTTCTGGCCGCGAGCCATTTCGAGGAGCCCACGACCCGCATCGAGTGCCGCTTCAGGTCCGGCGACGGCGGCTGGCTGAACGTGGAGTCCACCGTCAACCGACACCACGGCGGCCTCATCTTCAACAGCCGTGACGTGACCGAACGGGTGCGTCTCCAGGCGCAGTTACAGCACAACGCCGAGCATGACCCGCTCACCGACCTCCCCAACCGCGCCCTGTTCACCCGGCGCGTCCAGCAGGCCCTCTCCGGCCGCCGTTCCACCGACCGCGGCACCGCCGTTCTGTTCATCGACCTCGACGGCTTCAAGGCGGTCAACGACACCATCGGGCACCAGGCGGGCGACGAACTGCTCGTCCAGGCCGCCCGCAGACTCCAGGACTCCGTACGGCACGGCGACACCGCAGCCCGCCTCGGCGGCGACGAGTTCGCGGCGCTCATCGTCGGAGACGGCACCCGCGACCGCACCGCCCGCGAGCACCAGATCCTCGAGCTCGCCGACCGTCTCAGGCTCAGGCTCTCGCAGCCCTACACCATCGACGGCAACGATGTCCGGGTCGCCGCGTCCATCGGCGTCGGTTTCGCCGAACCAGGCCTGGGCGCGGGCGAGTTGCTGAGGAACGCCGACCTCGCCATGTACCGCGCCAAGGCGACGGGCAAGGGCCGCGTCGAGCTGTACGCGCCCCAGATGCAGCAGGACGTCGTACGCAAGGCGGAGCTGGCGACCAGGCTGCGCTCCGCCCTGCAGGACGGCGAGTTCACGCTGCTGCACCAGCCCGTGGTCTCGCTCGACAACGGCCGGATCACGACGGTCGCCGCCCAGGCCCGCTGGCGCTCCTCCCAGGGCGTCCTGTTCACGCCCGCCGAGTTCCTGCGTGTCGCCGAGGACAGCGACAGGACCGCCGAGCTGGGCCGCTGGATGCTGGAGGAGGCCATCGAGCAGGCCGCCGAGCGCGCCGCGGGCGGCCTCGTCGTGCCCGTCGCCGTCCGGATGAACGCCCGGCGCCTGCTGGACCGCTCCGGGCCCCTCGGCTCCGTGGAGGCCCTGCTGACCCGGTACGGGCTTCCCTCCGGCGCCCTGATCATCGAGCTGTCCGACACGGATCCCCGGGCCTCCCTGGACGAGCTGGAGCGCCGCCTGAACGCGCTGCGGCGACTCGGCGTCCGGATCGCCCTGGACGGCTTCGGCAGTGGCTATGCCGCCATCACGGCACTGCGAAGACTCCCCGTCGACGTGCTGAAACTGGACAGGGACCTCGTCGAGGGTGTCGTCGAGTCCGCCCGGCTGCACAAGATCACCAGCGGGCTGCTGCGGATCGCCACCGACCTCGGGCTCCAGTCCGTGGCCGACGGCGTGGACCTTCCGGAGCAGGTCGTCGCCCTGCGTGCGATGGGCTGCACCCATGGACAGGGCATGGCGTTCTCCGCGCCACTGGACGAGTTCCGGCTGTGCCGGGCGCTGTCCATGGGCCACTTCCCGGTGCCGCACGGGCCGGTCGAACCCGCGTTCGCAGGTGGTGGCGTGGCCGTCTACAGCGGTGGTCTGCCCATCGTCTATGGAGGCGGTACGGCGCTGCGCTCACATAATGAGACTCCCGTCCCACCCACTTGACAGTCGGTGTGTGCCGGGGGGAGGGTCATTGCCATGCGCACCCGAATTCTCGTACTTGGAAAGCGCGTCGGCTAGCTGGGACCCACCGGTTCGACAGATCCGGAATACCCAGTGAACGTACCGGCGCGCTCCCCTCGCTTGCCTCACGGCACGAGGGGTTTTTTGTTGCACAGGCACCAGTCGTACACCGCACAAACTTCGCAAAAACCCTCAGCATCGAGAAGAGAATGCCGATGACCGAGCAGGCCACCGGGGCCCATCACCCGCAGCCGCGGCCCCGTTCCGGAGGACAGCAGTCCGCCCCCGAACAGGTGACGGGAGCGCAGTCCCTCATCCGCTCTCTCGAGGAGGTCGGGGCCGACACGGTATTCGGCATTCCCGGCGGCACCATCCTCCCGGCGTACGACCCGCTGATGGACTCCAAGCGGGTGCGGCACGTGCTCGTCCGCCACGAGCAGGGCGCGGGTCACGCGGCCACCGGGTACGCGCAGGCCACCGGCAAGGTCGGAGTGTGCATGGCGACGTCCGGGCCGGGCGCCACCAACCTGGTCACCCCGATCGCGGACGCCCATATGGACTCCGTGCCGCTGGTCGCGATCACCGGGCAGGTCGTGTCCCAGGCGATCGGTACGGACGCCTTCCAGGAGGCGGACATCGTCGGCATCACCATGCCGATCACCAAGCACAGTTTCCTGGTCACCAGGGCGGAGGACATCCCCCAGGCGATCGCGCAGGCGTTCCACATCGCCTCCAGCGGCCGCCCGGGGCCGGTCCTGGTCGACATCCCCAAGGACATCCTCCAGGCCAGGACCACCTTCTCCTGGCCGCCGGTCATGGACCTGCCCGGCTACCGCCCGGTGACCAAGCCGCACGCCAAGCAGATCCGCGAGGCCGCGAAGCTGATCACCGCCGCGAAGCGTCCGGTCCTCTACGTCGGCGGCGGCGTCCTCAAGGCGAACGCCACCGCCGAGCTGAAGGTCCTCGCCGAACTCACCGGAGCGCCCGTCACCACCACCCTGATGGCGCTCGGCGCATTCCCCGACAGTCACGAGCTGCACGTGGGAATGCCGGGCATGCACGGTGCGGTCACCGCCGTCACCGCGCTGCAGAAGGCCGACCTGATCGTCGCCCTCGGAGCCCGCTTCGACGACCGCGTCACGGGCAAGCTGGACAGCTTCGCCCCCTTGGCCAAGATCGTCCACGCCGACATCGACCCCGCGGAGATCGGCAAGAACCGCGCCGCCGACGTGCCGATCGTCGGTGACGCCCGCGAGGTCATCGCCGACCTGATCCAGGCCGTGCAGAAGGAGCACAGCGAGGGCCACACCGGCGACTACACCGCCTGGTGGAAGGACCTCAACCGCTGGCGCGACACCTACCCGCTCGGCTACGAGCAGCCCGACAACGGCTCGCTCGCCCCGCAGCAGGTCATCGAGCGCATCAGCCAACTCGCCCCGGAGGGCACGATCTTCGCGGCGGGCGTCGGCCAGCACCAGATGTGGGCCGCGCACTACGTCCAGTACGAGCAGCCCGCGACCTGGCTGAACTCCGGCGGCGCCGGGACGATGGGCTACGCGGTCCCGGCCGCGATGGGCGCCAAGGCCGGCCGGCCCGACCGCACGGTCTGGGCGATCGACGGCGACGGCTGCTTCCAGATGACCAATCAGGAACTCACCACCTGCGCCCTGAACAACATCCCGATCAAGGTCGCCATCATCAACAACGGCGCCCTCGGGATGGTCCGCCAGTGGCAGACCCTCTTCTACAACCAGCGGTACTCCAACACCGTGCTGCACTCGGGCCCCGAGGCCAGCGGCAAGGAGCCGAGCGCCGGAACCCGGGTCCCCGACTTCGTGAAACTGTCGGAGGCCATGGGCTGCTACGCGATCCGCTGCGAGTCCCCGGAGGACCTCGACAAGGTGATCGAGGAGGCGAACTCGATCAACGACCGTCCGGTCGTGGTCGACTTCATCGTCCACGAGGACGCGATGGTGTGGCCGATGGTCGCCGCCGGCACCTCCAACGACGAGGTCATGTTCGCCCGGGACGTCCGCCCCGACTTCGGCGACAACGAAGACGACTGAGAGAGAGCCGAGTCAGACCCATGAGCAAGCACACCCTCTCCGTCCTCGTCGAGAACAAGCCCGGTGTCCTCGCCCGGATCACCGCCCTGTTCTCCCGGCGCGGCTTCAACATCGACTCGCTGGCCGTCGGCGTCACCGAGCACCCCGAGATCTCCCGCATCACGATCGTGGTGAACGTGATCGAGGCGCTGCCGCTCGAACAGGTCACCAAGCAGCTCAACAAGCTCGTCAACGTTCTGAAGATCGTCGAGCTGGAGCCCGGCTCCGCCGTTCAGCGCGAACTCGTTCTGGTGAAGGTGCGCGCCGACAACGAGACGCGCTCCCAGATCGTCGAGATCGTCCAGCTGTTCCGCGCCAAGACCGTGGACGTCTCCCCGGAGGCCGTCACCATCGAGGCCACCGGCGGCAGCGACAAGCTGGAGGCGATGCTCAAGATGCTGGAGCCGTTCGGCATCAAGGAGCTCGTCCAGTCCGGCACGATCGCGATCGGCCGCGGGGCGCGCTCGATCACCGACCGCTCGCTGCGCGCGCTGGACCGGTCTGCCTGAGGCTGGAAACGGGCGGCCGGCGATCGTCGGCCGCCCGCATACCGAGACCCGAAAACTTCCCTTCCCTCGCCCGCCGTACGGTGGGACGCGACACCGCACACCAAGGAGAACCCCAGTGGCCGAGCTGTTCTACGACGACGACGCCGACCTGTCCATCATCCAGAACCGCAAGGTCGCGGTCATCGGCTACGGCAGCCAGGGCCACGCCCACGCGCTGTCGCTGCGCGACTCCGGCGTCGACGTCCGCGTCGGTCTGCACGAGGGCTCCAAGTCCAAGGCGAAGGCCGAGGAGCAGGGCCTGCGCGTGGTGACTCCGGCGGAGGCCGCCGCCGAGGCCGACGTCATCATGATCCTGGTGCCGGACCCGCTCCAGGCGCAGGTCTACGAGGAGTCCATCAAGGACAACCTCAACGAGGGCGACGCGCTGTTCTTCGGCCACGGCCTGAACATCCGCTTCGACTTCATCAAGCCGCCGGCCGGCATCGACGTCTGCATGGTCGCTCCGAAGGGCCCGGGCCACCTGGTCCGCCGTCAGTACGAGGAGGGCCGCGGCGTTCCGTGTATCGCGGCCGTCGAGCAGGACGCCACGGGCAAGGCGTTCCCGCTGACGCTGTCGTACGCGAAGGGCATCGGCGGCACCCGTGCCGGCGTCATCAAGACGACCTTCACCGAGGAGACCGAGACCGACCTGTTCGGTGAGCAGGCCGTCCTCTGCGGTGGTACCGCGGCGCTGGTCAAGGCGGGCTTCGAGACGCTGACCGAGGCGGGCTACCAGCCGGAGATCGCGTACTTCGAGTGCCTCCACGAGCTGAAGCTCATCGTCGACCTCATGTACGAGGGCGGCCTGGAGAAGATGCGCTGGTCGGTCTCCGAGACCGCCGAGTGGGGCGACTACGTCACCGGCCCCCGCATCATCACGGACGCCACCAAGGCCGAGATGAAGAAGGTCCTCGCCGAGATCCAGGACGGCACCTTCGCGCGCGAGTGGATGGCCGAGTACCACGGCGGTCTGAAGAAGTACAACGAGTACAAGCAGGCGGACGCCGAGTCCCTCCTGGAGACCACCGGCAAGGAGCTCCGCAAGCTCATGTCGTGGGTCAGCGACGACGAGGCGTAAGCCGTACGGGAAGGGGTCGGAGCGGATCGCTCCGACCCCTTCGCCGAACCCCCGGTAATGCCTGGGAAATCGGCCCTTTCCATCCTGTCCGGCCACGGACGGGTGATCCTTCCGCGGAGGCGTGAGGCGGCCCGGTCGGCGCCACTACACTGCTGCACATCAACAACGCGTCAGGCCCACAGCGTCGTGCGTCTTCCACGCGGCTAAGCGACGCCGGGGGAGTGCGCTTCCCCGGATCCGCTGACAACCCTCCACCGCATGCGGCCGTCGGGACGGCCGTCCGCATTGGACCTGTGAGGACTCACGTGAGCACTGCGTCAACGAAACCCGTCGTACTCATCGCTGAAGAGCTGTCGCCCGCGACCGTCGACGCCCTGGGCCCCGACTTCGAGATCCGGCACTGCAACGGCGCGGACCGCGCCGAGCTGCTGCCCGCCATCGCCGATGTCGACGCGATCCTGATCCGCTCGGCCACGAAGGTCGACGCGGAGGCCGTCGCGGCCGCGAGGAAGCTGAGGGTCGTCGCACGAGCCGGCGTCGGCCTGGACAACGTCGACGTCTCCGCCGCCACCAAGGCCGGCGTGATGGTCGTCAACGCCCCCACCTCGAACATCGTGACCGCCGCCGAGCTCGCCTGCGGCCTGCTCCTCGCCACCGCGCGCCACATTCCGCAGGCCAACACGGCGCTGAAGAACGGCGAGTGGAAGCGCAGCAAGTACACCGGTGTCGAGCTCGCCGAGAAGACCCTCGGTGTCGTCGGTCTCGGTCGTATCGGCGCGCTCGTCGCGCAGCGCATGTCGGCGTTCGGGATGAAGGTCGTCGCGTACGACCCCTACATCCAGCCCGCGCGCGCCGCGCAGATGGGCGTCAAGGTCCTCTCCCTCGACGAGCTGCTCGAGGTCTCGGACTTCATCACCGTGCACCTCCCCAAGACGCCCGAGACGCTCGGTCTCATCGGCGACGAGGCGCTGCACAAGGTCAAGCCCACGGTGCGGATCGTCAACGCCGCGCGTGGCGGGATCGTCGACGAGGAGGCGCTGTACTCCGCGCTCAAGGAGGGCCGCGTCGCGGGCGCCGGCCTCGACGTGTACGCGAAGGAGCCCTGCACGGACTCCCCGCTCTTCGAGCTCGACGAGGTCGTCTGCACCCCGCACCTCGGCGCCTCCACGGACGAGGCGCAGGAGAAGGCCGGCGTCTCCGTCGCCCGCTCGGTGCGCCTCGCGCTCGCCGGTGAACTGGTCCCGGACGCGGTGAACGTCCAGGGCGGAGTCATCGCCGAGGACGTCAAGCCGGGCCTGCCGCTCGCCGAGAACCTCGGCCGCATCTTCACCGCCCTCGCGAGCGAGGTCGCGGTCCGTCTCGACGTCGAGGTGTACGGCGAGATCACCCAGCACGACGTCAAGGTGCTCGAACTCAGCGCGCTGAAGGGCGTGTTCGAGGACGTCGTCGACGAGACCGTGTCGTACGTCAACGCCCCGCTGTTCGCGCAGGAGCGCGGCGTCGAGGTCCGGCTGACCACCAGCTCGGAGTCCCCGGACCACCGCAACGTCGTCACCGTGCGCGGCACTCTGGGCGACGGCCAGGAGGTCTCGGTCTCCGGCACGCTGGCCGGCCCCAAGAACCTCCAGAAGATCGTCGCCGTCGGTGAGTACGACGTGGACCTCGCGCTCGCCGACCACATGGTCGTGCTGGGCTACGAGGACCGTCCCGGTGTCGTCGGCACCGTCGGCCGTATCTTCGGCGAGGCGGGCATCAACATCGCCGGCATGCAGGTCGCGCGGGCCGCCGCCGGCGGGGAGGCCCTCGCGGTCCTCACCGTCGACGACACCGTCCCGCAGAACGTGCTGACGGAGGTGGCCGAGGAGATCGGTGCGACGTCGGCCCGGTCGGTCAACCTCGTCTGAGGCTGCCCGCCACCCACTGAGGGCTCCGCCCCCAGACCCCCGATCGGCCTGGACGGCCTTGTCCTCAAACGCCGGACGGGCTGAAAAGAGCATCGCCGGCCGGGCTGGATCATCCAGCCCGGCCGGCTTTTCCGTACGGGGGCCCGGCGGGCTTCTCGTGTTCAGGCCCGGTCGGCTTCCTGCGTTCAGGCGGTCGGCTCGGGGACGATCAGGCCCTCCCGGTAGGCGATCGCCACGGCTTCCGTGCGGCCGGCGGCGCCCAGTTTGGCGAGGATGTTCGACACGTGGACGCTCGCCGTCTTGCCGCTGATGAACAGCTCCTCGCCGATCTGGCGGTTGGTGCGGCCGAGGGCGAGCAGGCGCAGGACGTCGCTCTCGCGGGCGGTCAGCGCGGCGATGCGGTCGGCGGCGGACGGTGATTCGGCGAGCCTGCCACGCCGGATGAGGGTGTCCACCGCCTCACGGAGCGGTACGGCGCCGAGGCCGACGGCGGCGTCGCGGGCCGCGCGCGCGTGCTCGGCGGCCTCCTCGCGGCGGTCCGCGCACAGCAGGGCCTCGGCGAGGCGCCGCTCGCAGCGGGCCAGTTCGTACGGGTCGCCGTAGCCGAACGCGGCGACGGCCTTCTCCCACGCCGTGACATCGGGACCGGAGTGCGCGCGCAGCCACTCCGCCTCGGCACGGGCCAGCCAGGCCAGCCCTTCCGGTCCCTGCTGCGAGCCGTCCTCACCCTTGGCGGCCGTGGCCCTGGCCACCTCCACCAGTTCGGTGGCGGTGTCGCTCCAGCGGCGGGCCCCCGCCTCGTCACCGGTGAGCCGGTCCTCGACGGCCGCGTCCGCGACGGCGGACAGCGCCAGCGCGGTGAGCCGGACACCGATGTCGGGGCGGCCGGAGCCCGAACCGTCGCTCAGCCTGGCGAGGTTGGCCCGCACGGACGCGACGGCACCCTCGGCGTCACCCCGCAGGGCCGCGTCATCGGTCAGCACGACGCCCGCGACGAGCGTGGCCATCCAGTCGAACGGCCCGTCGAGCAGGGCGCGGGCACGCTCGGCGGCGCGCTCCTCCCCGCGCGCGAGAGCGACGTACAGCGCGGGGCCGATCGCGAACCCGCCCGCCGCGGGCAGCCGTTCGGCGTCGGCCGCGGCCGACCGGGCGCACTCGTCCCAGCGGCCCAGTGTGTAGAGGACCAGCGACTGGAGGTAGCGCAGCTCCAGGGCGTACGGCGCGGACAGCAGGCCGGAGCGGTTCGCGCGCTCCAGTCCCTCCGAGAGCCAGCTCAGGCACTCGTCCAGGTCGCCGGATTCGTAGCACCCGATGGCGAGGTTGAAGTGCGCGCGCATCTCGATCGTGACGTGGCCCGCGCGCCGGGCGAGGTCCCGCGCCAGGCGGAGTTGGTCACGGCCTTCGGCGGTGCGGCGGTTCCGATCCTCCAGCCCGACGAGGGAGATGATCAAGTCGGCCCGCGCGTCCGACAGTTGCAGCTCCTCCGCGATGCGCAGTGCCTGGCGGGCGACGCGCTCGGCGTCCTGGTCCTGCCCCATGTACCGGGCCGCCATGACGTGGGTGGCCGCCGCCCACACCCAGGTGCGCGACGGGGGCTCGGCGGGGATCATGGCCAGCGCCTCGCTGCTGTACGTGAACGCGGCCTTCAGGCTGTCGACGCGCATCAGGTTGCCCGCCAGGGTGTAGCGGACGCGGGCGGCGAGTTCGGAATCCGCGTCCGAGCCGGCTCTCGCGAGGGCGGAACGGGTGAGGGAGACCGCCCGGTGCGTCTCCCCGGCGTGCGCGGCGGCCGCCGAGGCGCGCAGGGTGAGGGTCACCGGGTCGGCGTCGCCCTCGGGGCGGGCGGCGGAGTCCACCGCGGGCCACAGTTCGAGCGCGGTCTCCAGATGGCGCAGTTCCTCGGCGGGCGCGCCGACCCGCTGGGCGTGGTCGGCGGCTTCGAGCGAGGCGACGAGCGCGTCGGCGAGATCGTGGCTCTCCCGCGAGTGATGGGCGCGCTCCGCCGCGTTCTTGGCCGAACGGCCCTGCCCGGCAAGGAGCTTGGCGAACGTGCGGTGCAGCCTGACCCGCTCTCCGGGCAGCAGATCCGCGTACACCGCCTCGCGGGTCAGGGCGTGCCGGAAGGAGTACGTGCCGTCCTCGCCGGGGACGAGCAACTGCCGGCCGACCGCCTCGCGCAGGGCCGACTCCAGCTCGTTCTCCGGCAGTTGTACGGCGTCACGCAGCAGGTCGTGCTCGACGCGGCGTCCGGCGACGGCCGCCGTCCGCAGCACCTGCTGTGCGGTGTCGGAGAGTTGCTCGATCCGGATCAGGAGTACGTCGGCCAGGCCGCTCGGCATGGCGCCGGACGCGGAGCCGGCGCTGCCGGGGAGTGTGTCGGCGGTGGCGGCGAGCAGCTCCTCCGCGTAGAAGGCGTTGCCCTCGGCGCGGTCGACGATACGGCGGACGGTCGTGTCGGACAGCGGGCCCGTACCCAATTCCCTTACGAGTGTGGCGACTTCGGCGTCGGCCATCGGCCGCAGCTCCAGCCGGTCGACCGCGGGCAGCCGGACCAGCTCGGCGAGCAGCGGGCGCAGGGGGTGGCGGCGGTGCAGGTCGTCCGCGCGGTAGGAGGCGAAGATCGCCAGGGGGTGCGGCGGGGCGCCGGAGGCCGGGCTCTGGAGAAGACCGCGGCTGAGCAGGAAGCGGAGCAGGTCGCGCGAGGACTGGTCGGCCCAGTGGAGGTCTTCGAGGATCAGCAGGAGGGGGGTGACGTCGGCGAGGTCGGAGAGCAGGGAGGCCATGCCCTCGAAGAGGCTGAGGCGGTTGCCGCTGTCCGGGCCGGCGCGGGTGCCGAGGAGGGGGCTGACCGCGGGGTGCGCCGCCAGGGTGGTGGTGAACCGCTCGTCCGCGGCCAGTACGCCGAGGATCTCCGTGAACGGCAGGTAGGGGAGGCCCACGTCGCCGAGGTCCACGCAGTGGCCGGTGAGGACCGTCATACCGGTGTTCGCGGCGTGGGTGGCGGCTTCTGCCAGTGTGCGGGTTTTGCCGACGCCCGCGTCGCCCGCCAGCAGTACGGCGTGGGGGTCGCCCTGCCTGGCGCGGGTCAGCACGCCGGTGAGCCGGGCGAGTTCGTCTGCCCGGCCGATGAACGGCGTACCGAATGTCTGTGCCACGTGGACCATCCTGGCATGGGGGACCGACATGGGGTGGTCGGGTTTTTTCGCCCCCTCCGCCCCCGAACCCCCGCTCCTCAAACGCCGGAGGGGCTGATTCTTAGCCTGTCCGGCGTTTGAGGACGAGCGCGAAGCGCGACAGGGGGGTCTGGGGGCGTAGCCCCCGGATACGGGACGGGAAGGGGCGGAGGGGGCGAAGAAGCCGCCTCAGACGAGCACCTTCTCGGCCTCGGTGTCCCGTACTCGCACCCTCCGCAGAGCCGTCGCGGCCAGCGCCGCCGCACCCAGCAGGAGTACCGCCCCGGCGATCGCAGCCGCGTGCATGCCGCTGGTGAACGCCTCCCTGGCGGCTGTTGTCAGGGCCTGGCCGGTGTCGCCCGGGAGTTGCTGGGCCGTGGCCAGAGCGCCGCCGAGGGTCTCGTGGGCCGCGGCCGGGGCGTCGGAGGGGATCCGGTCGCGGTAGACCGCGGTGCCGATGGAGCCCAGGACCGCCATGCCCAGGGCGCCGCCGAACTCCGTGCCCGTCTCCAGGAGGGCGGAGGCGGCGCCCGCCCTGGCCACGGGGACGGTGCCGAGGGCGAGGTCCATCATCTGGGACATCACGGTGACGATTCCGGACGCCAGGACTCCGGCTCCCGCGAGCACCAGCCAGAGCGAGTCGGTTCCGGCGAGGGTCAGCAGGCCGAAGCCGGCCGCCGCGACGACGAAGCCTCCGGTGACGACGTACGCCCGGTTCGCGCCCTTCTGGACGAGCTGGGTCGTGACCGGCGCCGCGACGCCGATGAGTACCGAGGGGAGCAGTGCCCAGAGCGCGGCCTCCAGCGCGCTCTTGCCGAGCACCGACTGGATGTACTGGGTCGTGAAGTACGCCGACCCCATCATCCCGAACGCCGAGACGAGGTTGAGGACGACAGCGGGAGTGAATCCGGGCCCGCGGAACAGCGCCGGGGAGATCAGCGGGGACTTCGCGGTGCGCTGGCGCTGGACGAAGAGGTGGGCGAAGAACAGGCCGACGGTGATGGAGAGGACGTACTGGGTGTGCGGGCCCTCGGCCGTGAGCTCCTTCAGGCCGTAGATCACGGGGAGTACGGCGGCCATCGAGAGCGGGACGCCGAGGAGGTCGAAGCGGCCCGGCGCCGGGTTCCTGGACTCCGGCAGCAGGATCGGGCCGAGAACCAGCAGGAGCGCCATCGCGGGCAGGTTGACCAGGAAGACCGAGCCCCACCAGAAGTACTCGACGAGGACGCCGCTCATCACCGAACCCAGCGCGATACCACCGGTCATGACGCCGGACCACAGGCCGATCGCCTTCGCGCGCTGACCGGGGTCCGTGAACATCGTGCGGACCAGCGCCATCGTCGACGGCATCAGTGTCGCGCCGCCGATGCCGAGGACCGCGCGGGCCGCGATCAGGGTCTCGGCACTGTTCGCGTACGCGGCCACGAGCGAGGCCGTGCCGAAGGCGGCGGCGCCGAACAGGAGGAGCTTGCGGCTGCCGACGCGGTCGCCGAGCGACCCCATCGTCATCAGCAGGCCGGCCAGCACGAACGCGTAGATGTCGAAGATCCAGAGCTGTTGGGTGCCGCTCGGCTCCAGGTCCGCGCTGATCGAGGGGATCGCGAAGTAGAGGACCGAGACGTCCATCGAGACCAGGAGCAGCGGAAGCATCAGGACGCCGAGGGCGGTCCACTCGCGGCGGCCGGCCCGGGCGGGCGGCTCGCAGGCCGGGTTCGTCGTACACGTCGGGTTCGTCATGGCAGGGACTGTACGAGCGTCATAAACGCTTGTCTAGTACGACTGTGTAATACGTTTGTCTGGGACGGTTGTCTGGATCGGAGGTAGGCTGGCCCGCATGGGACACCGTGAGGATCTGCTCGAAGGCGCCAAGCGCTGCCTGCTGGAGAAGGGGTTCGTGCGCACGACCGCGCGCGACATCGTGAAGGAGTCGGGGACCAACCTCGCCTCGATCGGCTACCACTACGGGTCGAAGGACAAGCTCCTCGCCACCGCGTACGTCGCCCTGGTGGAGGGCCTCTCCGACGCCTTCGACCCCATCGAAGGCGTCAGCGGGGCTGCCGCGCCGGGTTCCCTGGAGCGTTTCCAGGAGGTCTGGTCGAAGGTCATCAGCACCATGCGTGAGCCCCACTCGATGTGGCGTCTGAGCATGGAGATCGTCGCCATGGGGGACCAACTGCCCGAGGTCCGAGACCACTTGGCGCGGGCTCAGCGCGAGGGGTCGCGCGGCTTCGTCCCGCTGTTCATGGGCGGCCTGGAGGAGGACGTCACCGAGGAAGAGGTCGACACGGTCGGACAGTTCTACTCGACCCTGATGATGGGCCTCATCGCGCAGTGGACCTTCGACCCGGAGTCGGCCACCGACGCCGAGCGGCTCACCCAGGGGCTGCGCCGAGTCATCGAGGCGTCGGCGAAGCCCGTCGGCTGAGCCGTCGGATCACCGCTCGGAGCCGCCCCCGCTGCCGTGCCTCGGCCCGATGTCAGAGCCGCGC
Source organism: Streptomyces sp. NPDC050535 (assembly GCF_044457665.1). NCBI lineage: Bacteria > Bacillati > Actinomycetota > Actinomycetes > Kitasatosporales > Streptomycetaceae > Streptomyces > Streptomyces sp. NPDC050535. Next base: position 108,270 of record NZ_JBITHE010000008.1, read on the forward strand.
GCCCTTCAGTGCCATGTGCAGCAGCAGCCGGTCCTCGCCGTCGTCCAGGTCGAGGCCGGTGAGCTGTTCGACGCGGGACAGGCGGTAGTAGAGGGTCTGCCGGTGGATTCCCAACTCCGCTGCCGTGCGGCCCGCCTGGCCGGCGCAGTCGAGGAAGACCTCGGCCGTGCGGGCGAGTTCGCGGTGGGCGGGCTCCAACAGGGTGCGTACGACGGGATCGTGGGCCGCGTCCGGGGGGAGGGACGTCAGGAGCCGGAACGGGCCGATCGAGGACCACTCGGCGACCGGGCCGAGGCGGGGCTCGGCCAGCACGGCGCGCGCGGCGGCCGAGGCCTCCTGCCAGGCGGCCCCCAGTTCGGCGAGACCGGTGCGGGCCCCGGCGACACCGGCCGCCGCGTTCCCCGCCGCCTCCCGCACGAAGCGCGAGGCCGCCGTCAGCGCCGGGGTCAGCACGTCGGGCGACCGGAGCCGGACGAGCAGCGCCAGGCTCTGTCCCGCCGTGCCCCACGGCACCGTGCACAGCGCGGTCGCCCCCGGCACCGTACGGACGGAAGGGGCCTCGTCCGGGTCCGCCGAGGGCCAGGGGGCCACGCACACCACCGTGTGCAGGCCGTCGCCGCGGGCGCCGAGGGCCGTACGCAGCTCGGCGACGGCCATGTCTCGCTGCCAGCCGCGCTCGGCGGTGAGGACGGCGCGGAGCTCGCGGGTGAGGTCGGCGCCGGCCTGTGCCTCGTCGGTGAGCAGGGCGCCGATGCGGGAGGCGACGACCATGGCGGCGGTCAGCTGGTCCGCCGTCGGCCCCGGATCGTCGTCGAGCAGCCAGACGTAGCCCCGTACGACACCCCGGTGGCGTACCGGGAGACAGATCCGGCCCCGGTACACCCCCGCTTCCGGGGTGGGCGGAATGCGGACGGGGGCGGTGGCCCGGGTGATGCCGAAACCCTCGAACCAGGTGCGCACGGCCGTGGTGGAGCGGCGGGTGAGGATCGAGCGGGTGCGCACGGGGTCGAGGGCGGAGGGATCGAGCTCGCCCTCGCTGTCGTACGCGGCGAAGGCGATCAGCTCGAAGTCCCGGTTCTCCAGAGTCGCCGGCATGCCCAGGAGCGCCGAGATCTCGTCGACCAGCTCCTGGTAGTCACCCCTGTGTTCAGCCGTCACCCGGGCATTCTCCCGCATTTCCGCCAGGCCTTCATACATTTGTCTGAGATCCAGGGCACGGATGCGTGACAGCTGTCGATGGCAGAGGATCGGTGGGATCCCTAGGTTTCACGGTGGTTCTCCGTGCCGTACCCGAATCGTCGGGATTCGGCCTCCCGCTGGCTCTGTTGTGGAGGTGCCCCGTGCTGGGTCCCGTGATTCTCGCCGCGTCGCGCAGCGACAGGATGCGTCGCTTCGTGTCGGCGGCGCCCGGCACCAAGCAGGTGGTCGCCCGGTTCATCGCGGGCGAGTCGGTCGACCAGGTCGTCCCCGTCGTACAGGACGCCGTCGCGAAGGGCCTCTCCGTCACCCTCGACGTCGTCGGCGAGGACATCACGACCCGCGAGCAGGCGTACGCCGCCCGGGACGCCTACCTGGAGCTCGTCGAGCACCTCAAGGCGCTGGACCTCGGCACCCGCGCCGAGATGTCCGTCAAGCTGTCGATGTTCGGGCAGGCGCTGGAGGGCGGGCACGAGCTGGCCCTCGGCAACGTCCGCCCCGTCGTCGAGGCCGCCGCCGCCATCGGTACCACCGTCACGCTGGACGCCGAGGACCACACCACCCTCGACTCGATGTTCGCCATCCACGAGGAGCTGCGGAAGGACTTCCCCGGCACCGGCTGCGTCATCCAGGCCTACCTGTTCCGCACCGAGGCCGACGCCCGCCGCCTCGCCGGGAGCGGCAGCCGCGTACGGCTCGTGAAGGGCGCGTACAAGGAGCCCGCCGAGGTCGCCTACCAGCAGAAGTCCGAGGTCGACAAGGCGTACGTGCGGGTGCTGCGCATCCTCATGGAGGGCGACGGATGCCCGATGATCGGGTCCCACGACCCGCGCCTCATCTCCATCGCCCAGGAACTGGCCCGCAAGGCCGGGCGCAAGCTCGACGAGTACGAGTTCCAGATGCTGTTCGGCATCCGCGGCGAGGAACACCTGCGGCTCGCCGCCGAGGGCCACCGGATGCGTGTCTACACCGCTTACGGAACCGACTGGTACGGCTACTTCATGCGCCGCCTCGCCGAGAAGCCGGCCAACCTCCTCTTCTTCGCCCGCTCGATCCTCACCAAGGGCTGACCCCACCGCTCAGTTAAGGAGCCACGGAAACCATGGACGCCGTAACCCAGGTCCCCACCCCCGTCAACGAGCCGGTGCACGGCTACGCCCCCGGTTCGCCCGAGCGCGCGCGCCTGGAGGCCAAGCTCAAGGAGCTGGCCGAGAACCCGGTCGACCTCCACATGACCATCGGCGGCGAGCGGCGGCTCGGCGGCGGCGAGGCCTTCCAGGTCGTACAGCCGCACAACCACAAGGCCGTGCTCGGCACCGGCCGGGGCGCCACGAAGGCCGACGCGCAGGACGCGATCGACGCGGCCCTCGCCGCCGCGCCCGCCTGGCGCGCGATGTCCTTCGACGACCGCGCCGCGATCATCCTGCGCGCCGCCGACCTGCTGTCCGGGCCCTGGCGCGAGACCCTCGCCGCCTCCACCATGCTCGGCCAGTCCAAGACCGCCCAGCAGGCCGAGATCGACTGCCCCTGCGAGCTGGTCGACTTCTGGCGCTTCAACGTCAAGTACGCCCGTGACCTGCTCGCCGAGCAGCCCCCGGCGAACTCGCCCGGTGTCTGGAACCGTCTCGACCACCGCCCGCTCGAGGGCTTCGTCTACGCGATCACGCCGTTCAACTTCTCGGCGATCGCGGGCAACCTGCCGACCGCGCCCGCGCTCATGGGCAACGTCGTCGTCTGGAAGCCGTCGCCGACCCAGACGCACGCCGCCGTGCTGCTGATGCGGCTCCTGGAGGAGGCCGGTCTCCCCAAGGGCGTCATCAACCTCGTCACCGGTGACGGCATCGCGGTCTCCGAGGTCGCCCTCACCCACCGCGACCTCGCCGGCATCCACTTCACCGGCTCGACGAAGACCTTCCAGCACCTGTGGAAGACGGTCGGCGAGAACATCGCGAACTACCGCACGTATCCGCGCCTGGTCGGCGAGACCGGCGGCAAGGACTTCCTGGTCGCGCACCCGTCGGCGGACCGCGCGGTGCTCAAGACCGCGCTGACCCGCGGCGCCTTCGAGTACCAGGGCCAGAAGTGCAGCGCGACCTCGCGGGCGTACATCCCGGCGTCGATCTGGAACTCCGGCTTCAAGGAGGAGTTCGCGGCCGAGGTCGACTACCTGACCATGGGTGACGTCACGGACCTGGCGAACTTCGTCGGCGCCGTCATCGACGAGCGCGCGTTCGCCAAGAACAAGGCGGCCATCGACCGTGCCAAGGCGGACCCGGCCTGCACGATCGTCGCGGGCGGCTCGTACGACGACTCGGTCGGCTACTTCGTGCGCCCGACCGTCGTCGAGTGCTCGGACCCCGAGAACGAGGTCTTCAAGACGGAGTACTTCGGCCCCTTCCTGGGCGTGTACGTCTACGAGGACGACAAGTACGAGGAGATGCTGACCCAGATGGAGTCGGCGTCCGACTACGCGCTCACCGGCGCGGTCGTCTCGGGCGACCGCGCGGCCACCGCGTACACGATGGACAAGCTCCGCTACGCGGCCGGCAACTTCTACATCAACGACAAGTCGACCGGTGCCGTGGTCGGCCAGCAGCCCTTCGGCGGGGGCCGTGCCTCCGGCACCAACGACAAGGCCGGCGCCCCGCAGAACCTCCAGCGGTGGACCCTGACCCGCGCCATCAAGGAGACGCTGGTCCCGCCGACCGACTACGCGTACCCGCACATGGGCTGACCCCCGACGCCCTGACGTCACAAGGTTCCGGGCCGGGGGGGCCCGCCCCCCGGGGGGGGGGCCCCCCCGGGGGGGGGCCCCGGGGGGGGGGGGGCGGGGGGGGGGGGTGGGGGGGCCCCAGCCCACCCCCCCGCCCCCCCCCCCCCCCCCCCCC
>NZ_JBITHE010000008.1:112364-367096 GCF_044457665.1 Streptomyces sp. NPDC050535
CCCCTACATGCACCGGCTGCCGGCCCCGCCGGCCTACGCTACCCCTACCCGGGGCCCACCCCCGCCGCGCTTCCTTCATTGGGCCCGGGCCCGGGGGCCGGGGGGGGGGGGCGCCCCCCCGGCCCGTGTCGTACACCCGCGGAGGTCGCCGCGTCTTCTGGGAATACTGAGCCCATGACCATCCGACTGCGCACCGCCCACACCGCGGACCTCACGCCCGCCGAACTCGGCGCCGTTCACGCGCTCCTGGAAGGCGCCTTCGAAGGGGGCTTCGACGCCGAGGACTGGGAGCACGGCCTCGGCGGCATCCACGCGCTCGTGCTGGACGAGCGGGGTCTCGCCGCGCACGGCTCCGTCATCCAGCGCCGGGTGCTGCACCGGGGACGCTCGCTGCGGGTCGGATACGTGGAGGCCGTGGGGGTACGGGCCGATGTCCGCCGTACGGGGCTGGGAGGCACGGTCATGGCCGAACTGGAGCGGGTGATCGACGGGGCGTACTCGCTGGGCGCGCTGTCGGCGAGCGAGAAAGGGGCGCCTCTCTACACCGCTCGTGGCTGGCAGCCCTGGTCCGGTCGCGTCTGTGCCCTCAGCCCCGACGGTGTCGTCCGCCTGCCCGACGAGGAAGGGTCGACCTTCTTACGGCCCGTCGCCGCCGCTCTCGACCCCGCGTACGAGCTGGTCTTCGACTGGCGGGACGGAGACGTTCTCTGACGGCCGCACTCGGCGGCGGGTGATGTCGTATGGACTGTCCTCGCAGGTCAGAGTGGTGTGCCTCAATCCGCCGTCTCAGATAGTAGGAAGTCCGAGTAATTGTGGAGACAGACGCGTGCTCCTCGCCTAGCTTTGTAGGAGCCGAACGTCTCGCTAGACCAAGCGAATGACGGCAGTGAGCCGGAGCCCCTGGCAGGCAACCCCTGCGGCACCGCTCCCCGTCTCTTCCGGCGTCTCGAATCCCCTCACCGCATTTCCGGCCGCGCCGCGTCCGGAGGCAAGGAGTCGAATCATCATGGCCGAGACGACCGTCAGCCGAGTCCGTCGCGTGTCCCGTACGAGCGCGTCCCGTACGAGTGAGTCCGACCGCAAGAACGCCGCCGCAGCCCTCCAGCGTGCCCTCGACCGCAGGGACAACGGCGGTTCGACGGGCCACTGAGGCCCGCCGCTCAGCACGGGAGCCGCGCCCGCACGGGGTGCGGTGCGGGCCTGCCTGCGCTCGCCCGTACCGCACCCCGGAGTGCTCGCGCATCGCACCCCGGAGCGCTCACACCCCGCGCCGCACCTCGAAGTGGTCGACGCGCCTGCCGCTCTGCGCCAGTGCCGACACCTTGAGCCGGGGTGTCGCACCCGACTCCGCCTCCACCGAGAGGAAGGAGTAGCCGGTGTACCGCACGCGCGACCACTCCACGCTCTCGGCCCGCTGGTTCCGCGACTTCGTCCAGTGGAAGGTGTCCACGGACTCGCGGTCGGCGACCTTCCCCTCGTAGCTGTCCTCGACCCCGACGGGGAAGCTGTAGAGGCTCTTGCCGGCGCCGCCCGCGGTGACGTACACGATCCCGTCCCGTGTCGGATCCGTCGACCCGCCGACCGGCACCCGCCTGCCCACCTTGCCGCCCTTGATGGCGTCGGTGCGTTCGTACACGTGGTTGTGCCCGTTGATCACCAGGTCCACCTGGTGCTTGGTGAACAGCGGCAGCCAGGCGTCCCGAACGCCCCCGTCGGAGGCGTGGGACGACGTCGAGTACGTGCAGTGGTGGAAGAAGACCACGATGAAGTCGACGCTCCCGCGCAGTTCCCCGAGCCGCTTGTCGAGCCAGGCCGTCTGCCTGCCGCCGCTGTAGCCCTGGTTGGCGGGGATCTCGTACGAGACGTCGTTCGCGTCCAGCGCGACGATCCCGACGTTGCCGTACGTGAAGGAGTAGACGCCCGGCGCGTCGCGGGCGTCGAAGCCGCTGTCCGGGAGACTCCAGCGTGCCGACTGACCGCCGTAGCCGTTCGGTGAGTACCAGGCCTCCATGTCGTGGTTGCCGGTCGTCACCATCCACGGAACCGACCTGGCCACCGGCTCGGTCTGCTTGAGGAACAAGTCCCAGGCGCCGGGGTCGTAGGAGTCCGACTTCTCGCCGTGCCCGGTGACGTCCGCGTAGCAGATGTCACCCGCGTGCAGATGGAACGCCGGGCGGCGGCCGAGGATCAGCTTGTCGTTGGCGAGCGCGTCGGGAGTGACGCCCTGGTCGCCGAAGGCGGTGAACACGAACTTCGCGGGGGCGGTGGCGGGCGCCGTGCGGAAGGAGCCGAGCTGGGAGCGGCGCTCCGGGCTCGCGGGGTCGAATCCCTCGTGGCCGACGCCGTAGTAGTACTTCGTGCCCGGCCGCAGGCCGTCGAGCGCCGCGTGCGGATAGTACTGGTCCAGCGCGAGCCGCACGCCGGTCAGCCCCGGCGTGTGCAGGTCGCGGAGCTCGGCGTCGATCTTCCGGCTCAGGTCCCAGGGCGCCAGGCCCACCCGGACGTACGGCTTCCTGACCGCGAGCGGCACCTGCCAGGAGATCCGCATCTGCGTCTTGGGGTCCGCGCCGAAAGCGAGGTGGCGGCCGAAGGGCGTGACGGCGGAGCCGTGCACCTGCCCGGTGGCGGTGGACAAGGGGTTGCCGGCCGGCTGAGTGCCCGCCGTCCCGCCGGACGCGCAGCCGGCCAGCAGTCCGCCGCCCGCCAGCGCGCCCGCGGTCACCAGCGCGCGGCGCCGAGTGAGCTTCGTCCGCAGGTACTCGTGCTGCTCCGCCATGCTCATCCGGCGGGCGAGCCGCGGCGGGATGCCGAAGTCGGGGAGGTCCGGGCTCGGGTTCATGCTGGGGTCCATGCCGGTGAACTTCCCAGCGCGCACCAACAACCGCCGGACGTACGGGTGAACGGGGGTCGACAGGTCGGTGCGCCACGGAGTTCCATGTCCATATCGCGGACGTCGAGTGTCATCCCATGGGACGAGTAGTACGGTGCTGGCATGTCTCGCAGCATCAATCTCGCAGTGATTCCCGGTGACGGCATCGGCCAGGAGGTCGTGGCCCAGGGGCTCAAGGTCCTCTCCGCCGTCCTTCCGCAGGATGTGAAGCTGGAGACGAAGGAGTTCGACTTCGGCGCCAAGCGTTACCACGCGACCGGTGAGACCCTCACCGATGCCGACGCCGAGGCGCTCAAGAAGCACGACGCGATCCTGCTCGGCGCGATCGGCGACCCGTCGGTCCCCTCCGGAGTCCTGGAGCGCGGGTTCCTGCTGAAGCTCCGTTTCCTCTTCGACCACCACGTCAACCTGCGTCCGTCGAAGCTCCTTCCGGGCGTGGCCACCCCGCTCGCCGGGCAGCCGGAGATCGACTTCGTCGTGGTCCGTGAGGGCACCGAGGGCCCGTACACCGGCAACGGCGGCACCATCCGCAAGGGCACCCCGCACGAGGTCGCCACCGAGGTCTCCGTGAACACGGCCTTCGGTGTCGAGCGCGTCGTCCGTGACGCCTTCGCCCGCGCCCAGGCCCGCCCGCGCAAGAAGCTCACGCTGGTCCACAAGAACAACGTGCTCACCTTCGCCGGCCACCTGTGGACGAACGTCTTCAACAAGGTGGCCGAGGAGTTCCCCGAGGTCACCACCGACTACATCCACGTGGACGCCGCGACGATCTACCTCGTCACGGACCCCGCCCGCTTCGACGTGATCGTCACCGACAACCTCTTCGGCGACATCATCACCGACCTCGCCGCGGCCGTCTCCGGCGGCATCGGCGTCGCCGCCTCCGGCAACATCAACCCGAGCGGCGAGTTCCCCTCGATGTTCGAGCCCGTGCACGGCTCGGCGCCCGACATCGCGGGCCAGGGCAAGGCCGACCCCAGCGCCACCGTCCTCTCCGTCGCCCTGCTGCTGCGCCACCTCGGCCACGAGACCGAGGCCGCCCGCATCGAGGACGCCGTCGCCGCCGACCTCGCCGAGCGCGTGGGCGGGCCCGCCCGTTCCACCGAGGAAATCGGCGACGCGCTCGCCGTACGAGTAGCCGGCTGACCCCGCGCTTCTGACTTCTCGCAGCAGCCGCCGGGTCGCATCCGCACCCGGCGGCTTTCGCTATGCCCTCGCCGGGTGCCACCATCTACCCCTGGGCAATCCCCTGGGCCGCAATCACACCATTTCGTCCGCGACTCCACACTTGCGATACTCGAACACGGAGCCGCGGAATGAGGGAATGCTCGGACGTCCTAGCACTGGCCACTGGCCACTGGCAGTACTGGCGTGAGCGCGGCCCGCACACACAACCGGTGAAGGACAACCACTCATGACGACGCCCACGATCGAGCTCAAGCCCTCCTCGCAGCCCCGCTCCGCCGCGGAGCGCGAGGCGATTCTCGCCAGCCCCGGGTTCGGCCGCTACTTCACCGACCACATGGTGACGATCAAGTGGACCGAGGGCCGCGGCTGGCACGACGGTCAGCTCGTCCCGTACGGCCCGCTCTCCCTCGACCCGGCGAACATGACCCTGCACTACGCGCAGGAGATCTTCGAGGGGCTCAAGGCGTACCGGCAGGCGGACGGCTCCGTCGCCACCTTCCGCCCCGACATGAACGCCAAGCGCTTCCAGTCCTCGGCCCGCCGGCTGGGCATGCCGGAGCTGCCGGTCGAGACGTTCATCGAGGCCTGCGACGTCCTCGTGCGGCAGGACAGGGCGTGGGTCCCCGCACACGGCGGGGAGGAGTCCCTCTACCTGCGCCCGTTCATGATCGCGACCGAGGTCGGCCTGGGTGTGAAGCCCGCCAACGAGTACCTCTTCCTGGTCATCGCGTCCCCCGCGGGCGCATACTTCCCCGGCGGAGTGCAGCCCGTCTCCATCTGGCTCTCCGAGGACCGCGTCCGCGCCGTCCCGGGCGGTATGGGCGACGCCAAGACCGGCGGCAACTACGCCGCCTCCCTGCTCGCCCAGGCGGAGGCCGCGGCCAAGGGCTGCGCCCAGGTCGCCTACCTCGACGCCGTCGAGCACAAGTGGGTCGAGGAACTCGGCGGCATGAACCTGTACTTCGTGTACGGCGACCGGATCGTCACGCCCGAGCTGACCGGCTCGCTGCTCGCCGGCGTCACCCGCGACTCGCTCCTGACCGTCGCCCGTGACCTGGGCTACGAGTCCGAGGAGGCCCGCGTCTCCATCGACCAGTGGCAGCGCGACTCCGAGAACGGCACGCTCACCGAGGTCTTCGCCTGCGGCACCGCCGCCGTCATCACCCCCGTCGGCACGGTCAAGCGCACCGGCGCCGAGTGGCAGCAGTCGGGCGGCGAGCCCGGCCCGGTCACACTGAGGCTGCGTGAGGCGCTCCTCGACATCCAGCGCGGTACCAGCGAGGACCGGCACGGCTGGATGCACCGGCTCGGCTGACGGAGAGGTGACGGGGTCCGCGCCGGGCTGAACCGGGGCGGACCCCTTCTTTTCGTCCTCCGGTCCGTGCGTTACGACACGGGGGAGCTGTGCTGGACCTCCGGGGCGGGGGAACCGGCGCCGCTGTACGTCAGGCAGGTGTACGCGACCCCGCCCACCAGCCCCGACAACAGGAAACCGCAGTCCACCCCGCCCGTCAGCGACAGCAGCGGCCCCTCGTACCACGGAAGCGACACCGCCAGCAGTCCGGCGAACGCGCCGAGCGCCCACGCCACCACGGCCTGGATGTGCCAGCCGCCCCGGAACCAGTAGACACCGCCCCGTGAGCGCCGGTTGAAGACCTGGAGGGCGTCCGGGTCGTAGACGCCGCGGCAGCGGGCGAAGCCGATGAGGGTGATGACGGCCCAGGGGGTTCCGACGGCGGTCAGGAGCAGGACGAAGGAGGTCATCGCGTCCTGCGCGCTGGAGGCGTAGTGCCCCACGAAGACACAGGCCGTGGCGACGACGGCGACCGCGAGGGTGGCGTGGGTGCGCGAGGCGCGCGGCAGGATCGCGTCGAGGTCCAGGCCCATCGAGTAGAGCATCAGGCCCGCGTTGCCGACCGAGCCCGCGGAGGCGGCGAGCAGCAGCGGGACCAGGTACCAGGCGGGGGAGGCGGACACCAGCGGTCCCGCGTAGTCGAGGGCCGCGCGCGCCGCGTACGCCGTGAAGGTGCCGAAGAGCTGGGGGACCAGGAGGCCGACGGTCAGACCCAGCCAGGTGGCGTGCAGAACCTTGCGGGAGGAGTGCCGGGCGGGGGAGATGTAGCGCGTGTAGTCCCCGAGGAGGGTGATGAACGCGATGGGACCCGACAGGCCCGCCGCCACCGCCGCGAGCAGCCAGGTCGGCCAGAACGAGCCGAGCAGATAGCCGCCGGCCTCGGGGAGCGCGGCGGTGGTGAAGTGCGGGGCGTACGCGATCACACCCACGACCAGCAGCGTCGTCATGCCGATCGCCAGCACCCGGGACATGGCGAGCAGCACGCGGTAGCCGTACACCGCGCCCGCCACCGTCGCCGCGGCGAGCAACCCGTAGACCACGCCGTACGAGACACCGTTGACCGGCAGCCCGAACAGGCGGTTCAGTACGCCCACCATCACATCGCCGCCGATCCACACGGTCAGCGCGGTGTAGCCGAGGGCGAGCAGCAGACCGACGACCGAGCCGACCAGCCGTCCGCGCACGCCGAACTGGGCGCCGGAGGAGGTGGAGAGGTTCGTCGCCGTGCACAGGGAGACCAGGGCGAGCGGTGCGGTGATCAGGGTGCCGGCCACCGTTCCCGCCACGATCGAGCTGACCGAGGCCCACCAGCCGAGGCCGAAGGACGCGGGCAGCCAACCGAAGATGATCACGCCGAGGCAGAGGTTGGAACCCAGCAGGATCGACACGAGGTCACGGGGGCCGCTGGTGCGTTCCCCGTCCGGGATGGTGTCGACTCCGCGCTGTTCTACCGGCATGGCTGGTCCCCTTCGACGGCCGCCTGAACTTTGAGTGGCGTTCAATGTGACGTGCTCCAAGCTCACACGTCAATGTTTCCGTTTGATGAAAGTCATGGTTAGAGTGATGCTCTAATTAGTGGAAGGTCAAGGAGGTGTCGCTTCGTGAGACTGACCCCCACGGAACGTGACCGGCTGCTGCTCTTCGGGGCCGCCGAGCTGGCCCGCGCCCGCCGGGCCAGGGGCCTGCGGCTGAACGTGCCGGAGGCGACCGCGCTGATCGCCGACACCGTGTGCGAGGCAGCCCGCGACGGGCGGCGGCTCGCGGAGGCGATCGCCGCGGCCCGGTCGGTGCTCGGTCCGGACGACGTGCTGCCGGGCGTCGCCGACGTCGTCACCGAGGTGCACGTCGAGGCGGTCTTCGACGACGGTTCGCGGCTCGCGGTCGTCAGCGACCCCATCGGCGGCGGACTCGGCGATCAGGCTCCGGGCGCCCTGCTGCCGGGGCCCGCGCATGCCGAACCGGCCGCCGTGGTGCGGCTGTTGGTCACGAACACCGCGACCGTGCCCGTCTCCGTCACCTCGCACTTCCACTTCTTCGAGGCAAACCCCCGGCTCGACTTCCCGCGCGGGGACGCCTACGGGATGCGGCTCGCCGTGCCCGCGGGTTCCTCCGTGCGCTTCGGGCCCGGCGACAGCGCCGAGGTCGGGCTGCTGCCCATCGGCGGCGAGCGGATCGCGATCGGGTTCGCCGGACTTGTCGACGGCCCCCTGGACGCGCCGGGAGCGAAGGAGGAGGCCCTGCGCAGGGCCGCCGCCTGCGGGTACCTGGGAGCCGAGGCGTCCCACGGCTCGGGAGGAGCGCGATGAATCCGTACGAGTACGCCGCCACCCACGGCCCACGCGCGGGCGACCGCGTCCGCCTCGGCGACTCCGGGCTCACCGTCCGCGTCGAGTCCGACGCCCAGAAGTACGGCGACGAGTTCCTCGCCGGTTTCGGCAAGACCGCCCGCGACGGGCTGCACCTCAAGGCCGCCGCCGTCCGCGAGACCTGCGACGTCGTCATCAGCAACGTGCTGGTGATCGACGCGGCCCTGGGAATCCGGAAGGTCTCCATCGGCATCCGCGAGGGACGCATCCACTCCATCGGGCGGGCCGGGAACCCCGACACCCTCGACGGCGTCGACGTCGTGGTCGGCACCGGCACGTCGATCGTCTCCGGCGAGGGGCTCATCGCCACCGCCGGTGCCGTCGACACGCACGTCCACCTGCTGTCGCCGCGCATCATGGAGACGTCGCTCGCCTCCGGGGTGACGACGGTCATCGGCCAGGAGTTCGGCCCGGTGTGGGGAGTGGGCGTCAACTCGCCCTGGGCGCTGCGCCACGCCTTCAACGCGTTCGACGCCTGGCCGGTCAACATCGGCTTCCTGGGCCGGGGTTCGTCCTCCTCCGGCGCCCCCTTGGTCGAGGCGCTCGCCGAGGGCGGCGCGAGCGGTTTCAAGGTGCACGAGGACATGGGCGCCCACACCCGCGCGCTGGACACCGCGCTGCGCGTCGCCGAGGAGTACGACGTCCAAGTCGCGCTGCACAGCGACGGGTTGAACGAATGCCTCTCGGTCGAGGACACCCTCCGGGTTCTCGAAGGGCGCACCGTCCACGCCTTCCACATCGAAGGGTGCGGCGGCGGACATGTGCCGAACGTGCTGAAAATGGCGGGAGTCGCGAACGTCATCGGCTCCTCCACCAACCCCACCCTGCCCTTCGGCCGGGACGCGGTCGCCGAGCACTACGGAATGATCGTCTCCGTCCACGACCTGAAGACCGACCTGCCCGGTGACGCCGCCATGGCCCGCGACCGGATCCGGGCGGGCACGATGGGCGCGGAGGACGTGCTGCACGACCTGGGCGCGATCGGCATCACGTCCTCGGACGCGCAGGGCATGGGTCGCGCGGGCGAGACGGTACGCCGGACGTTCGCGATGGCCGGGAAGATGAAGGCCGAGTTCGGCGCGCTCGAGGGTTGTCCGGAGACGGACCACGACAACGAACGCGTCCTGCGCTACATCGCCAAGCTGACCATCAACCCCGCCATCGCGCACGGCCTTTCGCACGAGGTCGGCTCCATCGAGGTCGGCAAACTCGCCGACATCGTGCTGTGGCGGCCCGAGTACTTCGGCGCCAAACCGCAACTGGTGCTGAAGTCCGGCTTCCCGGCGTACGGCGTCGTCGGCGACCCGAACGCGGCGACCGACACCTGCGAACCCCTCGTCCTGGGCCCGCAGTTCGGGGCACACGGATCGACGCCCGCCGACATCTCGGTGGCGTTCGTCGCGCAGGCGGCCCTCGACCAGGGCAACGACCTGATGCCCACCCGCCGCCGACGGGTCGCCGTCCGAGGCACACGCGGCATCGGCCCGGCCGACCTGCGCCTCAACTCCCGTACCGGAGCGGTCGACGTCGACCAGCGCACCGGCCTCGTCACGCTCGACGGCGATCCGATCCGCTCCGAGCCCGCCGACTCGGTCTCCCTCAACCGCCTGTACTTCCTGTGAGGACCCGCCATGAACATCCCCGCCGCCAAGGACCCGCCATGAACACCCCTGCCGCCGACGGCTTTCGGATGCCCGCCGAGTGGACCCCGCACGAGCGCACCTGGATGGCGTGGCCGGGTCCCAACCCGACCTTCGAGGACCCGGACGACCTCGCCGAGTCGCGTGCGGCGTGGGCCGCGGTGGCCCGTGCGGTCCGCCGCTTCGAACCGGTGACCGTGGTGTGCGGCCCGGGGCAGTCGGCGGCGGCCCGGGAGCTCCTCGGCCCGGACGTCGACACCGTCGAACGCGAGCTCGACGACGCCTGGATGCGGGACATCGGCCCCACCTTCCTCACCGACGGCAAGGGCGAACTCGCCGCCGTGGACTGGACGTTCAACGGCTGGGGCGCCCAGCCCTGGGCCCGCTGGGAGCACGACGCGAAGATCGGCGGCCAGGTCGCGGACCTCGCGGGGGCACGGACGTACGCCTCGAAGCTCGTCAACGAGGGCGGCGCGATCCATGTCGACGGCGAGGGGACCGTCCTGCTCACCGAGACCGTGCAGCTCGGACCCGAGCGCAACCCCGACTGGACCCGCGAGCAGGTCGAGGCGGAGATCCACGCCCACCTCGGCACCCGCAGGGCGATCTGGCTGCCCCGCGGGCTGACCGGCGACTATCCTCCGCACGGTTTCGGCACACTCGGCCATGTCGACATCGTCGCCGCGTTCGCGCGCCCGGGTGTCGTCGTCGCACACTCCCAGCCGGACCCGGCGCACCCCGACCACGAGGTCGGCAAGGAGGTCATCGGCCTGCTCAACGCGGCGACCGACGCGCGAGGCCGCAGGCTGGAGGTCGTCGAGGTGCCCGCCCCGGCCGTCCTGGAGGCCGACGGACACTGGGCCGACTACTCCTACATCAACCACTACCTCTGCAACGGCGGCGTGGTCCTGTGCGGCTTCGACGACCCGCGCGACGAGATCGCGGCCGGGATCTTCCGCCGGCTGTTCCCCGGACGGACCGTCACACTGGTGGACGCACGTACGATCTTCGCGGGCGGCGGAGGCATCCACTGCATCACGCAACAGCAGCCGAAGACCTAGGGAGGCGAGCTATGGCCGGTGCGCGGAAGAACGCGCCGCCGCGCGAGGAGGTCCTCGCCACCGCCATGGGCATGATCGCCGAGCGCGGCCTGGAGAAGCTCACCATGGCGGCGCTCGGCCGTGAGGTCGGCATGAGCAGCGGCCATCTCCTCTACTACTTCCGCTCCAAGGACGAACTGCTGCTGCGGACCCTGGAGTGGAGCGAGGGCAGACTGGGCGTCGAACGCGGCCGGCTGCTCAACCGTACGGCCACGGTCCGCGAGCGCGTCGACGCGTACGTCGACCTGTACGTCCCCGACGGCCACCGCGACCCGCACTGGACCCTGTGGCTCGAGGTCTGGAACCGCTCGCAGAACGCCGACGAGGCCGCCCGGGAACGGCAGGCCGCCATCGAGGGTGCCTGGCACCGCGACCTGGTGGCACTGCTCGCCGAGGGCGTCTCGCACGGCGAGTTCCGCGCCGTCGACCCGGACCGCTTCGCCGCGCGGCTGCGGGCACTCCTCGACGGGTTCTCCATCCACGTGGCGATCGGGCCGCGCGGCACGGACCGGGGACAGATCCTCGGCCACGTACGGGAGTTCCTGGACGAGGGTCTCCTCCCGGACGCCTGATCGGCGGTCCGGGTCGTACGCAGGGCAGCGGATCGCGTACGGCCTGCTCGGAACGGAGACGCCGGCCGCCAAGGGACGTGCGGTGGCGTTCAGTGCAGGGGCGTCCCACCCGGTGGCGGGGGACACCAGCGGGGTGTCGGACGTCTTCCTGCGGGCGGCGCGGTGACCGCGGTCCGGTGATCAACACCGTGTTCGCATCCTGAGACGGACGGTGAGCGTGGGGGCGACTTGTGCAAAGCTGCCTTCGTGCTCTCGTTCGCCACGATTATTGGCAGCAGGCGCGCCGGTCCGCAGTGACCGCCACGTACCACCACGTACGGGCGGGCACCGTCGTCTTCGACCCGCGCGCAGACCTCTCGCACCCGCGAGGGGTTTTTCGTTTTCCTGGCCCACCTCAAGCCGGGAAAAGAGCGCGAGGGATCATTGGAGGACGGTGGAGCCGGTCATTCCGGTACAGACCGAGATCCAAACCTCAGGAGCCAGAGACCATGACGGACACCAGCGAACTCGACGATTCGTTCCACGTCTTCGACACGACGCTGCGCGACGGCGCGCAGCGCGAGGGCATCAACCTCACCGTGGCGGACAAGCTGGCCATCGCACGGCACCTGGACGACTTCGGGGTGGGCTTCATCGAGGGCGGCTGGCCCGGCGCCAACCCTCGCGACACCGAGTTCTTCGCCCGCGCCCAGCGGGAGATCGACTTCAAGCACGCCGAGCTGGTCGCCTTCGGCGCGACCCGCCGCGCGAACGCCAAGGCCTCGGAGGACCCGCAGGTCAAGGCGCTGCTCGACTCCGGCGCCCAGGTGATCACACTGGTCGCGAAGTCCCACGACCGGCACGTCGAGCTCGCGCTGCGCACCACCCTCGACGAGAACCTGGAGATGGTCCGCGACACGGTCGCCCACCTGCGCTCCCAGGGACGCCGGGTCTTCGTCGACTGCGAGCACTTCTTCGACGGCTACCGCGCGAACCCCGAGTACGCGAAGGCCGTCGTCCGCACCGCCTCGGAGGCCGGCGCCGACGTCGTGATCCTCTGCGACACCAACGGCGGCATGCTCCCCGCCCAGGTCCAGGCCGTCGTCGCCACCGTCCTCGCCGACACCGGCGCCCGGCTCGGCATGCACGCCCAGGACGACACCGGCTGCGCGGTCGCCAACACGCTGGCCGCCGTCGACGCGGGCGCCACCCACGTCCAGTGCACCGCGAACGGCTACGGCGAGCGGGTCGGCAACTCCAACCTGTTCCCGGTGGTCGCGGCCCTGGAGCTGAAGTACGGCAAGAAGGTGCTCCCCGAAGGCGCCCTGCGCGAGATGACGAGGATCTCGCACGCGATCGCCGAGGTGGTGAACCTGACCCCGTCCACGCACCAGCCGTACGTCGGTGTCTCCGCCTTCGCCCACAAGGCCGGCCTGCACGCCTCCGCGATCAAGGTCGACCCGGATCTGTACCAGCACATCGACCCCGAGCTGGTCGGCAACACCATGCGGATGCTGGTCTCCGACATGGCGGGCCGCGCCTCCATCGAGCTCAAGGGCAAGGAGCTCGGCGTCGACATCAGCGGCGACCGCGAGCTGGTCGGCCGGGTCGTCGCCCGCGTCAAGGAGCGCGAGCTCCAGGGCTACACGTACGAGGCGGCCGACGCGTCGTTCGAGCTGCTGCTCCGTGAGGAGGCCGAGGGCCGCGCCCGCAAGTACTTCCGGGTCGAGTCCTGGCGCGCCATCGTCGAGGACCGCCCCGACGGCAGCCACGCCAACGAGGCCACCGTCAAGCTCTTCGCCAAGGGCGAGCGCATCGTCGCCACCGCCGAGGGCAACGGCCCGGTCAACGCCCTCGACCGTGCCCTGCGCGTAGCCCTCGAGAAGCTCTACCCTCAGCTCGCCAAGCTGGAGCTCGTCGACTACAAGGTCCGCATCCTGGAGGGCAAGCACGGCACCCAGTCCACCACCCGCGTACTCATCTCCACCTCCGACGGCGCGGGCGAGTGGTCGACGGTCGGCGTCGGGGAGAACGTGATCGCCGCGTCCTGGCAGGCGCTGGAGGACGCGTGCACGTACGGCCTGCTGAGGGCGGGGGTCGAGCCGGCGGAGTAGAGCCCGTCCGGCGTTTGAGGACGAGCGCGCCAGCGCGAGGCGGGGGTCCGGGGGCAGCCCCCAGGAACGGGACGGGAAGGGGCGGAGGGGGCGAGAAAACGCCCGCCCCGCCCGCCACCGGGTTACTGGTTACTGAAGACGCCACTTCTGGTTGGCAGCCCCCGTGCAGCTCCAGATCTGCGCCCGAGCCCCGTTGGCCGAGGAATTCCCGCTCACGTCGAGGCACTTGTTCGCCGCGGCGTTGACGACATCACCACTGGTGGAGTTGTACGACCACCGCTGCGCCCCCGACCCGTTGCAGTCGTAGAGCTGAAGCCGCGCCCCGTCCGCGGTGGACGCGGAGGTGACGTCCAGGCACTTCCCCAGAGCCTGGACCGACCCGTCGGCCTTGACGGTCCAGCTCTGCGCGGTCGAGCCGTTGCAGTCGTAGAGCTGCACGGCGGCCCCGTTGGCCGACGAAGCACCGGCCACGTCGAGGCACTTGCCGGCGAGCCCCACGAACGCGCCGGTCCGGTCCCCGCCACCGGCCTGCGTCCCGGCCCAGGTGAAGGTCGCCGAGGTCTTGCCGGGCAGCGAGTAGGTCGCGTGCTGCGAACCCCAGTTGATCGTCACCGTCCTGGCGGTGGACGCGTCGTTGTAGGCGATCAGCGCCTTGGACCCGTCCGGGTTGCGCCACGCGACATTCGGCACGGACGTGCTCGCCGTGGAGGCGATCCGCTGGGCGCCCGGCTTCACGAACTTCGTGAGGTGGCCCATCGTGTAGTACTCGACGGTGTAGTCGACCTGTCCGCTCCGCGCGTCGCCGTTGTGGACGGTGACCAGCCCCGTGCAGGTGCCGCAACCGCCGTTGTGCGGACCCATGTTCTGGTCCACGGCCAGCGACCACTTGGTCACCGACTTCGCCCAGTTCCGGGTGTAGTCGACGATGTTGAGCATGTCCTCGCGCTGCTGGTTGGCGATCCAGGTGCCACCGGAGTGCTCGGTGCCGAACGCGTCCAGCGTGGGGTACTGGTTGTGCACGGTGGTCTGCTTGTTGACGTCGCCGCCGTAGCCGTGCCACGCGATCCCGCCGAAGTTCGGGTGCGTGCGGACCGCCGCGTCGTCGACCGTGGAGGCGGCGTAGGAGTCGTACATGTCCCAGTTCCAGTCATGGGCGAGGACCTTCGTCGACAGCCCCGCCGCCTGGAGCTTGGGCAGCAGCTCGCTCTTGGTGAAGTAGGCGAGCCCCGAGGCGTTCCAGCTCATCGAGGGGTACCCGGCGCAACAGGTGGGCTCGTTCTGCACGCTGACGTACGAGACGGGCACACCCTGGGCCTGGTACGCCTGGAGGTACTTCACGAAGTACGAGGCGTACGCACCGTAGTTCTCCGCTTTCAGCCAGCCGCCGTTGAGCGACCCGCTGTCCTTCATCCAGGCCGGTGCCGTCCACGGCGAGGCCATCACGGTCAGCGCCGGGTTGAGCTGGCGCGCCTGCTTGGTCAGCGGCACGACGTCCGCCAGGTCGTGTGCGATGGAGAACTGGGCGAGCGTCGGGTCCGTCTGCCCGGCCGGCACGTCGTCGTAGGAGTACCCGAACCGCGCGAGGTCCGAGGCGCCCATCGGATTGCGTACGAACGACAGCCCGATCCCGTCCGTCGGGGAGAACAGTTTCGTCATCGCGGCGTCGCGGGCGGCCGGTGTCAGCGCCCCGCTGCCGTCCATCAGCCAGGCGGCGGTGTCGGTGAAGGAGGCGCCGCCCCCGGTGAACGTCTGGTACCGGGTGTTCTCGTCGACGGTGATGTTGTCACCGCTGCCGCCACTACCGGCCTGGAAGGCGAAAGGTGTTTGCGGCTGCAATCCTCGGGTGACGTTACGGCCGCCGGTGTCGTCGGTCGTGGTCAGGTAGGCGGTGACCTGTTCGCCCGCCGCGTGGGCGGGAGCGGTACCCGCGGCGCCGAGGCCCGCCGTCGTCAGCAGTGCGGCCACGAGCAGCCGGGCGGCCCGCCCGGTTCTCCTCGGAGATCTCGCTGTGCTCGTGATGCTCATGGGGCGCAGCCCTTCTGATGGTGGGGGACAGGGGCGTGCGAGGCGTGAGTAAATGACGGGTCCGGGCGCGCGTCAAGGGGTCGCGCGTTCAGAGGCTGAAGGAACAACTCTCCTGATCCAGCCGTCAATTGCCCGTGTACCGGTTCTGACGTGAAGTCTTGACGGCTTGTCGGGACGCCAGTTAACTCACGGCGTGATCTAAGTCGTAAGAGTACTGAGGGGCGCTACGAGGGTGCCCAGAGTGCCGAAGAGGACCGACACCAGGAACGAAGAGGATCAACGAGAGTCGAGGGAAGGTCCATGCGAAGAACCGCCCTGCTCGTTTCCGCCGCCCTGCTCACCGGGCTGCTGCCCCTGGCCTCCGCGTCGGCCGCGGCCGGAGCCGACGACCCGCCTCCTGTCCCCGTCGACGCCTTCGAGGGCGAGGTTCCGTTCGCGAATCCGCCCGCCGAGGGCATCTTCACGTGGGGCGGCGACACCGACGATCCGCCCCAACTGGCCCTGACCGCCCGCGCGGACGCACCCGAGGGCGCCAAGGTCCTGACCGGCGCCTACGACATCAGCGGCTACGGCGGCTACAGCCACGACTTCGCCTCCGGCCGGCCGGCTCACAACTGGTCGGCGCACAAGGGCATCCGCTTCTGGTGGGACGGCCAGAACAACGGCAAGAGCATCCCCTTCGAGATCAAGGACGGCGGCGCCAACGGCGGAGCCTCCGAGCTGTGGACGACATCCTTCACGGACGACTTCACCGGCTGGAAACAGATCGAGATCCCCTTCACCGACTTCGCCTATCGCACGGACTACCAGCCCGTCGGCGGTATCGACCAGATCCTCGGCCTCACCGCGATGTGGGGCTACTCCCTCACGCTCCCGGTCGGCGTCAAGGGCCAGTTCGCCATCGACGACGTGGAGTTGTACGGCACCGCCGACCAGTCGCTGCGCGCGAGCGTCGTCACCGACGCCGCGGTCTACCCGGTCGGTGAGGGCGGCAGGGCCAAGGTCAAGGTCTCCGTCGCCACCACCGGCACGGTCCCGCTCGAGGAGCCGGTGACCGTCGCGTACGAGACGACCGGCGGCACCGCGGTCCCCGGCAAGGACTACGCCCCCCTCAAGGGCACGATCACCTTCCCGGCGGGCACGGCCTCCGGCACCTCGCGGACCCTCTCCGTGGCCACCCTCAAGGACAGGTCCGGGGAATCCGCCGAGACCATCCCGCTGAAGCTGACCGTCACGGGAGCCAAGGCCCCGGCCCAGAGCCCGCAGGTCGTCATCGACGCCCACGGACTCCCGTACCTGAACCCGAAGTTGTCGGTGAAGAAGCGCGTCGCCGACCTCGTCCCCCGGCTCTCCCTGGCGGAGAAGGCCGGTCAGATGACCCAGGCCGAGCGCGGCGCGATGACCACCCCCGGTGACATCGCGGCGTACGGCCTCGGCTCGCTTCTCTCCGGCGGCGGCTCCACCCCCACGCCCAACACCCCCGAGGCGTGGGCGAAAATGATCGACTCCTTCCAACTCCGTGCGCAGGCAACGCGGTTCCAGATCCCGCTGATCTACGGCGTGGACGCGGTGCACGGCCACAACAACCTCGTCGGCGCGACGGTCATGCCGCACAACATCGGCATCGGCGCCACCCGTGATCCCCAACTCGCCGAGGAGACCGGGGCGGTGACCGCTGCCGAGGTCCGCGCCACCGGCATCCCCTGGGACTTCGCGCCCTGCCTGTGCGTGACCCGCGACGAACGCTGGGGCCGCGGTTACGAGTCCTTCGGCGAGGACCCGGCCCTCGTGGAGTCCATGGAGACGATCATCCAGGGTCTCCAGGGCCGCGCGAACGGCAAGGACCTGAGCGACAGCGACAAGATCCTCGCCACCGCCAAGCACTTCGTCGGCGACGGCGGCACCGAGTACGGCTCGTCCACCTCGGGCACCTACACCATCGACCAGGGCATCACCAAGGTCACCAAGCGGGAGCTGGAGGCGGTGCACCTCGCGCCGTACCAGGACGCCATCGACCGCGGTGTCGGCTCGGTCATGCCGTCGTACTCGTCGCTCGACATCCTCGGCGACGACGTCGGCCCGGTGAAGATGCACGCCAACGCGGCGATGATCAACGGCGTGCTGAAGGACCGCATGGACTTCGACGGCTTCGTCATCAGCGACTGGGACGGCATCAACCAGATCCCCGGCGACTACGCCTCCGACGTCCGGACGTCCATCAACGCGGGCCTCGACATGATCATGGTGCCGTACGCGTACAAGGACTTCCACACCACGCTCGTCGCCGAGGTGAACGCGGGCCGGATCAGCGAGCGGCGGGTGGACGACGCCGTATCGCGCATCCTCACGCAGAAGTTCAAGCTCGGCCTCTTCGAGGAGCCCTACGCCGACACGAGCGGCGCCTCCGACATCGGCTCGCCGAAACACCGGGCCGTTGCCCGCGAGGCGGCGGCCGAGTCGCAGGTCCTGCTCAAGAACGCGGGCGGCGTACTGCCCCTGAAGAAGTCCCAGAAGGTGTACGTCGCCGGGTCCAACGCCGACGACATCGGCAACCAGACAGGCGGCTGGACCATCACCTGGCAGGGCTCGTCCGGCGCCATCACCGAGGGCACGACGATCCTGGAGGGGATGAAGAAGGCCGGCGGGAACGTCACCTACTCCAAGGACGCGTCGGCGTCGACCTCCGGCTACGACGTGGGCGTGGTCGTCGTCGGCGAGACCCCGTACGCCGAGGGCGTCGGCGACGTCGGCAACGGCAACGACCTGGAGCTGACCGCCGCCGACAAGGCCGCCGTGGACAAGGTGTGCGGCGCCCTCAAGTGCGTGGTCCTGACCGTCTCCGGACGCCCGCAGCTCATCGGCGACCGGCTGGCCGGCATCGACGCACTGGTCGCCTCCTGGCTGCCTGGCACCGAGGGCTCCGGAGTCGCGGACGTCCTCTACGGCAGGCGCGCCTTCACCGGCCAACTCCCCGTCACCTGGCCGAAGTCCGAGGCCCAGCTGCCGATCAACGTCGGCGACACCTCGTACGATCCGCAGTTCCCGTACGGCTGGGGCCTCACCACACTCACCAGGACACCGGAGGGCGGCACGGCGACCCTGAACGCCCTGGCACTGGCCGCCAGGATCGCCGACCGGACAGGCTCGGACGCGGCAGGCCGCACCGTCGTGACCAAGGCCCGCCTCCTGGTCCAGCAGAAGATCGGCACCGCCATCACGGCAGCCGTCGCGAAACCCTTCGCCGACGCCGACCACCTGCTGCTGACGGGCCGGTACGCGGACGCGGTGGCGAAACTGAGGGAGGCGTACAGGGCGGCGTAACGGGCCTGCTGCGCTTCTCAAACGCCGGACGGTGCCGAAGTTCTTCAGCCCGTCCGGCGTTTGAGGACGAGCGCGTCAGCGCGAAAGGGGGGCCTGGGGGCGCAGCCCCCAGAGACGGGACGGGAAGGGGCGGAGGGGGCGAAAACAGCCTCACCGCCCACCCCTCCACTTCCGGCCACCGTCAGGTACCGTCGAAGACATGAGGGCCGCACTCAGCAGAGGGCTCCCCGGACTGCTCAGCGCACTGACCCTGGCAGCCCTGGCACTTCTCACCGCCCAGGCGCCCCCGGCGCAAGCGGCCACCGACATCGCCACAGTCGCGGCAGCCCTCCGCGAATCCCCGGTGTACGTCGATCCCGCCGCCTCCGCCCAGCTCTCCGGCGCGGACGCCGACACCCTCGCCAAGAAGATCGAGACCGCCGACAAACCGGTGTTCGTCGCCGTGCTCCCCGCGGACTTCCCCACCCAGAACCTCTTCCAGAACCTGCGCACCGCCACCGGCGTGACCGGCCTGTACGCGGTCAGGCTCGGCGACCGCTTCGACGCCCGCGCCGACTCCTCGGTGATGTCCACCACCGCCGTACGGAACCTGGTCACCAGCGTCCAGAACGAGGACACCGCCACCCAGCTGAACGACTTCACGGACCGTGCACTGGCCAACGTCGGTGGTGTGGCCCCCGCGAGCTGGGACTCCGGCGGCGGCGACGGGGTCTCCACCGCCGCGCTGATCGCGTTCGGCGGGGTGGCCGTGGCCGGCACCGCGGGAGCGTACGCGTTCGTACGGCGGACCAGGCGCCGCAAGGCGGAGGAGCAGCGGGAGGCCCTCGACAAGCTCCGTGTGGTGGTGGACGAGGACATCACGGCGTTCGGCGAGGAACTGGACCGGCTCGACTTCCACCCCGCCGAAGCAGGCGCGGACGACGCGATGCGCGCGGACTACGAACGCGCGCTCGACGCCTACGAGCAGGCGAAGTCGTCCATGGCCGCCGCCCAGCACCCCGAGGACGTACGCGCCGTCACCAAGGCCCTGGACGACGGCCGCTTCTCCCTCGCCGAACTCGCTGCGCGTCGCGAGGGCCGCCCGGTCCCCGAACGCCGCGCCCCCTGCTTCTTCGACCCACGGCACGGCCCCTCGGTCGCCGACGCGACCTGGACCCCGGCCGACGGGGCGACCCGCGAGGTCCCGGTGTGCGCGGCGGACCAGGCCCGCCTGGCCGACGGCGCCGACCCGGCGATCCGCGAGGTGGACACCGCCTACGGCCGCCGCCCCTACTGGGACGCGGGCCCGGCCTACGGCCCCTGGGCGGGCGGCTACTTCGGCGGCGGCCTGCTGCCCGGCCTCCTCGTCGGCACCATGCTCGGCAGCATGATGGCCAGCCCCGCGTACGCCGCCGACTACGGCTCCGGATACGGCGACTTCGGCGCCGGCGGCTACACCGGCGGCGACGTCTCCGGCGCCGACTTCGACTCCGGCGACTTCAGCGGCGGATTCGACGGCGGAGGCGACTTCGGTGGCGGCGGTGGGGGAGGGGACTTCGGGGGCGGGTTCTGACCGAGAGGTCGGCTCGGACGCCGAGGCCAACTCGGAGGGGAACAGGCTCGGGCGGGGGAGCCGATTAGGGCAGGACGGCCTGAGGCTCCTTCGAGTCGCGCCCTTTACGGCGCTGACCGCTCCGACCACTCTGGCTACTCCTACTGCTCGGGCTGCTCCTACCGCGCTGACCGCTGTGGTCAGCGCGGGCCACGTCGGTCAGCGTGGTCACTTGAACGCGGCGGCGTTCCGCTCGGCCCACTGCGCGAACGTACGCCCCGGACGTCCGAGAACCCGCTCCACATCCGGACTGACCCGTTGCTCCTCGGCCGTGGGCGTGCCCAGAATCGCCAGCGTGGCGTCGGCAACGGGCTCCGGCATGAACCCCAGCATCCGCGCCCGCGCCTCCTCACGCGTCTGCTCGACGAACCGCACCGGCTCGCCCAGCGCGTCCCCGATCGCCGCGACCTGCTGCCGGGGCGAGACGGGCGCCGGCCCGGTCAGCACATAGGTGCCGCCGCCATGACCGGATTCCCGCAGCGTGACGGCGGCGACCTCGGCGATGTCGACCGGGTCGACCGTCGGCAGCGCGACATCGCCGAAGGGGGCGGCTGCCTCCCGCCTCGCCCGGACCGCCTCGGCCCACGCGAACGCGTTGGAGTGGAAACCTCCCGGCCGGAGCATGGTCCATTCCAGCCCCGACCGCTTGACCGCGTCCTCCAGCCCCGGCGGATGCCGCAGCGTCCCCACGCCCTGAGAGGACAGCAGAACGACACGTCGTACGCCCCCGCCCCGAGCCGCGTCGAGGGCCCCGCTCAGGTGGTCCCCGTCCGAGAGCAGCTCCCCTGACGTCAGCAGGAACAGCGCCTCGGCCCCGTCGAACGCCGGCACCAGGCTCTCCGGGTCGCCCAGATCGGCCCGGACGTGCCGCACTCCGGCCGGCAACTCGGACCCCGTGGCCCCGCGCGAGACCGCCGTCACCTGCTCACCGGCCGCGGCCAGCGCCTCCACGAGCGGCCGTCCGACATTGCCCGTCGCTCCGGTCACCACGATCATGTTCGCTCCCCTGTGCCCTGTTGGCCGGGCCCCCTGTGGGCCTGATGAGAAGCTACTAGCGATGGCATAGTAGGTACCTAGAGGAAAGTAATGGGGAAAGAGGCCGGTTGTGACCGACGCCACATTGCGGGCGGCGAACGTGCCGATCGACCCGGAGATCGCCTGCCCGATCGCCCCGGTGGTCGACATCGTCTTCAGCCGCTGGACGACACCGATCCTGTGGGCGCTCAACGAATACGGGCGGCTACGCTTCGTCGAACTGGAACGCCGCATCACCAAGATCACGCCCAAGGTGCTGACACAACGCCTGCGCCAGCTGGAGCGCGACGGACTCGTCCTGCGCACCTACCACGCCGAGGTCCCTCCACGCGTCGAGTACGAGATCAGCGAACTGGGCCGCAGCCTGGCCCCCCTCTTCGCCACCCTCGCCGACTGGGCCACCGCCAACCTCGACAAGGTCGACGACGCCCGCCAGGACTACGACGCCCGCTGAAACCCGCGAGGTTCTCCGCCGGAGCGGCCGGAGCGGCCGGAGCGGCCGGAGCGGCCTACGGGGCCGACGGGGCCGACGGGGCTGGCGGGGTCGACGGAAAATCGGCCACTGAGCCAGCGCCAGGACCACGACCAAGACCAGCGCCAAGGCCAAAGCCAGGGCCAGCGCAGAGGCCTGGGTCTGAGTCGAAGCCCTGACCCGTGCCTGGGCTCAGGCCGACCTCGACGGCCCGGCGATCGCGCGCGGTACGACCAGCCCCGACTCGTACGCCGTCACGACCGCCTGTGTACGGTCCCGCAGCCCGAGCTTGGACAGCACCCGGCTGACGTGCGTCTTCACCGTCTCCTCGCCGACTTGGAGCCGCCCCGCGATCTCGGGATTGGACAGCCCCTCCGCGATCAGCCGCAACACCTCCGTCTCCCGCGGTGTGAGCACACCGAGCGTCTTCCGCGTGGGCGCGCGGGGCTTCAGCCGGGCGAACTCCGCGATCAGACGCCGCGTGATGCCGGGCGCGAGGAGCGCCTCACCCGCGGCCACGATCCGTACGGCCTCGAAGAGCCGCTCCGCGGTGACGTCTTTCAAGAGGAACCCACTCGCCCCAGCCGCGAGAGCGTCGTACACATGCTCGTCCAGATCGAAGGTGGTGAGGATGAGCACGCGCGGCGCGTCCTGGTCAGGGTCCGAGTCCACGCGGGCGTCCGCGTCAGCGTCCGGACCAGCGGACTCGTCGGTCATCAGCTCGGCAGTCGCCTGGATCCCGTCCATGACCGGCATACGTACGTCCATGAGGACCACGTCGGGCCGCTGCTCCCGGCAGATCCGCACGGCCTCGGCACCGTCGCGCGCCGTGCCGACGACCGCGAAGTCCGTTTGGGTCGAGAGCAGCCCGGCGTATCCGGCACGCACGACCTCGTGGTCATCGGCGACGACGATACGGACGGGGGCGGTGGCCGCCGTGGCCGTGGCCATAGTTGTGGCTGTGGCTGTGGCATCAGTTTTCGGCTCGGCCTCGGTCATCGGCTCAGCTTCGCCTGTGCCTTCGGTCCTGCCTTCGGTCATACGACAGCCTCCGCTCGCACCGGCAACAGGGCCTCGACCAGAAAGCCGCCCCCCGGAGCCGGGCCGGTTCGGAGGCTGCCGCCGACCGTGGATGCACGCTCCCGCATACCGAGGAGTCCGTGGCCGGCGTAGTGGGCAACGAGGTCGCTCGGGAGACCGGGCCCCGGCCCGTTGTCACGGACGCGAATCGCCAAGTCCTGCTCCGCATAGCGCAGTTCCACGTCGACGGCCGCACCCGGCGCGTGCCGTCTGGCGTTGGTCAGGGCCTCCTGGACGATGCGGAACGCGGTGACCTCGATACCCGGATCGAGGGCGGCGACCCGGCCGCTGACGATCAACCGGGTGCGGGAGCCGGAGACGTCCCGGGACTCGTCGATCAACTCCATGAGCTGGTGCAGGCCGGGCTGTGGGCGCCGGGTGACCACCGCGTCGGCGTCCTCTCTCAGTACCCCCAGGAGCCGCCGCATCTCCGTCAGCGCGGTCCGTGCGGTGTCCCCGATGGCGAGCAGCCGGGTGGCGCCGTCGGCGGGGAGCCCGGTCGTGGTCAGACGGGCGGTCTCGGCCTGGACGGCGATCACCGAGATGTGGTGCGCGACGACGTCGTGCAGCTCCCTTGCGATCCGGGCCCGTTCACCGCGCGCGGCATGTGCGAGCAGAGTGTCGGCGAAGGCCCGCTCGGTCGCGCTGTGCGCCAGCGCCGCGCTGCGGACGTGATGGGTGATGCCGGTCGCGGCCGCCGCGGAGGCGAGCGTGGCAACGAGGACGGCCGTCACCCGGGTGGCGTCACTGTCCTGACTGACCAGGGCCAGGACGACGTACGGCAGCACGAGTGCCCCGCTGAGCCGGGACGCCCCCGCTCTCCCGAGCCAGTACACGGAAGCCAGTTGGGCCACGACGCCTGCCAGCGTGAGCGCCCGGAACGGCGTCAGCGCCAGCACTCCCGCGGAGGTCACCGCCACGGCGGCCCAGGCCCGTACCACCACGGCGCGCTCGGCCCCGAGGACAAAGGTGAGCGGCAGCGTGGTGCAGACCGCGAGCAGCAGGGCGAGCGCGAGATTCTCACGCAGGCTCCCGACACGTACGAGGACTTCGGCGCAGCCGAGGAAAGCGAGCGCGGCGGGGTAGGCCACGGGGGTCGGGAAGCGCCGCACTCGCTTCCACACCCCCGCGAGCCCATCGCCGCGTCGCGCCGTGTCCTCGCTCATGCCCGCCATTGTGCCGTCGGCGGCGGCGCAGCGCGTCACCCTGGGGTTTCTCCCTCATGTGGGGGACTCGGAAGGCGATTCCTCCCTCGCGTCAGGGGTGCCGAAGACGGCTCCCTGGCGGGACGACGAGGAGGCCCGCCGGTCCCTAGTGTCGCTGGGCATGAGTGACGCAACGATCGAAGTCCAAGACCTGCGCAAGCGGTTCGGCAGGACCGTCGCGGTCGACGGGTTGTCCTTCACGGTCGAGCCGGGGCAGGTGACCGGGTTCGTCGGCCCGAACGGGGCGGGCAAGTCGACCACGATGCGGTCCGTGCTCGGCCTGGACGCCCCCGACGAGGGGCGAGCGCTCATCGGCGGCCGTGCTTATCAGTCCCTGCGCTCTCCCCTTCTCGAGGTGGGCGCCCTGCTCGATGCGGCCGCTCTGCATCCGAGCCGCCGCGGCCGTGACCACCTGCGCTGGCTGGCGCACTCGCACGGTCTGTCCCTGCGCCGCGTGGACGAGGTCCTCGAAGAGGTCGGAATGGCCCAGGCGGCCCGCCGCCGCGCGGGCGGCTACTCACTCGGTATGCGTCAACGCCTCGGCATAGCGGCCGCGTTGCTGGGCGATCCGCCGGTCCTGCTCCTCGACGAACCGGTCAACGGCCTCGATCCCGAGGGCATCCAGTGGATCCGTGGCCTACTGCGCCGACTGGCCGCCGAGGGCCGGGCCATCCTGGTCTCCAGCCACCTCATGAGCGAGCTGGAGGACACCGCCGACCATCTGGTCGTCATCGGCCGGGGCCGTCTCATCGCCGACACCGCCGTCGCGACCCTGCTCGCCGCCGCGTCCGGCGACCGTGTCGCCCTGCGCACGAGCGCGCGTACGGAGGCGATGAAGCTGCTGGCAGGCGAGGGCGCCACCGTCGCCGTCACCGGCGCCGACACCCTCACGGTCACCGGCCTGCCCGCGGAGCGCATCGTGGCCCTGCTCGGCGCTTCCCGAATCCCCTTCGCCGAAGTGGGCGCACACCGGGCGACGTTGGAAGAGGCGTACATGGAACTGACCAGACACGCGACCGAGTTCACCTCGGCACCCGAGGGCGAGGTGGCCCGATGACCTCGCCGACACCCTCCCCGACACCCTCCCCGACGCCGACGCCGACGCCGACGCCGACGCCGACCACGACCGTCACCGCCTACCGCTCAAAACTCCCGCCCACCCGCGACGGCTTCGGACGGTTGCTCCGCGCGGAGTGGTCCAAGTTCTGGACGGTGCGGATCTGGGTGCTGGTGCTCGCCGTGGCCGCGGCGGTCACGGTCCTGATCTCCCAGTTCGCGGCGGACGGTTCCTCGGACGGGTCCAACGAGAACCAGGTCACCGTCGCCCCGGACGGCACCCGGGTCAACGACAGATTCCGCTTCGTCCACCAGCCGCTCGCCGCCGACGGCAGCGTCACGGTCCGTGTATCCGACCTCAAAGGGCTCGCGGGCAACCCCGAGCCGTGGGCCAAGGCCGGAGTCGCCATCAAGCAGAGCACCGAGGCAGGCAGTCAGTACGCGGCGCTGATGGTCACCCCCGACCACGGCGTCCGCATGCAGTGGAACTTCACACAGGACAAGGCGGGCAGCGGAGCGTCCGAAGCTCCGCGCTGGCTCCGCCTGACACGGACGGGCGCGCGGTTGACGGGGTACGAGTCGGCCGACGGATCCGAGTGGACGAAGGTGGGCTCGGTCGAGCTGCCCGGGCTGACGAGGACGGCCGAGGCGGGCCTGTTCGTCGCCACCCCCCTCCACAACAACCTGCGGCGGGCTTTCGGCGGCACCTCCGAGAAGGCCGGCAGTACGAGCATCACGGCGAGCTTCGACCACCTCGCCCTGAGCGGCGGCGTCAAGGGAGCCCCCTGGACCAGCACGGACGTGGGCGCCCCCGCTCCGGACGACCCCGACGCCCCGCAGTCCGGTCCGGCGCACATCACACCCGGCACCACCTTGGTATCGGCCGCGGGTGTCTACACCGTCACCGGTCAGGGTGACATCGCCCCGGACCAGACCGGCGGCGACATCGTCCAGATGAGCTTCCAGGGCGTCCTGGTGGCGGTGCTGTTCATGGTGGCGCTGGGCGCCCTCTTCATCACGTCCGAGTACAAACACGGCATGATCCGTACGACGTTCACGGCGACGCCCCGCCGCGCCAGGGTCCTGACGGCGAAGGCCCTGGTGATCGGTGGCGTCACGTTCGCCGTCGGCCTGGCGGCTACGGCGATCACCTTCCCCCTCGCTCAGAGCGCCATGCGGGACAACGGGTTCGCGCCCCCCGCGTACCCCGACCTCTCCCTCCTGGACACCCCAGCCCTACGTGCGGTCGTCGGCAGCGCGGCTCTCCTGTCCCTGGTGGCGGTGCTGGCCCTCGCGGCAGGCGCGCTGCTCCGCAACAGCGCCGGCGCGATCACGGTCGTGGTCGTCCTCGTGATCCTCCCGCAGGTCCTCGCCTTCGCCCTCCCGCTCACGGTGGCGCACTGGTTGCTCAAGGTCACCCCGGCGGCGGCGTTCGCCGTCCAGCAGGGAGTGACGTACTACCCCCAGGTCGACCACAACTGTCTCCCGGAGAGCGGCTGTTACCCCCTCGCCCCGTGGAACGGCCTCGCGGTCCTGTGCGCATACGTGGCGGTGGCACTGGCGCTGGCCGCCTGGCGCCTGCGCAGGAGAGACGTATGAGGTCGTCGTCGGCGAGGAGGGGTACGGGGTCATCGTCAAGGGGAGGCATGAGGTGGTCGTTCCACGCCGAGTGGACGAAACTCCTTACGCTGCCGAGCAGTTGGCTGCTCCTGGCCGCGACGGTGGTCCTGACGGTCGCGGTGGGTACGGCCTCGGCTGCCGCGGTCACCACCCGGGACTGCCTGACGGCGGCGGCGTGCCACGAGGACACGGTGAAGCTGAGCCTCATGGGAGTCTGGCTCGGCCAGGCGACGGTCCTGATTCTCGGGGCCCTGTCGCTGGGAGCGGAGTACGGCACGGGCACGATCCGCACCACGCTGACGGCGATCCCACGCCGTTCGCGGGTTCTCGTGGCGAAGGCGGCCGTCCTCGCCGCTGTCACGGCGGCAGCCGGCGTCCTGGCGATCACCGCGTCCCTCTACGCCGCCCGCCTGATCCTCCCGGGCAACGGATTCACCCCGGCCGAGGGTTACCCCCTCCACACCCTCACCGACCCGACCACGCTCCGGGCAGCACTCGGTTCAGTCCTCTGCCTGATCCTGATAGCCCTCCTGGGCCTCGGCCTGGCGGCCCTGCTACGGGACACCGCGGGCGCGATCACGCTGGGCCTCGGCCTCCTGTACGTCGTCCCGCTGCTGGCCGACCTGCTCGGCTCGGCGGCCTGGACGGACCGTATCGAGCGCTGGGCCCCCATGCCGGCGGGCCTGGCCATCCAGGCGACGCGGGATCTCGCCCGGCTCCCGATAGGCCCCTGGCCAGGTCTGGGAGTGCTGGCGGCGTACGCCCTCGGGCTACTGCTGCTGGGCGGAGCGGCGTTCAGGCGGCGCGACGCGTAGGTCCGTGAGACCAGGGTCAGCCGGCGTCCGGCAAGCTCAGCCAGTCCTGCCACGACAAGTCCCGCCCGATGAACCGCGGTCGCTCAAAGGGCCAGTCCTCGTCGATCCACCGAGGCACCAGCGCGTCCAGGTCCCGCTCCAGGTCGGTGCCCACGCGCTCGTCCACGACCCACCAGGAGATCTCGGCATCGGCACCGGTCTTCTCCGGCGGATCGATGTAGACACACCCGAACTCCTCGGTACCCGCGTCATTGAGCAGCACGTAGTTGAAGGACTGATGCGCGGCGATCTCGTCCGCATGCCGCTCCAGGTCCTTCTTGTTCGCCTCGTACGACATGGTCTCGGCGGGCCATCCCCACGCCGCACCGAAGATGGACCACAGCCGCTCGCGCGAGCCCATCACGGTCGGGTAGTCGAGGTCCGCGTCCGCCCCGCTGATCGGACGTAGGTGATATCCGCCCGGCAACTCGACACGAACGGGATGAACGAAGCCAACGGGCAACCAGGTCATGCCCGGAGGCTAACTGCCACCTGCGGGTACCCGCACCGGGTTATTCACCGGGACCGGGACCGAGGCGGGGGCGGGGCGGGGCCAGACCCGAGAACACCTAGACGCCGAGCCCCGGGGGCGCGGGCTCGGCGTCTAGGCGGGCGGCATCCGCATCTGGAGGGGACGCCGCTCAGCGGGCGGTGCTGACGGGTGCTACTTGCGGGAGGCGGCGCGCTTCGTGCCGCCCGTCACCTTGGCGACCCAGGTGAGGAAGTCGGCCGGGTCGATGTTCGAACCGTGGCCCTCGTCCCAGTAGTAGAAGTGGTTGACGTCGTCGCCGAGGTTGTCGGCGGCGGCCGCGATGTTGGCGGAGACCGTCAGGGAGGTGTCGGAGTCCTTCGTGCCGAGGCGGATCCACCAGTGCTTCGAGCGGCCCGGGTTCTTCTTGGCGAAGTGGTACATCGGGTTCATCAGGTCGAGCTTCTCGGGGATGTCGCCGGCGAGACGCTTGCTGGTGACCCCGGTGGTGTCGTTCTTGAGGCTGTAGGCAGTGAAGTGGCGTGCCTCGGTCGTGTCCTTGCCGAACTCGTTGTTCTCGCCCGCCGACAGGTCGAAGGCGTCGAAGGCCGGCGTGCCCTTCTTCCGCGCGCCCACATGCGTCAGGAAGTCGGCCCACGTGAAGGTCGCCTCACCGCCGGACCAGGTGATGAACGTGTTCGCGGCCAGGTAGGTCGCACGGGCGGAGTCCGACAGATCCGTGAGGTACTTGGTGGCCGACGGCTGGAGGTAGGTCTCCACCATGTAGTCGTCGTAGTTGCGGGCCGTGAGGGAGCCGAAGCGGTTCAGGCCCCGCAGCTTGAGGGAGGCCTGGTATTCGGCGAACTGGGACTGGAGCGCCTTGGAGACGGTCTGGTCGACCTGCTTGCCGGTGCTCAGGGCGTTGGTGCCCCAGTTGAACTCGTAGGCACCGTCCGCGTGCTCCAGGTCGGTGATCGGGCACCAGGCTCCGGTGGCGAAGATGGCGTCGGACGCGTCGGCGGCGCCGAGCTCCTTCAGGTACTTGGCGTAGATCTCGCTGTCGCCGGACGCGCCGAGCAGGGCGGAGAGGGCGCCGCCCGCGCTGGTGCCGGTGGAGACGATCCGGTCGGTGTCGCCCGGGATGACGCCCTTGTTGGCGCGCACGTACCGCACGGCGGCCTTGAGGTCCACGATGGCGGCGGGCGCGGTGCCGTAGTAGTTGCCGTCCGAGTCCTTGAGGGTCCGGCCGCGCGCGCCGGGCTCCACGACGACGTAACCCGCCGCCAGGCCCAGCTTGCCGAGGTTGACCATGCCGCCCTGGGCGTTGGTCATCGCGTTGCCGCCGGAAGCCACCTCACCTGAGCCCGCAGAGGCAGAGGCAGAGGCAGAAGCAGAAGCAGAAGCAGAAGCGGAGGCCGAGGCGCTGGGCGCGGCACCGCCCCCGGTCGGCGTGCCGGTCATCTCGGCACCGCCCACACCCGTGGCGTCGGCCACCGAGGACGGCATGTATCCGCCGACGGCGTTGGGAAAGATGATGGGGGCGTCGGTGGCGTCCACGGCCTTGCCGTCGATCTTGACCGGAACGCTGACGTTCAGGCTCTGGTACTTCTCGTCCACCGGGTTGGTGACATAGGTGATCGCCTTCCAGAAGTGGTAGACGACCTCCTTGTCGTCGCCGTCCGCGTCGGTGATGGTCGTCGTCAGCTCGGTATAGGCGTCCTTGTCGAAGGCGAGGGCACCCGAGGCGGCCGAGGACTTCGACGTGCCCGATGCGTTCGCACTCAACGCGAAGCCGCCGGCCGCGGCGACCCCGGCGGTGGCGCCCATGCCCATGACGACGGTCCTGCGCTTCACTGCCCTGTGCTTCACTGAGGTCTCTCCCATGCGCGGCAGACGCGGTGCTGCCGTCGAGTCGACTCCGTCGCGCAGGACGCACATGCGGTGGCCCTGTAGGCCCCGGCGGCGGTATCGCCCACCCGTGTCGTCCCACCCGATCTTCTGCTTGCGAACGTAAATGGGCCAGTTCAGGATTGTCAACAATTCTGTTGCATTCATCGTTGGCACCCAAGTTCTCATTGCGGAGTCACAGGTTGAGGCGTGTTCTCGCGGCGGGCGTCCGGGTTTCCGTCCGGACGTGCGTTCGCACATAGCGAAGCGCCCGTCCTCTGGCCGCGGGGGCTGCGGAGGACGGGCGCTGTCACGATGCCGTAGGGCCGAGGCCCCGAGGCGGCTGTCGTCGGCTCAGGCGGCGACGTTCTTGATCGCCGAGATGTCGAAGACCAGCTTGATCTTGTCGGAGACGAGAACGCCACCGGTCTCCAGGGCCGCGTTCCAGGAGAGGCCCCACTCGGAGCGGAGGATCTGCGCCGTGCCCTCGAAACCGACGCGCTGGTTGCCGAACGGGTCCGTCGCGGAGCCGTTGAACTCCAGGTCGATGGTGAGCGGCTTGGTGGTGCCGAGGATCGACAGCTCGCCGGTGATCCGGTAGTCGTCGCCGCCCAGGGCCTCCGCCTCGGTGGAGCGGAAGGTCATGGTCGGGAACTCGTCCGCCTTGAAGAAGTCGGCGCTCTTGAGGTGGCCGTCACGGTCCGCCGAACCGGTCTCGATGCTCTCCACCTTGACGTCGAGCGTGGCGGTCGACTTGGACGGGTCCGAGCCGTCCAGGTGCAGCGCGCCCTCGAAGTCCTTGAAGCTGCCCTTGACGTTGGTCACCATCGCGTGGCGGGCGACGAAGCCGATCGTCGAGTGCGCCGGGTCGATCGTGTACTCGCCGGTCAGCGCGGCCAGGTCGGGGTTCACCTCGGCGGGGGTCGTGGCGGCGTCGGTGTCGGTGTCTGTCTTGCGGCCGAAGATGCCCATGATCTGCTCCTTGGGGGACGGGTCGCGGCTTCGTCCGAAGTCGCGACGCGAGGCTGTTCACTGAGGCTGTTTAAGTTTCAACGATGCCAACAAGGGTGAAGGTAGACCTATTCCATTCAAGTTTCAACATCATCCTCTGTGTGTTGATGACGTTACGGTGCGTCCCGTCGAACCGCTTCCCGGGCAGCGGCCCGAGGTGGCGGCCGGAGAGTGGCCGTTCACCCCAGGGATGGCATGTGCTCCTCATGAATGTGAGGTGGCTCTCAGCTGACGAGTTTGTGTGACCTCTACAAGCCCTGTGCCCCTTGAGCAGTCAGATCGCCTGCCTGCGTGGAGTGGTTCTGTTGAGGGGTGCCAGGAAAACGGCCCGGAGACTGTACGGAGTCGACGGCCCCTTTTCCTTGGCGGACTTCGTAAGGTCGCTACATGACCGTTTTGGACGAGGCCGAATCCGCAGGATCCTCAGGCGAACCCACGGATGCGCGCGGTCGCGTGGCCGAGCTGCACGCGATCCGTGCGGAGGCGCTGCGGGGCCCCAGCGAGAAGGCGACCGCCGCTCAGCACGCCAAGGGCAAGCTGACCGCGCGGGAGCGCATCGAGCTGCTGCTGGACGCCGGCTCCTTCCAGGAGGTCGAGCAGCTGCGTCGGCACCGGGCGACCGGGTTCGGCCTGGAGGCCAAGAAGCCGTACACCGACGGTGTCATCACCGGCTGGGGCACGGTCGAGGGCCGTACGGTCTTCGTCTACGCCCATGACTTCCGCATCTTCGGCGGCGCGCTGGGCGAGGCCCACGCCACGAAGATCCACAAGATCATGGACATGGCCATCGCGGCCGGAGCGCCGCTGGTCTCCCTCAACGACGGTGCGGGGGCCCGTATCCAGGAGGGCGTCTCCGCGCTCGCCGGTTACGGCGGCATCTTCCAGCGCAACACCAAGGCGTCCGGCGTCATCCCGCAGATCAGCGTGATGCTCGGCCCCTGCGCGGGCGGCGCGGCCTACAGCCCCGCCCTCACCGACTTCGTCTTCATGGTCCGCGAGACCTCGCAGATGTTCATCACCGGACCGGACGTCGTCAAGGCGGTCACCGGCGAGGAGATCACCCAGAACGGCCTCGGCGGCGCCGACGTGCACGCGGAGACCTCCGGCGTCTGCCACTTCGCGTACGACGACGAGGAGACCTGCATCGCCGAGGTCCGCTACCTCCTGTCGATGCTGCCGCAGAACAACCGCGAGAACCCGCCGCGCGTCGCGTCGGAGGACCCGGCCGACCGCCGCTCGGACGTTCTGCTCGACCTGGTTCCCGCGGACGGCAACCGCCCGTACGACATGACGAAGGTCATCGAGGAGCTCGTCGACGACGGCGACTACCTTGAGGTGCACGAGCGTTGGGCCCGCAACATCATCTGCGCGCTGGCCCGTCTCGGCGGCCAGGTCGTCGGAATCGTGGCCAACCAGCCGCAGTCCCTCGCGGGCGTGCTGGACATCGAGGCCTCCGAAAAAGCTGCGCGCTTTGTCCAGATGTGTGACGCTTTTAACATCCCGATCGTCACTCTCCTGGATGTCCCTGGGTTCCTTCCCGGTGTCGACCAGGAGCACGGCGGCATCATTCGGCACGGCGCGAAGCTGCTCTACGCGTACTGCAACGCGACGGTGCCGAGGATCTCGCTGATCCTGCGCAAGGCGTACGGAGGCGCCTACATCGTCATGGACAGCCAGTCCATCGGTGCGGACCTCACGTTCGCCTGGCCGACGAACGAGATTGCCGTGATGGGCGCCGAGGGCGCGGCCAACGTCATCTTCCGCCGCCAGATCGCGGAGGCGGAGGACCCCGAGGCGATGCGCGTACGCATGGTCAAGGAGTACAAGGCCGAGCTGATGCACCCCTATTACGCGGCCGAGCGGGGTCTTGTCGATGACGTCATCGACCCCGCGGAGACCCGCGAGGTGCTCGTCAGGTCGCTGGCGATGCTGCACACCAAGCACGCGGACCTGCCCTCCCGTAAGCACGGCAACCCCCCGCAGTAACCCTGCGGATCCTCCGCGGCAGCGCTGCGGAAACCTCTCTCACGGAGACTGACACCTATGAACAACCCTGACATCCGCGTCGAGAAGGGCCACGCCGAGCCCGAGGAAGTCGCCGCCATCACGGCCGTCCTGGTGGCTCGCGCGGCGGCCGCACCCGCGTCCGCCACGTCTCACAACGTCGCCCGCCCCAAGGCCGGCTGGCGCCGCCTGGAGCGCGAGCCCGGCTTCCGGGCCCCGCACAGCTGGCACTGACACCTTCAGCGCGCACACGGCCCCGCTCTCCCTCCGGAGGGCGGGGCCGCGGTCTTTGCCCAGGACCCGGCCGCCACACGGGAACGCACGACAACGGCCCCCGCTTCTCCGTGCGGAGAAGCGGGGGCCGTCGGGTGATGGGTGAGTACGGGAGGAGAAGAAGGACCGCTAGCGCAGCCGCGCCATGAGCGCGTGCTCCACAAGCGTGATCAGTGCCGACTTGGCGTCCGCGCGGTGGCGGGCGTCCGTCGTGATGATCGGAGCGTCCGGGCCGATCTGAAGCGCCTCGCGGACCTCGTCCGGGTTGTACGGCTGGTTGCCGTCGAAGCCGTTGAGGGCGATGACGAACGGGAGACCCGAGTTCTCGAAGTAGTCGACCGCGGGGAAGCAGTCGGCGAGACGGCGGGTGTCCACCAGGACGATCGCGCCGATGGCGCCGCGGACCAGGTCGTCCCACATGAACCAGAAGCGGTCCTGGCCGGGAGTGCCGAACAGGTACAGGATCAGGTCCTGATCCAGGGTGATACGGCCGAAGTCCATGGCGACGGTGGTCGTCGTCTTGTCTCCGGTGTGCGTGAGGTCGTCGATGCCCGCGGACGCGGACGTCATGACGGCCTCGGTACGCAGCGGGTTGATCTCCGAGACGGCCCCGACGAACGTGGTCTTGCCCACGCCGAAGCCGCCCGCCACCACGATCTTCGCGGACGTGGTGGAGCGGGAAGGCCCTCCGCTAGAGCTTGCGAAGTCCACTGAGCACCCTTTCGAGCAAAGTCACGTCTGGCTGGCCGCCGGCGTTCTCGTCACCGCCGGGCTGATGGATGGCGACCAGGCCCGCCTCCGCCAAGTCGGCGACGAGAATCCTGGCCACACCGAGAGGGATGGTCAGCAGGGCCGATACCTCGGCCACCGACTTGATCTCCCGGCATAGGTTGCAGATCCGCTGATGCTCGGGCAACTG
The DNA here is from genome assembly GCF_044457665.1 of Streptomyces sp. NPDC050535. Lineage (NCBI taxonomy): Bacteria > Bacillati > Actinomycetota > Actinomycetes > Kitasatosporales > Streptomycetaceae > Streptomyces > Streptomyces sp. NPDC050535. The sequence continues at coordinate 146,390 of NZ_JBITHE010000008.1, forward strand.
ACCCTGCATCTGGTGCGGTTGTGCGGTGGTGTGCACCAGCGCCTCGATGGCGAGCTGGTAGCGGGGCCTGGTCCGGCCACCCGTCATGGCGTACGGACGGACCAGGGGGTTGTGCGTGTTCCCGGCCGGTGACGGCTCGGGGTTACGGCGATGCGGCTGCACCGGCTGGATGCGCGGTGCCGACGGCTGGTCGTAGGGCGAGGTCCCGGGACCCTGCGGTGCGTACGGCTGCTGACGCCGAGGGGACGGTGCGGAGGGAAAGTTGTACCGGTTCGGGTTCTGAGAACCGTCGCCCTGGCCGCCCTGCCCCTGGCCGGGGCCGTACGACCAGTTGCCCGAAGACGAACCGCCTGGGGGTGTTGCCACTTTTCTCCTCCTCCGACTGTGCCGGGCACCCATCACCATGGGACCGCGTCCCGAAACCTTATGGCCTCGGGACACCAAAAAGCACCGTCTGTCTGTTAGTTGAGAAGGCTCCCCTGGAGCTCTGCTCGAAGGTCCGGGGTCAGGACGGTACCGGCACGGTCCACCAGAAGCGCCATCTCGTACCCAACGAGGCCGATGTCCGCCTCCGGATGTGAGAGTACGGCGAGGGAGGAACCATCGGACACGGACATGATGAAGAGGAATCCCCGCTCCATCTCCACAACCGTCTGGTTCACGTGGCCACCCTCGAAGATGCGGGAGGCTCCCGCGGTCAACGAGGTCAGACCGGATGCGACGGCCGCCAACTGGTCGGCGCGGTCACGGGGAAAGCCTTCGGACATCGCCAGAAGGAGTCCGTCGGCGGAGACCACCACCGTGTGGGACACCCCAGGGGTGTTGTCCACGAAGTTGGTGATCAACCAGTTCAGGTTCTGCGCCGCCTGGCTCATCGGGCTCACACTAACGCTCCTGGTTGTAGGTGCTGTCAGGACCGAGGCCCTGGCCGTTCGTGTCACTACCTGCATTGCGTCCCTGCTGTACGCCGCGACGCAGGTTGCTCAGCCTGCCCCGGATGTCCTCCGGAGCGCGGGAGACCTGGGGGCCGCCCTGCGGGGTCGATTCCGCTTTCCCCTCGACCAGGTTGGCCTTGGGCACCCGCCGCGGCAGACCGGACGGGGTGACCCCGCCGGCCTTGGGCTTCTTGAGCTGCTCGGCACGCTGCCAGCGGTCGTCGTTGGACGACCGCCAGTCGTCGGGGCCCTCCGTGGTCGCCGGCGGCGGCGTCTGGTCCCGCTGTTCGACGGACCGCTGGCCGTTGCCCGTCGCGGTGGCGCCGCGGCGGGGAAGGCCCGCGTCGGTCAGTGTGTGCGGGGCGGAGGGGGCCGGTCCCGGACGGCTGAAGCCTACGCGGTCCTGCTCACCCGCGTCAGCGGTCTTCGCCGATTCCGCTTCCGGAGCGTACTCGGACCGATACGCGTTCTGCTGCGCGTCCTGCTGCGGCCAGTCGTCCTGGTGGGACGGCTGCGCGAACGCCGAGAAGGTCTCGGAGGCGGCGTTCCGGTTACCCGAACCGTCCTCCTGGACCGGCTCCGGATACGTGGGTTCCGGGTAGCCGCCGGTCGACGGGAAGTACGTCTCGTCGTACGACCCCTGCTGCGGCTCCTCGTACGCCGTCTGCTGGTCGTAGGTCGCCTGCTGCTCCTCGTACGGGGCCTGCCCGTTGGCGTAGGGAGCCTGCGCCTCGAAGGGTGCCTGTCCGTTGTCGTACGCCGGGGGAGTGGCGTACGACTGCTGCCCGTTCTCGTACGTGGGCTGCTGGGCCTCGAAGCCCTCCTGGTAACCGGGAGTCTCCGGGGCCTCCGGCTGGCCCGTCTGGGCCTCCAGGTTCGCTCGGCGCTCCTCGCGCATCAGCGAGCGGCCGACGGGGTCCAGCTCGCGTATGTCGTCCGGTACCTCGTAGCGGCTGTCGTCGAAGCCGAGCTCGGCGGCCGTACGAAGCGGCGGCTGCTGCTGCTGTTGGGCCTGGAACGGCTCACCCTGGAAGGACGGCTGCTCGGGCATGATCTGCGAGACGGTGAACTCGTCGCGCTGGAGCTGCTGTTCGCCGCCGCCGCCACCGTGGGTGATCGCGTCGGGGAGCATGACCAGGGAGGTCGTACCGGCCTGCTCGCCCGAGGGGCGGAGCTGGACGCGGATGCCGTGCCGGTCGGACAGCCGGCCGACCACGAACAGGCCCATGCGCTGCGAGATCGCGGCGTCCACGGTCGGCGGGTTGGCCAGCTTGTGGTTGATGTCCGCGAAGTCCTCGGCGGTGAGGCCGATGCCCTTGTCGTGGATCTCGACCATGACACGGCCGTCCGGGAGACGGGTCGCGGTGACGCGGACCTTGGTCTGCGGGGAGGAGAACGTCGTGGCGTTCTCCAGGAGCTCGGCGAGCAGGTGCACGAGGTCGGTCACGGCGCGGCCGTGGATCTCGGCCTCCGGGACACCGGAGAGCTCGATGCGCTCGTACTGCTCCACCTCGGAGGAGGCGGCCCGCAGCACGTCGACGAGCGGGACCGGCTGGTCCCAGCGGCGGCCCGGCTCCTCGCCGGCGAGGACCAGGAGGTTCTCGCCGTTGCGGCGCATACGGGTCGCGAGGTGGTCCAGGCGGAAGAGGTTCTCCAGCTGGTCCGGGTCCGCCTCGTTGTTCTCCAGGCCGGTGATCAGGGTCAGCTGGCCCTCGATCAGGGACTGGTTGCGGCGCGACAGGTTGGTGAAGATCGCGTTGATGTTGCCTCGCAGGAGGGCCTGCTCGGCGGCCAGTCGTACGGCCTCGCGGTGGACCTGGTCGAAGGCGCGGGCGACTTCGCCGATCTCGTCCGTGGTGGTGATCGGGATGGGCTGCACGCGGGTGTCGACCCGACCGGGGTCGGTGCGGGAGAGCTGGTCGACCAGCATCGGCAGGCGCTGCTCGGCCACGTTGAAGGCCGCGTTGCGCAGCTGGCGCATCGAGCGGCTCATCTGGCGGGCGACCATGCCGGCCAGGATGAACGCGGCGAGCAGGGCGATCACGACGGCCGCGCCGGTGATGATGGCGTCCTGCTTGGCGCTGTCGGAGATGTCGGAGGCCTCGGCCACCGCCTTCTCGGTCAGATCCGACTCGAGGGCGCGGTAGGCGTCGACCTTGCCGGTGTTGACCGCCCACCAGTTGCCCGCGGTGACGCCCTGCGAGGCCAGCCCGTCACGGGCGCTCTGGTCGGTGGAGGCGAGCGTGCCGAGGGCCGAGACCATCGCGGTGTCCCCGGACGGCGGGGGCACATAGGTCTGGCCCTTGGCCGCGGCGGCCTCGGCGGCGGCCTGGGCCTGGGCCTGGCCGTCGGTCTTGAGCTTCTTCTGGGCGGCCGTGAGCTTGGCCGCGTCGGCCTCGGTGCCACCGCCGATGTACTCCTCGACGGCGATGCCCTCGAGGTAGGCGTACGAGGACAGGGCGACGCGCTGCTTGCCGAGGTCCTGGGCGGTGGGGCCGGGCTTGAGCAGCAGGTGCATGCCGATGGACCGCTGGAGCGACGCGGCGGCCTTGGAGAGCGAGAGCGCGTAGACGGTACGGCCGTAGCTGGTGATGTTGCCGGTGCCCAGGCCGAGCTCGTTGGAGAACTCCATCAGCGGGTGCTGGATCTGGGTGTAGCCCTCTTCGGTCTGCACGCCGGTGAGCTGGGAGGTGTACGCGGCCTTGCGCAGTGTCGCGAGGCCGGGCTCGACCTTGCGGAAGATCAGCAGACGGCGCTGGAGGCCGGCCGTCTGCGGCATGTTCTGGGCGACCTCGTCGAAGGCGTCCGCGGCCTTGTCCGTGTCCGCGCGGGCCTTGACGACGGTCGCGTTGCTCTCGCCCTTGCCGGTCAGCAGCGGCTCGGCGGTGACGTCGCGCTCGATGTACAGCTTGTCGCCGTAGGTCAGCGCGGCCTGCACCAGGCGGGCCGTCGCCTCGGCGTCCTCGGCCTCCTGCCAGGTGTCTATCGAGTTCCGTACCTGGAAGCCGCCCATGACCAGGCCGACCACCACGGGGATGAGCAGAATCGCGTTCAGCCTGGTCGGCACGCGCCAGTTGCGCGGGGAGAAACGACTGCCGCTCGGCGCCGGTGCCGACATGGGCTCCGGGGAGCCGTGTGCGGGCCCCGCGACGCGCGGCGGCGGGGTGAAGTTGCCCCGTGCCGACGGCTCGGGACCGTTCTTGCTTCGCCTCACTCGACCAAAACCTCTCGGCGTCGGCACCTACGTTGTGCCGCGGTGTCTCCGGCGCCCTTGACTACTGGGCAGGTCAGCGCATTCCAGCACGTCAGGCGGCGCCCTTCCAAACACTCGGAACCCATGATTCCGGGTGAGGCATGCCTCAGATAAAACGGTCATAAAGAACTAGCCCCGTCAAAAGACGGGGCCTTTGTGAGCACAGCGGTACCGGTTGAACGCGATGCGTGTTGGTGCCCCTGCAATTCTCTGTCGAAATGTTATGAACACTTTGGCCGACCGTGTCAAATGACACAGCCGGCTCCAGTGCGTCTACGACAACTGTCTTATAGAACTGTCGACTTATGGACCGGGGTGAACGGGTCTTCCGCCACCCCGGACCGGTTGTCCGCTAGCGCAGGCGCGCCATGAGCGCGTGTTCGACGAGCGTGATCAACGCGCTCTTCGCGTCCGCGCGATGCCGGGCGTCCGTCGTGATGATAGGGGCGTCCGGGCCGATCTGGAGGGCCTCGCGGACCTCTTCGGGGTTGTACGGCTGGTGCCCGTCGAAGCCGTTGAGGGCGATGACGAACGGGAGACCCGAGTTCTCGAAGTAGTCGACCGCGGGGAAGCAGTCGGCGAGACGCCGGGTGTCCACCAGGACCACCGCGCCGATGGCGCCGCGGACCAGGTCGTCCCACATGAACCAGAAACGGTCCTGACCCGGCGTACCGAAGAGGTACAGGATCAGGTCCTGGTCCAGGGTGATTCGTCCGAAGTCCATGGCCACCGTGGTGGTGGTCTTGTCCCCGGTGTGGGTGAGGTCGTCGATACCCGCCGAAGCGGACGTCATGACGGCCTCCGTGCGCAGCGGGTTGATCTCCGAGACGGCACCCACGAACGTGGTTTTGCCGACACCGAAGCCACCCGCCACCACGATCTTCGCGGAGGTGGTCGCCCGGCCTCCGTCAGAGCTTGCGAAGTCCACTGAGCACCCTTTCGAGCAAAGTCACGTCCGGCGCTCCGCCGTTGCTCTCGTCGCCGCCCGGCTGATGGATGGCGACGAGTCCGGCCTCGGCGAGGTCCGCGACAAGGATCCGTGCCACACCCAGTGGCATGGACAGAAGTGCCGATACCTCGGCTACGGACTTCACCTCACGGCACAGGTGGCAGATCCGCTGGTGCTCGGGGAGCAGCCCCATCAGCTGCGCCGGGTCGGCCGTGGTGCTGATCAGTGCCTCGATGGCGAGCTGGTAGCGCGGCCGGGTCCGGCCGCCGGTCATCGCGTACGGACGTACCAGCGGCTGGTCGCCCTCTTCCTCGTACGTATGTGAGTACGGATCATGAGAGGCGTTGGGCGGGGTCATGAATCCTCCGGGCGGGACAGCAAGTGGGTCAGTCGTGCCGTCTGTTGAGGCCGGTGGGGGGATTGTGTCGGCCGGACGGTGATTTGGTGCTGTGGGTAGAACCCAGGGCCGTTAGTGGAGCAGACTTCCCTGTAGTTCGGCGCGCAGGTCCGGCGTGAGCACTGCGCCCGCGCGGTCGACGAGCAGCGCCATTTCGTAGCCGACAAGGCCGATGTCGCAGTCCGGGTGGGAGAGGACCGCCAGAGACGATCCGTCCGAAACGGACATCAGGAAAAGGAACCCGCGCTCCATCTCCACGACTGTCTGGGCCACCGTGCCGCCCTCGAAGATCCGGGAAGCCCCGGCCGTCAGCGAGGTGAGCCCGGACGCGACCGCCGCGAGCTGGTCGGCGCGGTCGCGCGGGAAGCCTTCGGACATCGCCAGAAGGAGACCGTCGGCGGACACGACGACGGTGTGGGACACCCCGGGGGTGTTGTCCACGAAGTTGGTGATCAACCAGTTCAGGTTCTGTGCGGCCTGGCTCATCTGACTCAACTAGTGCTCCTGCTGGTGAGTGGGGCTGGGGAAGCTGCCGGTCTGGCCTGTACCGGCCTGGCGACCCTGCTGAATGCCCCGACGGAGATTGGTCAGCCGACCGCGTACATCGTCAGGCGCACGCGAGACCTGCGGACCGGTTTGGTGCGTCTGCTGCTGCGCCGTGCCCGCGACGAGGTTGGCTCGCGGGACGCGGCGCGGCAGGCCTGAGGTGGTGACCCCGCCCGCCGATGGCTGACGGACGCGTTCTGCCTGCCGGACGAGGTCGTCGTTCGGCGAGGTGCGCCAGGACGCCTGGGCGGCCGGCGCGGCGGCGGGCCGCGGTGGAACCGCGGGCGCCTGCGGCTGCGGGGTCTGGGGGGAACCCTGCGAGCCGTTGGTCTGGTTGTTCTGCGCCGCGGCAGCTGCTGCCGCCGCGGCCGCCTGCTGACCGTGGAACCAGTTGGTCTCCAGCGTGTCGTACAGCGGCGTGCGTCCGTCACCGGGGCCCGCCGGCGGCAGGGCCTCGGGTTCCGGCGCGTGTACGGGCCGCTGCGGAGGAACCGGCGGCCGCTGCGGTGCCTGCGGCCGCTCGAACTGTCCGGTGGACGACGGGTTCTGGCCGTTGCCGTATCCGGGCGTCGCGAACTGGCCGGTGGACGAGGGGTCCTGGGAGGCGCCGTAGCCCGGAGTGGCGAACTGGCCCGTGGTGGACGGGTTCTGACCGGTGGGAGCCGTGCCCGAGGAGCCGAAGACATCCGGGCGGACGAACTGACCGGAGTTCTGGCCGGAGTTCTGACCCGGGTACTGCCCGGTGCCCTGTCCGGAGTACTGCGACGGGGCGGCGCCGGGGCGCGGTGCGTCGTAGTCGGGGCGGGCGAACTCGGAGGTGGCGGCGGGACCCTGGCGGTCGTCGATCCGCGGAAACTCCGAGGTGGCAGCGTTGGCGCCGGTGGCCGGCGGTCCCTGGTGGTCGTCGATGCGCGGGATGCGCGAGGTGGAGTCGGGCTCCTCGTGGCCACGCGGGGTGTCGAGGGAGGCACGCGGCACCGGCGGCTGGGCGTTGTCGTCGCTCCAGCTCGGCCTCGACTGCCCGTTGCCACCGGGGAGTTCGGCGCGTGCGCCGCCCCGGCCCGGAAGCTGCGGCCTGCGACGGCTGCCCTTGCCGGTGGGCTGCTGCGGAGGAGCGGCCGCGGGGCCGTTCTGCCGTGTACCGGGTCCGTCGCCGAACCCGCTCTGGCGGTTGCCGGTCGCGTCACCGAACGCGCCCTGACGGGCGCCGGGTCCGTCGCCGAAGCCCTGCGCACCGGTTCCGGCGGCCTGGAGGCCCTGCGGGGCGCCGGACGTGTTCTGTCCGAAGACACCGGCACCGGCTCCGGCCGGAGCCGGCCTGCCCTGCGGCGGGTTGCCCGGACCCTGCGGCCCGCGCGATCCGCCCGGGTTGCCGCCCTGGCTGCCCGGCAGCGCGGCGCGCGGACCCTGGCCGGCGCCGACCTGCCCACGCTGCGGCGGGGCACCGACACGACCGGGGTTGCCGCCGCCGCCGAGGGCGGGACCGCCCGCCTGGCCGTTGCCGCGGCGGGCCGCGGCGACACCGGCGGAGGCCTGCGAGGCCGCCGGACCCGCGCTCTGACCAGGCTTGTTCGGAACCTTCTTGCCACCCTGGGCGACATCGACGGGGAGCATGACGAGGGCCGTCGTGCCGCCGGAGTCGGACGGGCGCAGCTGGATACGGATGCCGTGACGCTGGGACAGCCGGCCGACCACGAACAGACCCATGCGGCGCGACACCGAGACGTCCACGGTGGGCGGCGAGGCGAGCCGCTCGTTGATCGCCGCGAGGTCCTCGGGGGAGAGGCCGATACCGGTGTCGTGGATCTCGATCAGCACACGGCCGTCGGGCAGCGCGTGACCGGTGACCTTGACCTTGGTCTGCGGGGAGGAGAACGACGTGGCGTTCTCCAGCAGCTCGGCGAGCAGGTGCACGAGGTCGTTGACCACCCGGCCGGCCACTTCGGTGGTCGGCACGGAGGAGAGTTCGATGCGCTCGTACTGCTCCACCTCGGAGGCGGCGGCGCGGAGCACGTCGACCAGCGGGACCGGGCGGGTCCAGCGTCGGCCTGGCTCCTCACCGGCGAGAACGAGAAGGTTCTCACCGTTACGGCGCATGCGGGTCGCGAGGTGGTCGAGCTTGAACAGCGAGGAGAGCTGGTCCGGGTCGGCCTCGCGCGACTCCAGTTCGGAGATGAGCGAGAGCTGACGCTGGATGAGGCCCTGGGAGCGGCGCGAGAGGTTGGTGAACATCGCGTTGACGTTGCCTCGCAGGAGTGCCTGCTCGGCGGCGAGTCGTACGGCCTCGCGGTGCACGTCGTCGAAGGCCGCGGCGACCTGGCCGATCTCGTCCCGGGAGTGCACACCGACCGACTCGACGGAGGTGTCGACGTCCTGCGGGTCGGACTCGGAGAGCTGCTTGACCAGCTCGGGCAGCCGTTCCTGGGCGACCCTCGTCGCGGTGTCCTGGAGTCGGCGCAGCGAGCGGATCATGGACCGGGCCACGACGAAGGCGCCGACGAGCGAGACACCGAGGACGAGCAGGATCAACGCACCCGAGAAGATCGCTTCGCTCTCGGCCTCGTTGCGCAGCTCACGGGCCTTCTGCTCCATCTCGCCGAGCAGCGTGGTCTCGATGTTCGCCATCTGCCCGATCTTGGTCGAGTCGTCGTCGACCCAGTCCAGATACGAGCGCTTGTCGCGCTGGGCGAGACCACCCTTGCTGGCGAGCACGCGCTTGGCGTAGTCGTCGGCCGCCTCGATGGTCGGGTTGCCGCTCTCGATGGGCTTGAGGAGCTCCGCGGAGCCCTCTCCGTAGATGCTCTCGAAGCTGCTGAGGTCCGACTCCTGGCTCTGCTGCGCCGAGAGCGCGTACTGCCTGTCGGTCTCGGACAGTGAGCCGAAGGTCGTGTTGCTCTCGGGGAGCGCCGCGGCGATGACCGCTCGCTGGACGGAGGCGTACTCCTTGGCCGAGGAGAAGGCCGCCAGTGCACGCGTGCGCTGGATCATCTCCGGGTTGCTGGTCGCCTCGGCCATGTCCTGCGAGAGCCCGAGGAGCTGGGTGATGACCCGGTGGTACGCCTCGACGGTCTGCGTGGAGTTGTCGGGCTCGTCGTAGGCGTCGCCGCGGATGCTGTTGAGCTTCTGCAGCTCGCGGGTGAGGCCGACGAGGCTGTCGCGGACGCCGGTGAGCTGGCCGTCCGTGCTGGAGTCGTCGATCTCCTGGACGCCGGCGAGGAAGTTCTTCTTCGAGACGTCCGTGGCGTCGCGGACGCCCTTGACCGTGGGCGAGGTGGCCGTGGTGCCGTGCACCAGGGGTCCCGCTGTCGTGTCGCGCTCCTTCTGGAGCGCGGCGGCGAGCTCGGTCGCCTGCTGGGTGATGTCCGTCAGCAGCTTCATGTTGTCGAGCTGCTGGATGTCGTCCATCGACTGGTTGATGCGCAGCGCGCCGAGCGAGGTCGCGGCGACCACGGGGAGCGCGAGCAGCGAGACCAGACGCGTGGAGATGCGCCAGTTGCGCAAGGCTATTCGCGAGCCGGGGCCGGTGCTGCTGCCCTTCGGCTTCTTGGCTGCCGGTTTGGGGGGAGCCGTCACGCCGGGGCGTGCGGAACGTTCACCGCTGCCGCCGACCTCTGCCGGTCCCGGGTTCTGGGCGTGCTGGGGCGAGGAGCTGCCTTTGGTGGGGCCAGTCCCGCCGTGTGGCTCCGGCTCCGCCGAAGCGCTGCCATCCCTCTTGAAACGTCCCTGCACTAGCGTCGCAACCTCTGGACCAGGCGTCCCTCCGCGTAAACGGCGGGACGGTGTCGGCGTCGTTCAGGGGCGCAGACGCGCCCCCTGGTGGTCGTGAGTGACCGGCGTTGGATCCCCCTTCTCCGCCGCCACTCGGCGCTTCGTTGCGCCCCCTGCGCGCCGGTTCGATCCCGCGGCGGTTCGTGGAATTCCAGCACAGTGCCGGATCTCCAACAAGGCCCGAGTACCAGGCTGTGACCTCCGTGACAGCTTGTGAGGGCTGTGTCACGAGACGTAGAAAGTGATCTCGTACATAACGGGCGTATGCCTACGAGGTGTTGGGGTGCTCGGGGTGTCCCAGTCGCCATGATCAGGAGCGGAATGTTGGCTTCAGTGGCGTAATGCCGGTTTCGTCCGATCGGATCGCCAGCCTGAATTGACCGGTTTGCCTACTAGTAAGTGAGGAAACTCACACCACGATCATGAGGTCTTCACGGCTTCGCCTGGGAATTACATGTTTAGCCTGACGCTTTACAGGGATGGCAAATCCGACAACCTGCGCCTGTGTGGGGGCTTTTGAGCCCGCCCGGCGCCCCCGACGACAAGGTCGAGTACAACAGTGAAGACGACGATGATGTTCCGCAACATTGCCAACCCGCGACGCACCACGCTGGCCCACCTCGAGGACGCCGACGAGCTGCGCACGCCCGAGCAGCCGGAGCACTCGCTCGACCTCCCCGCCCAGACGGCCAACCCCCGCCGCACCATCCTGATGGAAGCGCCGGTCGCCGCCACCGCCGCGGAGTAGCGCACCCGGCGAAATGCGCGAGGCGCCCACCTCTTCCCGCGTTAGCCTGGAGCGTCAGACTCCAGCCAGCTCAGTGAGGGGCGCAACGATCCCGTGCGCATCGCCAGGTTCTCCATCGACGGCAACGTCGCTTTCGGCGCGGTCGAGGGCGACAAGCCGGACGAACTCGTCCTCGACATCATCAAGGGCATCCCGTTCACGGACTTCGAGCTCTCCGGCACGAAGGTCCCGCTGAACAAGGTGCGGCTGCTGCCCCCCGTGCTCCCCAACAAGGTCGTGGCCTTCGGCCGCAACTACGCCGAGCACGCACGGGAACTCGGCAACGAGGTGCCCGACGCCCCGTTCGCCTTCTTCAAGCCGTCGACCTCCGTGATCGGCCCCGGCGACGAGATCCAGTACCCCACCTTCTCGAACGAGGTGCACCACGAGGCCGAGCTGGCCGTGGTCATCGGCCGCATGTGCCGAGAGGTCCCGCGCGAGCGCGTCAAGGACGTCATCCTCGGCTACACCTGCGCCAACGACATCACCGCGCGCGACGTCCAGAAGCGCGAGAAGCAGTGGGCCCGGGCCAAGGGCTTCGACGGCGCCTGCCCGCTCGGCCCCTGGGTGGAGACGGACGTGGACCCCTCCGACCTGACCATCCAGTGCACGGTCAACGGACAGCAGCGTCAGCTCGGCCGCACCAGCGAGATGATCCACTCCATCGAGGATCTGATCGTCAACATCACCGAGGCCATGACGCTGCTCCCCGGTGACGTGATCCTCACGGGCACCCCCGCCGGGGTCGGCCCCCTGAACGTCGGCGACGAGGTCGCCGTCACCATCGAAGGCATCGGCACTCTCACCAACAAGGTGATCAAGCGTGGCTAACGGCTCCGTCCGCGTACGTTTCTGTCCCTCCCCGACCGGCAACCCCCACGTGGGGCTGGTCCGTACTGCCTTGTTCAACTGGGCATACGCCCGCCACACCGGCGGCACGTTCGTATTCCGTATCGAGGACACCGACGCGGCCCGCGACTCCGAGGAGTCGTACGACCAGCTGCTCGACTCGATGCGCTGGCTGGGCTTCGACTGGGACGAGGGCCCCGCTGCGTTCGATAGCGCCTCCGGCGCGGGCGGCGGCCCGCACGCGCCGTACCGCCAGTCGCAGCGGATGGACATCTACAAGGACGTCGCCCAGAAGCTCCTGGACGCGGGCCGCGCCTACCACTGCTACTGCTCGACGCCGGAACTGGACGCCCGCCGGGACGCCGCTCGCGCCGCCGGCAGGCCGTCCGGCTACGACGGCCACTGCCGTGACCTCACCGCCGAGCAGACCGAGGCCTACGAGGCGGAGGGCCGCACGCCCATCGTCCGCTTCCGCATGCCCGACGAGACGATCACCTTCACGGACCTGGTCCGCGGCGAGATCACCTACCTCGCGGAGAACGTCCCGGACTACGGGATCGTACGGGCCAACGGCGCGCCCCTCTACACGCTCGTCAACCCGGTCGACGACGCCCTGATGGAGATCACCCACGTCCTGCGCGGTGAGGACCTGCTCTCCTCCACCCCGCGCCAGATCGCCCTCTACCAGGCGCTGACCGAGCTGGGCATCGCCAAGGAGACCCCGGCCTTCGGCCACCTCCCGTACGTCATGGGCGAGGGCAACAAGAAGCTCTCCAAGCGTGACCCGGAGTCCTCGCTCAACCTCTACCGGCAGCGCGGCTTCCTCCCCGAGGGCCTGCTCAACTACCTGTCCCTGCTCGGCTGGTCCCTGTCGGCGGACCGGGACATCTTCTCCATCGAGGAGATGGTCGCCGCCTTCGACATCGCGGACGTGAACCCCAACCCGGCCCGCTTCGACCTCAAGAAGTGCGAAGCCATCAACGCCGACCACATCCGCCTGCTCGACGTGAAGGAGTTCACCGAGCGCTGCGCCCCCTGGCTGAAGGCCCCCTTCGCCCCCTGGGCGCCGGAGGACTTCGACGAGGCGAAGTGGCAGGCGATCGCCCCGCACGCGCAGACCCGCCTCAAGGTCCTCTCCGAGATCACGGACAACGTCGACTTCCTGTTCCTCGCGGAGCCGGTCTTCGACGAGGCGTCCTGGACGAAGGCCATGAAGGAGGGCAGCGACGCGCTGCTGCGTACGGCGCGCGAGAAGCTGGACGCGGCCGACTGGACCTCGGCGGAGTCCCTCAAGGAGGCCGTCCTGGCCGCCGGCGAGGAGCACGGCCTCAAGCTCGGCAAGGCCCAGGCCCCCGTCCGCGTCGCCGTCACCGGTCGCACCATCGGCCTGCCGCTCTTCGAGTCCCTGGAGATCCTGGGCAGGGAGCGGACACTGGCCCGCGTCGACGCGGCACTGGCGAAGCTGTAGCCACCGTCACACGCGGTCGTACGAAGGGGGGCGGCGCCCGGGACCGGGCGCCGCCCCCCTTCGCGCACCGGGCGGCGACACGCGCCCCACCCGGAGATACCGTCGGACCATGAGCATCAAGGCCCTGGTCTGGGACATCGACGACACCCTCTTCGACTACACGGGCGCCGACCGGGCCGGGATGCGCGGGCACTTGGCGGCCGAGGGGCTGCTCGACACCTACGCGTCCCCCGACCAGGCGCTGGCGCGCTGGCGGGAGATCACCGACGTGCACTGGGCGAGGTTCGCGGCAGGGGAGACCGGCTGGCAGGGCCAGCGCAGGGACCGCGTCCGGGCGTTCCTGGACCGGCCCCTGAGCGACGCCGAGGCCGACGGCTGGTTCGAGCGCTACGCCGGACACTACGAAGCCGCCTGGGCTCTCTTCCCGGACACGGTGCCCGCCCTGGACGCGCTCGCCGCCAGTCACCGGCACGCGATCCTGTCCAACTCCAGCTTCGCCAACCAGGACCGCAAGCTTCGGGTGCTGGGCGTACGCGACCGCTTCGAGAGCGTCCTGTGCGCGGCCGAACTGGGTGTGTCCAAGCCCGCGGTGGCGGCCTTCCACGCCGCCTGCGACGCCCTCGGCCTGCCTCCGCACCAGGTCGCCTACGTCGGCGACCACCCGGAGATCGACGGACGCGGCGCCGCCGACGCGGGGATGCTCTCCATCTGGATCGACCGTGCCGGCGCGCACACCGCGCCGGATAGCGGTCCCAGGGGCCCGCACCGGATCGCCTCGCTGGCCGAACTCCCCGTGATCCTCGGCGCTGATACCCGTTTTGGAGCGCCGTCCACCTTCAGGTAATGTTCTTCCTGCGCCGCCGGAGAACGGGCCGAAAGGTCAGAAAACCGGAGGCGCTAGCTAAAACGGAATCCCTGTAGGGGGTTGTGTTTCAGTGGCCTATGGTGTAATTGGCAGCACGACGGTTTCTGGTTCCGTTAGTCTAGGTTCGAGTCCTGGTAGGCCAGCTCGCAGAGCTCATCTGCAACCGCAGAGGTCAACTCTGCAAGGCCCCCGTTGTGTAGCGGCCTAGCACGCTGCCCTCTCACGGCAGTAGCGCCGGTTCGAATCCGGTCGGGGGTACAGATCCTTCTCAAGGGAGGCAGTCCGGGTCGCACCCGCTGCCTCTCATGCAGGATCGCTAGGGCCCCCGTTGTGTAGCGGCCTAGCACGCTGCCCTCTCACGGCAGTAGCGCCGGTTCGAATCCGGTCGGGGGTACTTGGATGGTCTAGACCATCCATTGGGCTATGGTGTAATTGGCAACACGACGGTTTCTGGTTCCGTTGTTCTAGGTTCGAGTCCTGGTAGCCCAGCTGGATCACTTGTGGTCCTCGCCCCCGTTGTGTAGCGGCCTAGCACGCTGCCCTCTCACGGCAGTAGCGCCGGTTCGAATCCGGTCGGGGGTACGTAGATCGATGGCCCCCCACTTCGGTGGGGGGCCATCGGCGTTCTCCGCGTCAACTCCGTCTGCGGAGCGGAGAGTTCGGCGCTCGTCGTGCGGGGAGGGCCTGCCGCGGCGTTGAGGCCGGCCCCTCCCGGGGTGACGATCAGCCGGTGCGGCGCAGGGCTTCGGAGAGGCGGCCGGCGGCGTCGATGACCGCCTGGGCGTGCATCCGGCCGGGGTGCCGGGTCAGGCGCTCGATCGGCCCGGACACCGAGACGGCGGCGACCACGCGGTTCGAGGGGCCGCGTACGGGCGCGGAGACGGACGCGACGCCCGGCTCGCGCTCGCCGATCGACTGGGCCCAGCCCCGGCGTCGTACTCCCGACAGAGCCGTCGCGGTGAAGCGGGCGCCCTGGAGGCCTCGGTGCAGCCGCTCCGGCTCTTCCCAGGCCATCAGGATCTGAGCCGAGGAACCCGCCTTCATGGTGAGGGTGGAGCCGACCGGGACGGTGTCCCTGAGTCCGGAGAGGCGCTCGGCCGCGGCGACGCAGATGCGCATGTCGCCTTGGCGGCGGTAGAGCTGCGCGCTCTCCCCGGTGAGGTCCCGCAGGTGCGTGAGCACCGGGCCCGCCGTCGCGAGGAGGCGGTCCTCGCCGGCGGCCGCGGCCAGCTCGGCGAGGCGGGGGCCGAGAATGAAACGGCCCTGCATGTCACGCGCCACCATGCGGTGGTGTTCAAGTGCCACGGCGAGGCGATGTGCCGTGGGTCGTGCCAGTCCGGTCGCCGCGACCAGTCCCGCGAGGGTGGCCGGACCGGACTCCAGAGCGCTCAGGACAAGGGCTGCCTTGTCCAGAACGCCGACGCCGCTACTGTTGTCCATGAAACGATACTCGCGTCTCACTCTGTGAAACGCAAGTTCAATTTCCCGTGGAACGCGCCACCCTTGTGGGCATGCGGCCCGCGGACCAACGGGCCCGGCGGCGGACGCCCGATACGAGGGGTACGAGCGTCGCCGCACCGGAAATCTCTAGTTGGGCCGGCGCCACACAGGCCGGCCGGAGGGAAAGCGATGGGTAGGACACTCGCGGAGAAGGTCTGGGACGACCATGTCGTCCGGCGCGCCGAGGGCGAGCCCGACCTCCTCTTCATCGATCTGCACCTGCTGCACGAGGTGACCAGCCCGCAGGCCTTCGACGGCCTCCGCCAGGCCGGGCGACCCGTGCGCCGCCTCGACCTCACCATCGCCACCGAGGATCACAACACCCCGACCCTCGACATCGACAAGCCCATCGCGGACCCGGTCTCCCGGATCCAGCTGGAGACGCTGCGGAAGAACGCCGCCGAGTTCGGTGTGCGACTGCACTCGCTCGGCGACGTCGAGCAGGGCGTCGTCCACGTCGTGGGACCGCAGCTGGGCCTGACCCAGCCGGGTACCACCGTGGTCTGCGGCGACTCGCACACCTCCACACACGGCGCCTTCGGCGCGCTGGCCTTCGGCATCGGCACCTCGCAGGTCGAGCATGTGCTGGCCACCCAGACGCTGCCGTTGGCCCGGCCCAAGACCATGGCCATCACGATCGACGGCGAACTGCCCGAGGACGTCACGGCCAAGGACCTGATCCTGGCGATCATCACGAAGATCGGTACGGGTGGCGGCCAGGGCTACATCCTGGAGTACCGCGGCTCCGCCATCGAGAAGCTCTCGATGGAAGCCCGCATGACCATCTGCAACATGTCGATCGAGGCCGGCGCCCGCGCGGGCATGATCGCCCCCGACGAGACCACCTTCGCCTACCTCGAGGGCCGCGCCCACGCGCCCGAGGGCGAGGAATGGGACGCCGCCGTCGCGTACTGGAAGACGCTGAAGACTGACGAGGACGCGGAATTCGACGAGGAGGTCGTCATCGACGCCGCCTCCCTCGCGCCGTTCGTCACCTGGGGTACCAACCCCGGCCAGGGAGCGCCGCTTTCGGCGGCCGTCCCCGATCCTGCTTCGTACGAAGACGCTTCGGAGCGTCTGGCCGCCGAAAAGGCCCTGGAATACATGGGGTTGACCGCCGGACAGCCGCTGCGCGACATCAAGGTCGACACCGTCTTCGTAGGTTCGTGCACCAACGGCCGTATCGAGGACCTGCGTGCGGCCGCCGCGCTCGTCGAGGGCCGCAAAGTCGCCGACGGCGTACGGATGCTGGTGGTCCCCGGCTCGGCGCGGGTCGGTCTCCAGGCCGTTTCCGAGGGCCTGGACGTCGTTTTCAAGGAGGCCGGCGCCGAATGGCGGCACGCGGGCTGCTCGATGTGTCTGGGCATGAACCCGGACCAGCTGGCCCCCGGTGAGCGCTCCGCGTCGACCTCCAACCGCAACTTCGAGGGCAGGCAGGGCAAGGGCGGCCGTACGCACCTGGTCTCGCCGCAGGTCGCCGCCGCCACCGCCGTGCTGGGCCACCTGGCCTCCCCGGCCGACCTGTCCGACGCCCGTACGCCCGCTGGAGTCCGATAAGCCATGGAAGCATTCACCACGCACACCGGCCGGGCCGTCCCGCTGCGCCGCAGCAACGTCGACACGGACCAGATCATCCCTGCTCACTGGCTCAAGAAGGTGACCAGGGACGGATTTGAGGACGGGCTCTTCGAGGCCTGGCGCAAGGACCCGTCGTTCATCCTCAACCAGCCCGAGCGGGCGGGGGCCACGGTCCTGGTCGCCGGCCCCGACTTCGGCACCGGCTCCTCGCGCGAGCACGCCGTCTGGGCGCTCCAGAACTACGGCTTCAAGGCTGTCATCTCCTCCCGTTTCGCCGACATCTTCCGCGGTAACTCGCTCAAGAACGGCCTGCTCACGGTGGTTCTGGAGCAGAAGATCGTGAACGCGCTCCAGGAACTCACGGAGAACGACCCGCAGGCCGAGGTCACGGTCGACCTGGAGGCCCGCGAGGTGCGCGCCGAGGGCATCACCGCCTCCTTCGAGCTGGATGAGAACGCCCGCTGGCGGCTGCTGAACGGCTTGGACGACATCTCCATCACCCTCCAGAACGAGGGCGACATCTCGGCGTACGAGGCCAAGCGGCCCTCGCACAAGCCGAAGACGCTCCAGGTCTGATTTCAGCCACCGCAACACCCCTCTGTACCCCCAATCGTGGACGGTTGGGGGTACAGCTGTGTCCCCCTCCGAACAGCCTTCGGATGCGTTGGCGAACAGCCTCAACTCCCCTAGTTACAAAGGCGGTTGTCGGGGTAGCCGACCAATGGTGCGGGGTGCCGCCGAGGGGCCCAGGAACCCCTCCGGGGGCGGCAGTTACCCCCTGGGCAGGCGACAACTCGCCCCAGATGGCACAATCTGTGCATGGAACACGACGGCCAACTCGAGCTCTATGTGGCAGTCGCGGCCCAACTCAAGGAAGCGCACACAAGAGTGCGCGCACTGCAAGTCCCGGAGGGCGTACGGATGGCGCTGACCCGGAAGCTGCTGGTCATTACGGCCGTGGCCAAGCACGATCTCGCCGATGCGACAAGGCGTCTGGAGCGGTTCACCACTGACCTCGACGAGGGCCGATTCCTCGAAGAGGAACGCTGAGTTACTCCACGACAGTCCGAGTTCGTTGCGGCACAAGGGTGATTCGCCCGTTTCGTGTTTGATTTGCGGTATATATCTGCCTAACGTGCGAAAAAGCTTGAACGCATTCGTTCTGGCAATGTCTCCGAAGGGGAAGACGTGAACAAGGCGCAGCTCGTAGAAGCGATTGCCGACAAGGTCGGCGGGCGTCAGCAGGCCGCCGACGCGGTCGACGCCGTACTGGACGCCGTCGTCCGCGCGGTTGTCGGCGGTGACCGGGTGTCGGTCACCGGCTTCGGTTCCTTCGAAAAGGTTGACCGTCCGGCCCGTTACGCCCGCAACCCGCAGACGGGTGAGCGCGTCCGGGTCAAGAAGACCTCCGTACCGCGCTTCCGCGCGGGCCAGGGCTTCAAGGACCTGGTGAGCGGCTCGAAGAAGCTCCCGAAGAACGACGTCGCGGTCAAGAAGGCCCCGAAGGGCAGCCTCTCCGGCGGCGCTTCGGCCACGGTGAAGAAGGCCGCGGCCAAGAAGGCCACCACCGCCAAGCGGGCGACGGCCAACAAGACCGCCGCCACCGCGAAGAAGACGGTCGCCAAGAAGACGACCGCCACGGCGAAGAAGACCACGGCCAAGAAGGCGACCGCCAAGAAGACCACGGCGACCGCCAAGAAGGTCGCGGCCAAGAAGACCACCGCCAAGAAGGCGACGGCCAAGAAGGCCCCGGCGAAGAAGGCGACGGCCAAGAAGGCCCCCGCCAAGAAGTCGACGGCCCGCAAGACCACCGCCAAGAAGGCCACCGCCCGCTCCTAGCGAGGGCGCAGAGGCAACTCACGCGTCGGGCCGGGCTCCCACCGGGAGCCCGGCCCGCGGCGTGTCCGGGGTCTGCCGGCAGCCGCTCCGCGCCCCGTTCGCGGCGTCTAGAACGTCTGCAGGGTGATCAGCGTGATCCGGCGCGCCTCGCCGTCCCCCTCGGTCTCGACGCGCACCCGCTGTCCGGGGCGCAGCAGTCGCAGGCCGCCGGCGTCGAACGCCGGGCCGTCGAAGGGCACCGGGGTGCCGTCGTCGAGCAGCACCTGGCCGCTACGGGTCACGGGGTCGTACGTGTACGCGGTCGCCTGCATGGCGGAAGCCTATCCACGGGTGGGCGAGGGCGGCCCCGCCGTCAGCCGCCGGACTGGCCGGGGATGAGCAGGCGCGCGGCCAGAGCCGCCGTGCGAGAGCCCACACCCAGTGCCAGGGCGGCTCGCAGGTCGTCGCCGGTGTCCACGTCCTGGCGTACGGAATCCACTCCGTGGAGACGGAGTTCCGCCGCGCCCGAGGCGCGATGACGGGCGCGGGAATCGGGGCCGAAATCCGGGAGCAATTCCCGGCCCGGGGCCACGGCCAGCAGAGTGGTACCGATTGCGGCGGCATCGGGGAGAAAAGCGCGCGGAAATTCGGCCGCGGCCTCGAGTACCCGGGCCAATTC
This sequence comes from Streptomyces sp. NPDC050535, assembly GCF_044457665.1. Classification (NCBI taxonomy): domain Bacteria; kingdom Bacillati; phylum Actinomycetota; class Actinomycetes; order Kitasatosporales; family Streptomycetaceae; genus Streptomyces; species Streptomyces sp. NPDC050535. The sequence continues at coordinate 165,782 of NZ_JBITHE010000008.1, forward strand.
CGGCGGGCGCAAGGCGGGCAGATCGGCGTTCAGGGCGGCGACGGGCCTTTCGGGAGTTCGGGAGCGTACGGCGGAGGCGCCGTACGCCAGTGCGACGTTCAGGCCGCCCGCCGGCTCGCCGGTGATGATCCGGGCGCCCAGTGCGGCCAGCTCCCGCCCGGCGAGGGAGTCGTCCGTGACTACCGCCACATCACGGACCGCGGCGCAGGCCAGCGCGGCGGCCACGGTGTCCTGCGCGAAGGCGAGGGCGAGCCCCGGACGCAGTCCGTCGCCGGCGGTGTCCGCAAGCCTGCTCTTGGCCCGCGACAGGGGTTTGAGCGGTATCACCAGGTTCCACTGCACGTGCGCTCCGCCTCTCCCTTGTCGCACTTATTGTGACCCGGCCGCCCTGGCGGTCCGCACTCCGGGGCGTACGGTGTTCTCGACAGACAGTCGGCCTGGGGCGACACTTGTGCGGCCCCCCAGGTCTTGGAGGAAGGTGTTCGCGTGCCCCGCCGCAGAATCGGCTTCTGGTACCGCTTTGCAGCGGTCCTCTGCAAACCGCCGCTGGTGGTTCTGATCAAGCGGGACTGGCGCGGGGTCGAGAACATTCCGGCCGGGGGCGGATTTATCACCGCGGTGAACCACAATTCGCATGTGGATCCGTTCATGTACGGGCACTACCAGTACAACACCGGGCGTGTTCCGCGGTTTCTGGCGAAGAGCAGCCTTTTCGGCAAGGGGTTCGTGGGCGCCGCTATGCGCGGCACGGGCCAGATCCCGGTGTACCGCGAGACGACGGACGCGCTGAGTGCTTTCCGGGCCGCGATCGACGCCGTCGAGCGCGGCGAGTGCGTCGCGTTCTATCCCGAGGGCACCATCACACGCGACCCCGGCCAGTGGCCGATGACCGGCAAGACCGGCGCCGCCCGCGTCGCGCTCCAGACCAAGTGCCCGGTGATTCCCGTCGCCCAGTGGGGCGCCAACGAACTCCTGCCGCCGTACGCCAAGAGGCTTCACGTCCTGCCGCGCAAGACCCACCACGTCCTGGCGGGCCCCCCGGTCGACCTCTCGAGCTTCTACGACAAGGAGATGTCCCCGGACGTCCTCAAGGAGGCGACCGAGGTCATCATGGCTGCCATCACCGAGCAGCTGGAGCGGATCCGCGGCGAGAAGGCACCCCAGGCGCCCTACGACCCGCGCCGCGAGCGGGTCGAGCAGCGCAGGCGGACCGCGACCGGTGAACGGGCGGCCCGGCAGATCTCCGCGCAGGAACAGGACGCCCACGACAACGCGCGGGCGCAGCACAAGGCACAGCAGGAAGAGGGGCAGGGCACGTGAGCAAGCCGGTCAAGGCGGCTGTCTTCGGGACCGGATCGTGGGGCACCGCCTTCGGCATGGTGCTCGCCGACGCGGGTTGCGACGTCACCCTGTGGGCGCGCCGCGCCGACCTCGTGGAGGCGGTCAACTCCACGCGTACGAACCCGGACTACCTGCCGGGCGTCGAACTCCCGGTGAACCTGCGGGCCACCACGGACCCCGCCGAGGCCGCGGACCAGGCCGACTTCACGGTGCTCGCCATTCCCTCGCAGACTCTGCGCGGCAACCTCGCGCAATGGGCGCCGCTCCTCGCGCCCGACACCGTGCTGGTCTCGCTCATGAAGGGTGTCGAACTCGGCTCGACCATGCGGATGAGCGAGGTGATCGAGGACGTCGCCAAGGTCGGCGCCGACCGCATCGCCGTGGTCACCGGACCCAACCTCGCGCGGGAGATCGCCGCACGCATGCCGGCCGCCGCCGTGGTCGCCTGCCGCTCCGAAGAGGTCGCCCAGCGGCTCCAGTCCGCGTGCCACACGCCGTACTTCCGCCCGTACACCAACACGGACGTGGTGGGCTGTGAACTCGGCGGCGCCGTCAAGAACGTGATCGGTCTCGCCGTCGGTATCGCGGACGGCATGGGACTCGGCGACAACGCCAAGGGCTCGCTCATCACGCGCGGGCTCGCGGAGACCTCGCGCCTCGGGCTCGCCATGGGCGCCGACCCGATGACGTTCGCCGGACTCGCCGGCCTGGGCGACCTGGTGGCCACCTGCTCCTCGCCGCTCTCCCGCAACCACACCTTCGGCATCAACCTCGGCAAGGGCATGACCCTCCAGGAGACCATCGCGATCACCAGGCAGACCGCCGAGGGCGTCAAGTCCTGTGAGTCCGTGCTGGATCTGGCGCGGGGGTACGGCGTCGACATGCCGATCACCGAAACGGTCGTCGGCATCGTCCACGAGGGCAAGCCGCCCGTCGTCGCGCTCAAGGAGATCCTGTCGCGCAGTGCCAAGCCGGAGCGACGCTGAGCGACAGGCGTCAACAGGCGCTGACTGAGGCGGGTACCAGCGGGTACGCTCAGGGCGATATGAGCACCGAGAACCTCTCCCAGAACCCTGAGCAGCCGCCTCGCAAGCCGCGCGTGGCCGTCGTCTTCGGCGGCCGCAGCTCCGAGCACGGGATCTCCGTGGTCACGGCCGGCGCGGTTCTGCGCGCCATCGACCGGACGAAGTACGACGTCCTGCCGATCGGCATCACCCAGGACGGCCGTTGGGCGCTCACCGCCGACGAGCCGGAGCGCATGGCGATCGTGGACCGGCGGCAGCCCAGCGTGGACCTGCTCGCCGAGTCGACCGAGGGCGGCGTGATCCTCTCCGTCGACCCGGCCAACCGCGAAGTCGTCTACAGCGAACCGGGTTCGGTACCCAAGGCCCTCGGCGAAGTGGACGTCGTCTTCCCCGTGCTGCACGGCCCGTACGGCGAGGACGGCACCCTTCAGGGCCTCCTGGAACTCTCCGGAGTCCCCTACGTCGGTGCCGGTGTGCTGGCCTCGGCCGTCGGCCAGGACAAGGAGTACATGAAGCGGGTGTTCACCTCCTTCGGGCTGCCCGTCGGCCCGTATCTGGTGGTCCGGCCGCGCGAGTGGGCCGGCGACGAGCAGGGGGCCCGCGAGCGGATCGCCGGCTTCGTGGGTGAGCACGGCTGGCCGCTGTTCATCAAGCCCGCGCGCGCGGGCTCCTCGATGGGCATCACCAAGGTCGACTCCTTCGAGGGCCTCGACGAGGCGATCGCGGAGGCCCAGCGGCACGACCCGAAGATCATCGTGGAGGCGTTGCTGCGCGGCCGCGAGATCGAGTGCGGCGTCCTGGAGTTCGAGGACGGACCGCGCGCCAGCGTGCCCGCCGAGATCCCGCCCGTGCAGGCGCACGCCTACTACGACTTCGAGGCGAAGTACATCGACTCGACGCCCGGTCTCGTACCGGCCCCGCTGACGCCCGAGCAGACCGCGGAGGTCCAGCGGCTCGCGGTCGAGGCGTTCGATGCGGCCTCCTGCGAGGGCCTGGTGCGCGCGGACTTCTTCCTCACCGAGGACGGGGAGTTCGTGATCAACGAGATCAACACCATGCCGGGTTTCACGCCCATCTCGATGTACCCGAAGATGTGGGAGGCGAGCGGCGTGGCCTACCCGGAGCTGGTGGACCGCCTGGTGCAGGCGGCGCTGAACCGCTCGACCGGGCTCCGCTAGCGGCTTCCGCGGCAGCCCGTCACGTCAGTCGGCGATCCCCTCGGGGATCGCCTTCTTGATGGGCGCCGCGAAGTCCGTGAGCGGCCCCGCGCCCTCGTCGGCACGCTCCTTGGGCAGCCTCACCTCGACGTATGCCGTGCGCAGGGTCGTGGTGAAGACGTACGACCCGTCGTCCCGCTTCTCGACCAGCCAGCCGACGCCGTTCACCTCCGCGCCGTCGGCGTTCGAGTCGTTCATCTCGGCGGGCCGTTCCACACCGCAGCGCAGTATGATCGCCGGGCCTCCCCAGCCCGCGGTCAGCGCGGACCGGGGCTCGGGATCGTTCCGGTCGAGGCCGTTGACTTTCTTCGGCAGCTCCTTGTCCAGGTTCTGGCACAGCTTCGTGACCTTCGCGCCCGGGCTGGGAACCGCGGCCGAGGGTTCGTCGTCTGCCGAGGAACAGCCCGTGACGGCGAACAGCAGAGCGAGAACGGGCAACCCGAAAGCAGCGGTTCGCCGGTGGTGGAAGAAGGTCACCGGCCAAGGGTAGACGGGGGCTACAGGTGCACGACCGGGCAGGTCAGGGTGCGGGTGATGCCGTCCACTTGCTGGACTTTGGCGACCACCATGCGACCGAGGTCGTCGACGGTGTCGGCCTGGGCGCGCACGATCACGTCGTACGGTCCTGTCACGTCCTCGGCCTGGATCACCCCCGGGATCTTGCTGATCGTCTCGGCGACGGTCGACGACTTGCCGACCTCCGTCTGGATCAGGATGTACGCCTGTACCACGGAACCTCCAGGGCGGCCACGAGGATCATGTGGGGAAAAGGAACGCCACGGTATCGCGTCGCCGCTCGCCGCGGGGAGACCCGCGGTGGCTGGGGCTTGCGCGCCGGGGTGCACAGACTGCACGAGTTGACGGTCATTTCGACCGTACCGAGTACCAGGACGGCACGCGACCGCACCGAGGACGGTTCGTCTGCCGCGGCGCGGGACGGATCGCGCAGCGCGGCGCAGGCGGTACGCGCCGCGGTTCGGACGAGTCGTACCGTGGCGCAGACAGGAAGAGAAGGGGCAGTACGACTATGAAGGGCACCGTGGGCGAGTTGGGGGAGTTCGGGCTCATCAAGGAGCTCACCTCGCGTCTCACCACCACCCCGGCGGTCCGGGTCGGCCCCGGCGACGACGCCGCGGTGGTGGCCGCGCCCGACCGCAGGGTCGTGGCGAGCACCGACATCCTCCTGGAGGGGCGGCACTTCCGCCGCGACTGGTCGACGGCGTACGACGTCGGGCGCAAGGCCGCCGCGCAGAACCTCGCGGACATCGCCGCGATGGGCGCCGTACCGACCGCGCTGCTGCTCGGCCTGGTCGTCCCGGCCGAACTCCCGGCCACCTGGCCGTCCGAGATGATGGACGGACTGCGCGACGAATGCCAGGTCGCGGGCGCCTCCGTGGTCGGCGGCGATGTCGTACGCGGCGACACCATCATGGTGTCGATCACCGCGCTCGGCGATCTGCGCAACCACGAGCCGGTGACCCGGGGCGGCGCCCAGCCCGGTGACGTGGTCGCCGTGACGGGCTGGCTCGGCTGGTCGGCGGCCGGGTTCGCGGTCCTCTCCCGGGGCTTCCGCTCACCGCGCGCCTTCGTCGAGGCGCACCGGCGCCCGGAGCCGCCCTACCACGCGGGTCCCGCGGCGGCCGGGCTCGGCGCGACCTCGATGACGGACGTCAGCGACGGGCTGATCGCCGACCTCGGGCACATCGCCGAGGCGAGCAAGGTGCGCATCGACGTGCGTTCCGGGGACATCGACATCCCGACCCAGATGAACGACATCGGGCAGGCCGTCGGCGTCGACCCCATCCAGTGGGTGCTCACCGGGGGCGAGGACCACGCGATCGTCGCCACCTTCCCGCCGGACGTGAAGCTGCCCGCCCGCTGGAAGATCATCGGTGAGGTGCTCAACCCGTCGGCGCTGCCGCAGGTCACGGTGGACGGGGCGCCGTGGACGAACACGGGCGGCTGGGACCACTTCGGGGACATCGAGTCGTGAGCGTCCCGCCCCGCGTGCTGACGGTCGCGGGCTCGGACTCCGGTGGCGGGGCCGGGATCCAGGCAGACCTGAAGACGATGCTCGCGCTCGGCGTGCACGGCATGAGCGTGATCACGGCCGTCACCGCGCAGAACTCCCTGGGCGTGCAAGGCGCTTGGGAACTGCCGGTGGCGGCCGTACGCGCCCAGTACCGCAGCGTGGTCGACGACATCGGCGTCCAGGCGGTGAAGACCGGCATGCTCGCCTCCGCCGAACTCGTCGAGGCCGTCGCCGAGTTGATCGCCGCCACGGACGCGCCGGCCGTCGTCGACCCGGTCGGCGTCTCCAAGCACGGCGACTCGCTGCTGGCCGCCTCCGCGCTGGATTCCGTACGGACGAGGCTGCTGCCGGTCGCGACCGTGGCGACGCCGAACCTCGACGAGGTCGCCCAGCTGACGGGTGTGCGGGTCGAGTCCGAGGAACAGTTGCGGGAGGCCGCGGCCGCTGTGCTGGCGTACGGCCCGAAGTGGGTGCTGATCAAGGGCGGCCATCTGCCCGCGGACGCCGTCGATCTGCTGACGGACGGGTCCGAGGAGCACTGGCTGCGCGCGCCCCGCCACGACAACCGGCACACGCACGGCACGGGCTGCACGCTCGCCTCGGCCATCGCCTGCGGACTGGCGAAGGGGGAGACCGTGCCGGAGGCTGTCGCGGCGGCCAAGGAGTATGTCACCGGGGCGATCGCGGCCGGGTTCGCGCTGGGAGGCGGGATCGGGCCGGTGGATCACGGGTGGCGGTTCAGGGCAGGCACGTAAACGCTTACGTAAGCGTTTACGTGTGCATTTTCCTACGCGCTCGCGTCGTTTCCCGTCTGGTCGGGAGCAGCAAAAAACCGGCCCACCGTGAGATGGACCGGTTCAGTGCAAGCGAACCAGCAGTGGCCGCGCGCTAGCGGTTGTCAGCGCGTGACCTTGCCGGCCTTGATGCACGAGGTGCAAGCGTTCACGCGCTTCGGCGTCCCGCTCACCACGGTACGGACGCGCTGGATGTTCGGGTTCCAGCGACGAGGTGTACGGCGGTGTGAGTGCGAGATGCTGTTGCCGAAGCTCGGCCCCTTGCCACAGACGTCGCAGTTGGCAGCCACGGGTCACTCCAAAGACTTCAGATGAACTTACGGTGGATCCCGGCATGCCGAGATCAAGATCTAGGATCTGAGTGGCGGTGCCAGGGGGAAGACCCGATCTGATCGGGCAACTGGAGCAGCATACAACGACTGCGTCCGGAGAACGAAACTACCATGGCTGCCCCGGGCTCCGGCCTGGCCCTCCAGAGGGCCCCCTACCGGCAGTAACCCCTTCTGGGTCTACGCTGCGTCCACGTCCAGCAGCTCAAGGAGGCGCAGGTGCCCAAGGTGCCGCAGACGTTCGATGCTCTCGCGGTGCGCACCTGGTGCGGCCTCGCGCTGGAGGCACTGGGACGGGCGCGCGAGGAGATCGACGCGATCAACGTCTACCCGGTGGCCGACGGGGACACCGGCACCAACCTGTATCTGACGCTGGAGTCGGCGAACGCCGCGGTCGAGGCGGTCTTCACGGGGCACGAGGTCGGCGCCGCTGCCGGTCGCGAGGCCGACAGCCACGGGCCGTCGCTCGCCGACGCGGCGGGGGCGATGGCGCACGGGGCGCTGATAGGGGCCCGGGGCAACTCCGGGACCATCATGGCGCAGCTGTTGCGCGGTATGGCGCAGGTACTCGGTGCCGACGGTGAGACCGCTCACATCGACGGGCCGGGTCTGCGGTCCGCCCTCCGGAAGGCCGCCGACTCCGCTCGTCAGGCCGTCGCGCACCCCGTCGAGGGCACGGTCCTCACGGTCGCCTCGGCCGCCGCCGACGCGGCCACCGGCACCGAGGGGGACTGCGGCACGGTGGCGCGGGCGGCGTACGAGGGAGCGCGGGCGGCCCTCGCGGCGACTCCCGGGCAACTGGCCGTCCTGGAGCGCGCCGGTGTCGTCGACGCGGGCGGACGGGGGCTGGTGGCGGTGCTGGGGGCGCTGGTGGAGACGTTCACGGGGGAGGCCCCGAGGGCGTTCGCCGGGCCTGCCGAGGTCCACGCGCGCGTGCGGACGGCCCGGGCCGCCGTCGACATCGTCGGTGTCGGCATCGGGGGAGTGCACGCCGACGTGTGCGCGGACCCGGTGCCGGAAGAGGGCGGGCCGGCCTTCGAGGTGATCTACCTCCTGGAGGCGGAGGACGGGCCCGTGGCCCGGTTGCGGGACCGGCTCGACCGGCTGGGCGACTCGCTCGTCGTCGTCGGCGGGGACGGGCTGTGGAACGTCCATGTGCACGTGGACGACGCGGGTGCCGCCGTGGAGGCGGGAGTCGAGGCCGGACGGCCGTACCGGATCAGGATCACGCACTTCGGGCTCGGGGACGTCCACACCGGCGGCCCGGGGCGGCCGGTGCGGGAGCCGGCGCAGCGTGCCGTCGTGGCGGTCGTACCCGGCGAGGGGCTGGCCGGGCTGTACGCGGAGGCCGGGGCGACCACCGTGCTCGCGCGGCCGGGGGAGCCCCCCGCGAGCGGCGAGCTCGTCGAGGCCGTACGGCGTGCCCACGCGCGCGAGGTGGTCCTCCTGCCCAACGACGCCGAACTGCGCCACACCGCGGCGGCCGCCGCCGAGCAGGCGCGCGCGGACGGTGTCAGGGTCGCGCTGATCCCGACCCGCTCCGCGGTCCAGGGGATCGCCGCGCTCGCCGTCCACGAGCCGGAACGCCGCTTCGACGAGGATGTCGTCGCCATGACCTCCGCGGCCGGCGCCACCCGCTACGCCGAGGTCGCCGTCGCGGAGCGCCAGTCCTGGACCATGGCCGGCATCTGCCAGGCCGGCGACGTCCTCGGCCTCATCGACGGCGACGTCGCCGTCATCGGCTCCGACATCACCGTCACGGCCGAAGCCGTCCTCGACCGGATGCTGTCCGCCGGCGGTGAGATGGTCACCCTCGTCCTGGGCGACGAGGCGCCCGAGGCCATTGCCGGCCACCTGGAATCCCGCGTCCGTGAGTCGTATCTGGCGGTGGACACGGTGGTGTACCGGGGCGGTCGGCAGGGAGCGTTGTTGCTGATCGGGGTGGAATAGCCGGTGAGCGGTTGGACGCGCCGGCCCGCCTCCACCCCTGGCGCCGGTCAGTTCTCCGAACGCCCCTCCGTCACCTTGAGGATGCTCTCCGCCTCCGAGCGCCTGGCGTCCGCGGTCTCCCCCTCCAGCCCCGCGTACGCGGAAAGCACTCCACGCGCGCGTGCCGCGGCCGCGGCGGGCCGGTGAAGGTCCGCCTCCAGCCGGCCGGCGGCGAGTTCGGCGCCGGTACGGACGTCGACGACCTCGTCCCCCAGGGAGGCGAACACGGAGATCGCCTCGGCGAAGTGGGTCAGCGCCTCCTCGTAGGCGGCCCTGGCCGATTCCTCCGCCGCGTCGTCCGGCACGGAACGCGCCACCAGGTCGCCGAACTGACGGTGGGTGTGCCCGAGTTCGGCGACGAGACGGAGGGCCGCGGCGGTGTCCTCGTCCTCGTCCTCGTGCTGGTTCTCGGCGTCGGCTTCGTTGTCGGTCTCGCTCTCGGTCGCGGTCTTGAATTCCGCGTCGGCGTCGGCGTTGGCGTCGGCTTCGGCTGAGTCGGAGGCGATCGGCGTGGCTTGGATCGCGATCTCGCACTCCCGCACCGCCGCCGTCATCAACTCGCGTGCCCCGTCGAGTCCCGCCTCCGCACCGGCGGCCGACCAGGCGCGGGCCCGCAGCGAGCGGACCAGCCCGTGGACGTTGCCGAGCTCGCGCCAGAGGTCGCCGGCGCGCTCGTACGCCTGGTCCGCCTGGGCGGGCAGTCCGGCGTTTCCGAGGGCCTCGGCGGCGAGATGGGCGAGCATCGCATGGTCGCGCTGCTCGGGCCAGTGACGGGCGATGTCGGCGGCCCGCAGCCAGTGATCGGCGGCCTCTCGGTGGTCGCCGAGTTCGGTGAGGCAGTCGCCGAGCCACCAGTTGGTCTGCACGATCGCGCCGTCGCCGTGCATGGCGGTCGTCAGGTCGGGCAGCGCCGACTCCAGGATCTCGGCGGCCTCGGCCCAGCGCCCCTGACGCACCAGGAAGCCGCCGAGCTGGTGCCGGGCCCAGGCGCCGAGCGTGGCACTCTGGCCCGCTTCGTCGGCCCAGTGCGCGGCCTCCAGGGCGTGTTCGGCCGCGGGCCCGAACTGCCCGGTGCCGCCGAGGATCTCGGCGAGCTGAAGGTGCAGCTGTGCGTGGCCCGGCGCCTCCAGGTGGATTCCGCCGTGCTCCAGCGCCCCGCGTACCGCCCGCTCCGCCGCTTGCGGGTCGCCGAGGTGCAGGGCGATACCGGCGAGCCGTGCCTCGTGCTCCACCGCGAACCACGGCAGTCCGGCCGACACGTACGTCTCGACGGCCCGGCCGAGCAGCTCAGCGGCCTGCTCGGCGTCCCCGGCACGCGCGGCGAGCTCCCCGAGCATGGCCTGCGCCTCGGCGGCCCGCGAAGCCAGCCGCACGTCCCCGACATGGGGCCCGGTAAGAGCCAACAACTCGCGTGCCGCGGCTTCGGCGGCGGCTACGGGGGTGAGGCGGGGCGGGCGCGCGGGTACTTGCCGGGCTGTGCGTTCGGGCGTACCCACGACCCGGGGCGCGTGGGTGTCTTCGTGCGTGCCCGCGTCTCCGGCGGTGCCGGTGTCTTCACGCGTGCCCGCGGCTCCGGCTTCAACTGTGTCTTCGCGCCTATTCGCGACTCTGACCGCGCCGGCGTCTTCGAGACCGCCCGCGGCTCCGGCTTCGCCTGTGTCTTCGCGCGTATCCGCCGCTCCGGCCCCGCCTGCGTCTTCGTGTGAGCCGGTGCTTCCGCCCACGCCGAGGGCCGCTGCCGGGACTCCGGCCTCCGCCGGGACTCCGGCCTCCGCCGGGACTCCGGCCTCCGGGTCCGTCCCGCGCTCCGGGCCGGTCCCACCGTCCGGCTCGGTCCCAGCCTCCCCGTCACCCCCCGCTCCCGGTCCCGCCTCATCCACCCGATGCATCAGAATCCGCGCCCGCCCCACCAGCACGGACGCCGTCTGAGACACCCCCGTGGCGCCCTCCGCGAGGAGCGCGAGCGCCTGGTCGTACAGTTCCGAGACGCTGGTCAGGGCTTCGTCCGTGCCACCGGTCAGGGCGAGGACGTAGGCGGCGCGGGCGCGGGCGGCGAGGGCCTCGCCGGGGTCGTCGGCCTCGGCGTAGAGCTCGGCCGCGCGGTGGAAGAGGTCGATGCCCTCGGGGCCGCGCTCCATCGCCGCGTGGTCGGCTATCTCCGCGCGGTCGCGGACGTCCAGCTCGTGACCCTCGGCGGCACGTGCGACCGCCGCCCAGGCCTCGATGGCGTCCGGACTCCGGGAGTCCGACAGGCGGCGGGCCTCGGCGAGCAGCGCGGGCAGGCCGGGCTCGGCGGCTGCCGCCGCCGACGCGACGGCGGGCGGACGCGACGCGTGCGCCGTGGGTACGGAGCGCGCGGAGCGCACGCCCAGCGGCAGGCGTTCGACGAGCCCCGACTGGTTCATCCGCGTCCGCGCGCGGGTGGTGACATACGACGTGCCGTTGCGCGCGTCGAAGCGCGCCGCCAGCGAAAGCGCCTCCCCGCGCGCGTGGGCGGCGAGGTCGCGCGCTGTCCACGCGCGGCCGGCAGGACCGGGAACCGTCTGATCACCGAGTCCCAGGGAGGACAGGTGGTCCATCAGGAGGGTCACCACCGCCATGAAGTCCAGCTTGCTGCGCGGATCCCCGGTGTCAGTGAAGTACGCGGGACGCTCGGCGAGCAGTTCCAGCGCGCGCGCCTCGTTGCCGGAGAGCGCGCAGAACTCCACGTGGTCCGCGTACGCGCCGCGCATGCTCTCCATGGCGCGGACGAGCCGGAACCCGCGCAGATGGTTGGCGCGCGCCTCCTCCACACGCCCAAGGCGCAGCAGGGGCACCAGGGAGGACGCCAGGACGGTGTGCGGCTCGTGGGCGCAGGAGTACTCGCCCTCCAGGACCGGGCCCCACAGCTCCAGCGCCTCCGCGTCGGAGCCGCGCTGCGCCCGCCACCACCCCTGGCCGTGCAGCTCGCACGCGTGGCAGTCGGCCATGGTGTCCCGGTCGGCGGCCAGCCAGGCGGCGTAAGCCCGCTCGGCGCGGTCCAGGTCCCCGAGGTGCGCGGACACGCTGAACTCGGCGCTGCGCACGGCCCGTTCGGAGTGCCCGGCCAGCCGGTAGCGGTGCTCCATCTCGCCGAGCCACTTCTCTATGGAGGCGAGTGGAATGTGCGGCTGGTCCAGCATTCCGGCCGACATCCACTTGAAGACCCAGTGCAGCGAGTGGATCTCGTACTGGTCGAAGTCCTCGGGGCGTTCGTCCCACATGCGCAGCAGGCGCGCGAAGGGGACGAACATCTTGTCCTTCTCGGAGCTGTAGTTGTAGACCTTCAGCTGGTGCCCGAGCGCCTCGATCACCGCGAGGGGGATGCCGAGTTTCTCCGCCGAGGCCAGCAGCTGCTCCGCGCGCGCGTTGCGGGCGGGCCCCTCCGGCTGGTCGAAGTTGTCCCCCATCGCATGGCGGAGGGCGTCGAAGTCGGTGATCGCGTCGAACTCGCTCATCGTCGGCCGTCCTCACCGGAGTTGGTGTGCGTGGCCCACTCGAGGAGGCCGATGAACGCGCGGTTCAGAAGAGCGGAGTCCGCGGGCCGCAGCGGGCGCTGGGCCATCAGCAGGGCCTGTCCGTAGAGGGACTCCGTGGCGGTGCCGATCAGCTCCGGGTCCTTGAGTGAACTGATGCGCCGGATCAGCGGGTTCAGATGGTTGAGCACCAGACGCGCGCGTGGAGCGCTGCCGCGCAGCGACCCGAGGATGCCTGCCCACAGGTCGTCGGCCCGGTCCTCGGCCTCCGCGCGGGCCTGTTCGTGCCGGGCCCCCCGGTCGTCCAGGTGCAGCGCCGGGACCGAGAGCGGGTGGAAGGCGCGCAGGACCACGTCGCAGCCCAGGGGATCGAGTCTGGCCCGCGCCGCCCCCAGGAAGGCCGCCAGCGCAAGTTCCTCGGCCGGGTCGACCGAGTCCAGGTGCGCCGTGACGGTGTCGGCGTCCAGCTCCGAGACGACCGTCCCGGGGCGCACCGACGGCAGCGCCTCGACCAGCTCGCTGTCGTACGTGTAGCCGCCGTTGACGACCCCGACGCCCTGCGCGGAGGCGATCGGCGCGACCTGCCGGTACTCCTCCACGGTCCGCGTGAAGTGCACCACCGGGTGCCGCTGCGCGAACTCCTCCAGGGAGAGCCGTCCGTCGGTCGTCTCGAAGGGCAGCCACGGCAGCATCGTGCGCAGCATCTCGGGGTCGTGCCGGGCCAGCGACTTCACGCCCAGGTGGTGGACCGACAGGAAGGCCGCCAGCCGCTCCGGGTCACCGGCCGCGAGACCGGTCAGCCAGGACCGGATCCGCTCGCCCAGTGCCTCGCGTACGGCGGCGAGCGTCTCGTCCTCGTACAGCGACTCGCGCGACGCGGTGGGCCGCAGGCTGTCCGTGTCCAGGACGCAGCGCACGAAGAACGCCCAGTCGGGCAGCAGCTGTTCGGCCCGCTCGGTGAGCAGCATGCCCTTCAGGTGCACACGATGGCTCGCGCGCTGGGCGGGGCTGACCGAGGACGGCAGGACGTACGCGACGCCCCGGATCCCGGCGAGCGGCACGTCCAGGTCGATCGAGTCCAGCGGAGTGAACCCGAACAGGTCGTGGCAGTGCCGCGCCAGGGCCACCCTCCGGTTGGCGGGGCTCGGGTACGCGCGGTCCCAGGGCGCCGGCAGGTCCGAGATCGCCTCGTCGCCGACCCGTACGTCGTACGGCAGCAGCGCGCCGAAGTCCCGCGCCAGTGACCGGACCTTCTCCTCCGTGAGCCACTCGCCGGCGCCGGCCCGCGCCACCAGGTGCACGGTGGTGCCCGGTTCGGTGCGGGCCTCGTGCGGCAGGGTGCGCACGGTGTACGAGCCGTCGTCGGCCGCCGTCCACTCCACCGGTGCCGCGTCGGGCGTACGGGCGCTGCGGCTGACGACCCGGATCCGCTCGGCGACCACGAAACACGCCAGCAGGCCGATACCGAACTGGCCGAGGAAGTCGGAACGCGCCGACTCCAGACCGTCGTTCCGCTTGGAGCTGCGGCCGATGGTCGCGAGGAGGCTGTGCACGTCGGACTCGGTGAGTCCGATTCCGGAGTCCTCCACGCGCAGGGCGCCGTCCTCGGCGTACAGGCGCACGGTGGCAGGCGCGTCCGGCTGTTCGGCGCGCCGGGCGGTGATGGCGTCCACGGCGTTCTGCAGCAACTCGCGCAGATAGACCTTGGGACTGGAGTAGAGGTGATGGGAGAGCAGGTCCACCAAACCGCGCAGGTCGACCTGGAACGTATGAGGTGACTGGGATGCCTGGGATGGCTGTGAGGTCTGGGAGTCCATCGTCGCAGCGCCGGTGGGGGGACGGGCGACGGCGCGGGGTCGGGCGGTCCCGGTGGACGGTGACCGCGAAGAGGGCCGGAGCCGGTCATCCTAGGCCCCGAACGACGCGTCTGACCAGCGGATTTCCAGGACGTATACGGCATTGTCAGTGCGGTGGTGTGCAATGGATCTCGTGTCCGTGCTCGAAGAACCACTGAAGAACGCGCTCGGTTCCGCCACCGCGAAGGTGATGGCCGAGCACCTCGGCCTGCACACCGTGGGTGATCTGCTGCACCACTATCCCCGCAGATACGAGGAGCGCGGGCAGCTCACCCACCTCGCGGATCTGCCCATGGACGAGCATGTGACGGTGGTCGCCCAGGTCGCCGACGCCCGTCTGCACTCGTTCGCGTCGTCGAAGGCTCCGCGCGGCAAGGGCCAGCGCCTCGAAGTGACCATCACGGACGGCAGCGGCCGCCTCCAGCTGGTCTTCTTCGGCCACGGCGTGCACAAGCCGCACAAGGAATTGCTGCCCGGCACACGCGCGATGTTCTCCGGCAAGGTCTCCGTCTTCAACCACCGCCTCCAGCTGGCCCACCCGGCCTACGAGCTGCTGCGCGCCGACGACGACGAGGCGACCGAGACCGTCGGCTCCTGGGCCGGGTCCCTCATTCCGCTCTACCCGGCCACCGCCAAGCTGGAGTCCTGGAAGATCGCCAAGTCCGTGCAGACGGTGCTGCCGAACGCGCGGGAGGCCGTCGACCCGCTTCCCGACTCGCTGAGGGACGGCCGGGGTCTCGTCACGCTCCCCGAGGCGCTGCTGAAGATCCACCGCCCGCAGACCAAGGCGGACGTCCTCGACGCCCGCGCCCGTCTCAAGTGGGACGAGGCCTTCGTCCTCCAGGTCGCGCTGGCCCGCCGTCGGTACGCCGACGACCAACTCCCCGCCGTGGCCCGCGAACCCAAGCCGGCCGGCCTCCTCACCGCCTTCGACGCCAAGCTTCCCTTCACGCTCACCGAAGGCCAGCAGAAGGTCTCCAAGGAGATCTTCGACGACCTCGCGACCGAACATCCGATGCACCGGCTGCTCCAGGGAGAGGTCGGCAGCGGGAAGACGATGGTGGCCCTGCGCGCCATGCTCACCGTCGTCGACGCGGGTGGACAGGCCGCGATGCTCGCGCCCACCGAAGTGCTCGCCCAGCAGCACCATCGTTCGATCACCGAGATGATGGGGGAGCTGGCCGAGGGCGGGATGCTCTCCGGGGTCGAGCACTCCACGAAGATCGTGCTGCTCACCGGGTCCATGGGGGCCGCGGCCCGGCGCCGGGCGCTGCTGGACCTGGTCACCGGTGAGGCCGGGATCGTCATCGGCACGCATGCGCTGATCGAGGACAAGGTGCAGTTCCACGATCTGGGCCTGGTCGTGGTCGACGAGCAGCACCGTTTCGGTGTCGAGCAGCGTGACGCCCTCCGGGGCAAGGGCAAGCAGCCCCCGCACCTGCTGGTCATGACCGCCACGCCCATTCCGCGCACCGTGGCGATGACCGTCTTCGGGGACCTGGAGACCTCCGTCCTGGACCAACTCCCCGCCGGGCGCTCGCCGATCGCCAGCCATGTCGTGCCCGCCGCCGAGAAGCCCCGTTTCCTGTCGCGCGCGTGGGAGCGCGTGCGCGAGGAAGTGGAGAACGGCCATCAGGCGTACGTGGTCTGCCCCCGCATCGGTGACGAGGAGGACGGCTCCGGCAAGGCCAAGAGCAAGAAGAAGGCCCCGGAGGACGAGGCCGAGAAGCGCCCGCCGCTCGCCGTCCTCGACATCGCCGACCAGCTCGCCAACGGCCCCCTCCAGGGGCTCAGGGTGGAGGTCCTGCACGGCAGGATGCAGCCCGACGACAAGGACGCCGTCATGCGCCGCTTCGCCGCGGGCGAGACCGACGTCCTGGTCGCGACGACCGTGATCGAGGTCGGGGTGAACGTGCCGAACGCGACGGCGATGGTGATCATGGACGCCGACCGGTTCGGTGTGTCGCAGCTCCACCAGCTGCGTGGCCGCGTCGGCCGCGGCTCCGCCCCAGGCCTGTGCCTCCTGGTCACCGAGATGCCGGAGGCGAGCCCGGCACGCCAACGGCTGAACGCGGTGGCGTCCACGCTCGACGGCTTCGAGCTCTCCCGCATCGACCTCGAACAGCGCCGAGAGGGCGACGTCCTCGGCCAGGCCCAGTCCGGCGTCCGCTCCTCGCTACGGATGCTGGCCGTCATCGAGGACGAGGACATCATCGCCGAGGCCCGTGAGGAAGCCACCAGGATTGTCGCCGCCAACCCCGACCTCACCGACCTCCCCGCCCTGCGCACCGCCCTGGACGCCCTCCTCGACGAGGAGCGCGAGCAGTACCTGGACAAGGGCTGACCGGGCACCGGGACCCACCGCGTGCCCTCAGCCCGGCAGGCAGTCCCTGCCCCCTGGCTGAGAGACTGGGAGCCGGCACACCCGCCGCCCTCTCACCAGCGAAAAGGACCCTCATGACTCGCGTGATCGCCGGCCGGGCCGGCGGACGCCGTCTGGCTGTTCCGCCGGGTACCGGTACCCGGCCCACCTCCGACCGGGCACGCGAGGGCCTCTTCTCCACCTGGCAGTCGCTGCTCGGCGGCCCCCTCGAGGGCGAGCGCGTCCTCGATCTGTACGCGGGGTCGGGCGCCGTCGGCCTGGAGGCGCTGAGCCGTGGCGCGGGACACGCCCTGCTCGTGGAGGCCGATGCCCGCGCGACCCGCGTCATCCGGGAGAACGTGGAGACACTGGGCCTGCCCGGCGCCGAGGTCAGGCCGGGCAAAGCGGAACAGATCGTCCATGCTCCGGCGCCGTCGGACCCGTACGACCTCGTCTTCCTCGATCCGCCGTACGCCGTCCCGGACGGGGATCTTCGCGAGATTCTGCTCACACTCCGGACGGGGGGCTGGCTCGCGGCCGAAGCCCTCGTCACCGTGGAGCGCAGCACCAGAGGCGGCGATTTCGGGTGGCCGATCGGTTTCGAGGCGATCAGGGCCCGTCGGTACGGTGAGGGGACGTTTTGGTACGGTCGCGCCGCCGCTACGTGCGAAGACGCACGATGACCGGACTGGAGAGCGAGGGACCTCAGTTGCGCCGCGCCGTCTGTCCCGGGTCGTTCGACCCGATCACCAACGGACATCTCGACATCATCGCCAGAGCCTCCAAGCTGTACGACGTCGTGCACGTCGCCGTGATGATCAACCAGTCCAAGCAGGGCCTCTTCGAGATCGACGAGCGGATCGAGCTGATCCGCGAGGTCACCGCCGAATTCGGCAACGTCGAGGTCGAGGCGTTCCACGGCCTCCTCGTCGACTTCTGCAAGCAGCGCGACATCCCCGCGATCGTCAAGGGCCTGCGCGCCGTCAGTGACTTCGACTACGAGCTGCAGATGGCCCAGATGAACATCGGCCTGTCGGGCGTGGAAACCCTCTTCGTCCCCACCAACCCCACCTACAGCTTCCTGTCCTCCTCGCTCGTCAAGGAGGTCGCGACCTGGGGCGGCGACGTCTCCCACCTGGTGCCACCCGTGGTCCTGGAGGCGCTCAAGGGGCGTCTCGGCAAGGACTGAGCCCGTCCCGGAGAACTGACAGTCCGTCATCCGGTGTCGGGCGGGGCGGGAGTGGTCGTACAGTCGACCCGTCCGTCTCCATCACAGTCGTAGAGAGTGGCGAGCGCAGAGTGGACGTGCAGAAGAAGCTCGATGAGATCGTCGCGTCGGTCGGCAGCGCCCGTTCCATGCCCATGTCGGCCTCGTGCGTGGTCAACCGCGCCGAGCTGCTCGCCATGCTCGAAGAGGTGCGCCAGGCACTGCCCGGCTCCCTCGCCCAGGCCGAGGAGCTGATCGGCGGCCGCGAGCAGCTGGTCGAGCACGCCCGTCAGGAGGCCGAGCGGATCATCGAGACCGCGCACGCCGAGCGCGGCTCGCTGATCTCCGACACGGAGGTCGCCCGGCGCTCCCAGGCCGAGGGCGACCGCATTCTCACCGAGGCCCGCAGGGAGGCCGAGGAGGTCCGCGCCGAGGCCGACGACTACGTCGACTCCAAGCTCGCCAACTTCGAGGTCGTCCTCACCAAGACCCTCGGCTCCGTGGGCCGCGGCCGCGAGAAGCTCCTCGGTACCGGGCCCGGCACCGACGAGCAGGGATACGAGGACGAGGACGCCCCCGAGCGCAGCCACGACCCGGAGACGCTGCGCCGCAGCGCCGACGAGTACGTCGACGTCAAGCTCGGCGCCTTCGAGGCCGTCCTCGCCAAGACCCTGGACGCCGTGGGCCGCGGGCGGCAGAAGCTGCACGGCCGCATCGCCAGCGACGACCTCGGCCTCCTCACGGAGGACGGGACACCCGTGCACCACACGAACGACTCCGACTACCTGGCGGGTCTCGCGGGCACGGCGGCCCCCGAGCAGCCCGCGGCGCCCCCGGCTCCGGAGATCCCGGCCCAGCAGCCGGCCTACGCGCAGCAGGACGCGTACGGATACCAGCAGCAGGCCGCCGCCGACCCGTACGGATACCAGCAGCAGTACACCCAGCAGGACCCGTACGCGTACCAGCAGCAGACCGCCGACCCGTACGCGGCCTACCCGCAGCAGCAGGGCTACGACCAGCAGGCGGGATACGACCAGAGTCCGCAGCAGGCCTACGCGCAGCCGCAGGCGAACGCCGCCGACGCGCAGCCGCAGGCCCTCGACGAGACCAGCCTCTTCGACACGGGCATGATCAGCGCGGAGCAGCTGCGGGCGTACGAACAGGGGCGCTGACACCGGATTGGGCCGAGAGCGAAAGGTCCAGTATCCTGGCTCTTCGGTCGCTTGTACGTCCGCGATCACAGCTGCCCGGATCATCACGGGCGGCAACCCCCCTTGAGCTTCGAAGATCGAAAGCAGGAATGGCTCTGAACGCCCGCCTCGACCACCGCAACCCGCTCGTGTTCGACACACACGAGCTGGGGCGGCGTCCTGGCGCGCTGCAGCGCCTGTCCCGCACGATCGACGCCCCCAAGGATCTCGGGATCCAGGGAGTCATCGGAGTGCCGGAAGGCGCCCCGGTGGAGCTCGACCTCCGGCTTGAGTCGGTCATGGAAGGGGTGCTTGTCACAGGCACCGCCCGTGCACTGGCCAAGGGGGAGTGCGTAAGGTGTCTGGAGCCACTCGAGCTGGAGCTCGAAGCGGAATTCCAGGAGATGTTCTCGTACCCTGACGCCGACGACCGGGGCCGCCCCAAAGCGGAACCGGCCGACGACGCCGAGGACGACGAGGACACGCTCTTTCTCGAGGACGGCCTGTTCGACCTCGAGGTCGTGCTGCGTGATGCGGTGGTGCTCGCACTGCCGATGCAGCCGGTGTGCCAGGACGACTGCCCCGGCCTGTGCTCCGAATGCGGAGCCCGGCTCGCGGACGCCCCGGACCACCATCACGAGGCCGTCGACATCCGTTGGGCGGCACTGCAGGGACTCGCCGGTTCACTCGAAGATGGCGAGAAGGACGAGTTGGGCGGCGCCGAAGCAGGCGTCGACGAGAAGCAGGAGAAGTAGCCGTGGCTGTTCCGAAGCGGAAGATGTCGCGCAGCAACACGCGCCACCGCCGGTCGCAGTGGAAGGCTGCGGTCCCCAACCTGGTCGCGTGCGAGCGCTGCCACGAGCCCAAGCTGCAGCACATCGCGTGCCCCGCTTGCGGCACCTATAACAAGCGCCAGGTCCTCGAGGTCTGAGCGGCTGGTGAGAGGTCTGATGTCTGACGCCAAGGCGGAGTCAAGCGCCAAGAAAAAGGCGGAGAACACAGCCTCGTCCCACACGCTTCTGGAAGGGCGGCTCGGCTACAAGCTCGAGTCCGCCCTTCTGGTGCGTGCGCTGACCCACCGTTCGTACGCGTACGAGAACGGCGGTCTGCCGACCAACGAACGCCTGGAGTTCCTCGGGGACTCCGTGCTCGGCCTCGTGGTCACGGACACGCTGTACCGCACTCACCCCGACCTCCCAGAAGGCCAACTGGCCAAGCTGCGGGCCGCGGTGGTCAACTCGCGTGCGCTTGCGGAGGTGGGTCGCGGCCTCGAACTCGGCTCCTTCATCCGGCTCGGCCGGGGCGAGGAAGGCACGGGAGGCCGGGACAAGGCGTCCATCCTTGCCGACACCCTTGAAGCGGTGATCGGCGCGGTCTATCTCGACCAGGGTCTGGACTCGGCGGGCGAACTCGTCCACCGGCTCTTCGACCCGCTCATCGAGAAGTCCTCGAATCTGGGCGCGGGCCTGGACTGGAAGACCAGTCTCCAGGAGCTCACCGCGACCGAGGGGCTCGGCGTTCCCGAGTACCTGGTCTCGGAGACGGGCCCGGATCACGAGAAGACCTTTACTGCTGCCGCCCGCGTCGGAGGCGTCTCGTACGGCACCGGCACCGGCCGCAGCAAGAAGGAGGCGGAACAGCAGGCCGCGGAATCAGCGTGGCGTGCGATCCGTTCCGACGCGGACGAACGCGCGAAGTCGGCCAGGGCCGCCGTAGAAGAGGCGGCAGCCCAGGTCACCGAGGAGATCGCCGACACCTCCCCGGCGCCGGCGACGAGCGATTCGGCCACGGCCTGATCCTTCACAACGGCGGCAACTGACGTACCGATGTACAGAAGTGGTCGCGGCACCCGTAGTACCCGCAGTATCCGAACCCCGTCGCAGCGCTCGCGCAGCGGCGGGGTTCGCATCGCATTCTCCGGAGGAGCACCGTGCCCGAGTTGCCCGAGGTCGAAGTCGTGCGGCGCGGTCTGGAGCGCTGGGTCAGCGGGCGCTCCGTGCGCACGGTGGAGGTCCGGCATCCGCGAGCCGTACGGCGCCACCTGGCCGGGCCCGAGGGCTTCGCCAAGGCGCTCGCCGGCCAGACCGTGGGAGAAGCCAGGCGTCGCGGCAAGTACCTGTGGCTGCCCCTCGCCGACTCCCCGCACTCCGTGCTGGCGCACCTCGGCATGAGCGGTCAGCTCCTGGTGCTGCCCGAGGACGCCCCGGACGAGAAGCACCTGCGCGTCCGTGTCCGCTTCGAGGACGACCAGGGCACCGAACTGCGCTTCGTCGACCAGCGCACCTTCGGCGGCCTCTCCCTGCACGAGAACACCGCGGACGGCCTGCCGGACGTCATCGCGCACATCGCCCGCGATCCGCTCGACCCGCTCTTCGACGACGCCGCGTTCCACACCGCGCTGCGCGGCCGCCGTACGACCATCAAGCGCGCCCTGCTCGACCAGTCGCTGATCAGCGGAGTCGGCAACATCTACGCCGACGAGGCGCTCTGGCGCTCCAGGCTGCACTACGAACGGCCCACGGGAACCTTCACGCAGCCGCGCACCGCCGAGTTGCTCGGCCACATCCGCGACGTCATGAACGACGCCCTGGCCGCCGGCGGCACCAGTTTCGACAGCCTGTACGTCAACGTCAACGGGGAGTCGGGCTACTTCGACCGCTCGCTCGACGCGTACGGGCGTGAGGGCGAGCCCTGCGGACGCTGCGGGACGCCGATGACCCGGCGCGCCTGGATGAACCGCTCCAGCTACTTCTGCCCGCGCTGTCAGCGCGCGCCGCGTAAGACGGCGTAGACCCGACGCGACGGGTCCTAGCCCCGGCGGGTCTCGTCGTAGCGCTCGCGGGACTCCAGTACGTCGTCCATGCGGCCCTCCATGAAGTGGATGAGGGTCAGCAGACGCTCGGCGACCTCGCGGCCGAGGGGGGTGAGTGTGTAGTCGACGCGCGGCGGATTGGTCGGCTGTGCGTCGCGGTGGACCAGGCCGTCGCGCTCCAGCGCCTGGAGGGTCTGGGAGAGCATCTTCTCGCTGACGCCGTCGACACGGCGGCGCAGCTCGTTGAAGCGGAACGTGCCGTCGTGCAGCGCTCCCAGCGTCAGCGCGCCCCAGCGTCCCGTCACGTGCTCCAGCGTGCGCCGGGACGGGCAGTTCCGGGCGAACACGTCGTAGGCGAAGTCCTGACCCCCGCCGCTCCCGGCGGTCCCCCCGGCTGTCTCCATGGTCGTAGCGTACTCCGACAGCGCCAACCAGCGGGTTGCGCTAACGAATCGACAGCGCGCTCGGCGGCGTTCGAAGCGGGTCGGCGCCCTAGCCGGTCAGTACGGTCAGTACCCGAAGTCCTGCGTCCACCAAGGGCCGCCCGTGCCGAGGTGCACGCCCACGCCGAGGGTCTTGAAGTCGCAGTTCAGGATGTTGGCGCGGTGGCCGGGGCTGTTCATCCAGGCTTCCATCACGGCCTCGGCGGTGGACTGCCCGCGGGCGATGTTCTCGCCGCCCAGGTTGCTGATTCCGGCGGTCGCCGCACGGTCCCAGGGAGTGGCGCCGTCGGGGTCGGTGTGGTCGAAGAAGCCGCGCGCGGCCATGTCCTCGCTGAAGACGGAGGCCAGCTCCGACAGGGAGCTGTTCGCCGCCACCGGGCTGCAACCCGCGGTGGCGCGCTCGGCGTTGACCAGCTTGAGCACCGCGGCCTCGGCGGCTGTCTCCGCGGACACCGTCACGGGGGCGGTGGCCTCCGGAGCCTCGGTGGTCTTCTCGGCGGGCTTCGAGGGCTCTTGCGTCTTGCTGGGCTCGGCCGTGGGCTTCTTCTTCGCCGGTGCCGACGCCGAAGGAGCGGTGGTGGAGGGCGTGGAGGGGGCGGCGGACGGTGAGGCGGCGCGATCGGCGTCACGGCTCGTCCCCGTGTCGTCGCGCTCGCTCTCCGCGCTGCCCGAGGTGCCGCCCTGCTCGGTCTCCACGCTGGACGGGGAACCGGCGGCCTGCACGTTGTCGGCGTTGCCGCCGCCACCGCCGATCGAGTAGTTCTCGCTGCCGGGCAGCACTCCGGTCGCGACGGCGACGGTGCCCAGGGCCACGGCGGCGGAGACGCCGAGCAGCCCCGTACGTACGGGCGCGCCCTTCCGCTTGCGGTGCGAGCGGGCGCGGGCGTCGTCCGGGAGGTCGGCGACGGCCGCGTAGCCGTACAGGTTCTCCGGGCCGTAGGGGCCGGTGGTGACCGTGCGGTTCGTGCGGGTGTCGGTGTCCCCGGCGGCGCGACCTGTGGCGGCGCGGCCGGCGGCTGAGCGTCGGTGGCGTCCCATCTCCTGGCCTTCCTCGATCTTGCGGTCAGCGAACCTCACCCTAAAGAGTGAGTTTCATATGAGACTCATTGGGTCGGGACGGTACCGCATGGCGCAAGGGGGGGAAGTGCCGCGAGAGACATTGTCCGGTTAGCGTGCGCCTATGAACGAGGTTGCACGGGTGGTCATCTGGGTGCGCGGAAGGGTGCAAGGGGTGGGTTTCCGCTGGTTCACCCGGGCCAGGGCGCTGGAGATCGGGGAGCTGAGTGGTTTTGCTCTCAATCTGGACGACGGACGGGTCCAAGTGGTTGCGGAGGGCCCCCGGGCCGGCTGCCAGAGTCTGCTCGACTGGCTCCAGGGCGACGACACACCCGGGCGCGTAGAAGGAGTCACTGAGATCTGGGACACGCCCCGTGGGATCTACGACGGGTTCGCCATCCGCTGAGGAAGCCGTCGACAACCGACCGGCCGGAGTCTCGGTGCACGCACATGACACCTGCCGGGAGCGGAAAGGCCCAGGTGGTTGCCAAGAATGGCAGGGGGTGACAGGCTCCGCGGATACGGATGATCTCCCGGCCCCGAGGGCCCGCAGGAGTCGCAGCGCCGCCCTCGAGGGGCCGCGGGCCCCAGTCATGCACGCCATTGCGGGGCGTGATCGTGTTGACCGTCAAACTTTTTGGTGAGACGCTGAAAACCCCGCGCACCTTAGCTGTTTGGCATGTGGAACAGCAGCAAGAACTTAAAAGTGTCAAGCAACGCGGGTGCGATTCCCTCACGACCCATCGACCCACACCGTTTCGGTCGGTCACTCAGTGTGGAGGACCATCCATCATGGCAAAGGCGCTTCTCGGTTACGTCGGCGGTTCCGACCCGCGACTCATTGCCGAGATGCGACGGCTCCAGCAGCGCGTACAAGACCTCGAATCCGAGCTCGGACGGATCCAGGCCGAGAACGACGCGCTCGCGGCTGCCGCTTCTCACGACTCGCTTCTCGATCTCGACGTACCCCAGGCGGAGCCTGCGCTCACCTGATCACCGCATCGCACCACGACAGCGGTGGTTGGGCAGCTCACATCAACCGCTAAGTTGTCAGAATCGCAAGGGACGCCTCTTCGGCGTCCCTTCTTTCTTTCCCCTGCGCGCTCTACCACTCTCTTCAACGTCTGGTGTGCCCTGCACGTTCATGGGTGAAACCGCGCGTTCATGGAGTGAGACCGGCCCGAAAGGTAGAGTTCAGCGGCGTGCACCTCAAGGCCCTCACCCTGCGCGGGTTCAAATCGTTCGCCTCGGCGACCACGCTGCGGTTCGAACCAGGCATCACCTGCGTCGTGGGCCCCAACGGCTCGGGCAAGTCCAATGTGGTGGACGCGCTCAGCTGGGTCATGGGCGAGCAGGGCGCCAAGTCGCTGCGCGGCGGCAAGATGGAGGACGTCATCTTCGCCGGCACGACCGGGCGGCCACCGCTGGGCCGCGCCGAGGTGTCCCTCACCATCGACAACAGCGACGGCGCGCTGCCCATCGAGTACGCCGAAGTCACCATCACGCGGATCATGTTCCGCAACGGCGGCAGCGAGTACCAGCTCAATGGCGACACGTGTCGGCTGCTGGACATCCAGGAACTGCTGAGTGACTCCGGCATCGGCCGCGAGATGCACGTCATCGTCGGGCAGGGCCAGCTCGACTCCGTACTGCACGCCGATCCGATGGGCCGCCGCGCCTTCATCGAGGAGGCTGCGGGCGTCCTCAAGCACCGCAAGCGCAAGGAGAAGGCGCTGCGGAAGCTGGACGCGATGCAGGCGAACCTGGCCCGCGTCCAGGACCTGACGGACGAGCTGCGGCGGCAGTTGAAGCCGCTGGGCCGGCAGGCCGCGGTCGCACGCCGCGCCGCCGTCATCCAGGCCGATCTGCGCGACGCCCGGCTCCGTCTCCTCGCCGACGACCTCGTACGCCTGAGGCAGGCGCTCCAGGGCGAGATCGCCGACGAGGCCGCGCTGAAGGAACGCAAGGAGGCCGCCGAGTCCCTGCTGAAGAAGGCGCAGCAGCGGGAAGCGCTCCTGGAGGACGAGGTCCGGCAGCTCGCCCCGCGCCTCCAGCGCGCCCAGCAGACCTGGTACGAGCTGTCGCAGCTCGCCGAGCGGGTGCGCGGCACGATCTCGCTGGCCGACGCGCGCGTGAAGAGCGCGACCTCGACGGCTCCCGAGGAGCGGCGCGGGCGGGACCCCGAGGACATGGAGCGCGAGGCCGCGCGGATCCGCGAGCAGGAGGCCGAGCTCGAAGCGGCCCTGGAGGCGGCCGAGCACGCCCTTGAGGACACCGTCGAGCACCGGGCCGAGCTGGAGCGCGAGCTCACCGTCGAGGAACGCCGACTCAAGGACGTCGCCCGCGCCATCGCCGACCGCCGCGAGGGCCTGGCCCGCCTCAACGGCCAGGTCAACGCCGCCCGTTCGCGGGCCGCCTCGGCCCAGGCCGAGATCGACCGCCTCGCCTCCTCCCGCGACGAGGCACAGGAGCGCGCGGTCGCGGCCCAGGAGGAGTACGAGGAGCTGAAGGCCGAGGTCGACGGCCTCGACGCGGGCGACGCCACGCTGGCGGAGCAGCACGAGGCGGCCAAGCTGGCGCTGACGGAAGCGGAGGCCGCGCTGACAGCGGCCCGCGAAGCCGCCACGACGGCGGAACGCAAGCGCGCCGCGACCCAGGCCCGCCGCGAGGCCCTCGCGCTCGGGCTGCGCCGCAAGGACGGCACGGGGGCGCTGCTCGGCGCCAAGGAGCGACTGACGGGTCTCCTCGGTCCCGCGGCCGAACTCCTCTCGGTCACCCCGGGTTTCGAGGTCGCGCTGGCCGCGGCCTTCGGTGCCGCGGCCGACGCCATCGCCGTCACCACCCCGGCCTCGGCGGCGGACGCCATCCGCATGCTCCGCAAGCAGGACGCGGGGCGGGCGGCGTTGCTGCTGGCGGGGGCGCCGGAGGAGCGGGACACGCACACGGCGGAGGGCGACGTACCCCGTCAGGAGCGGAACGACGGACCGCCGTACGCCGCCGATCTCGTCCGGGCTCCCAGCGAGCTCATGCCCGCCGTACGACGGCTGCTGCGCGGGATCGTGGTGGTCAGCACCCTGGAGGACGCCGAGGAGCTCGTCTACTCGCGGCCGAAGCTGACCGCCGTCACCGCCGAAGGGGACCTTCTTGGCGCCCACTTCGCGCACGGCGGGTCGGCCGGGGCGCCGAGTCTGCTGGAGGTGCAGGCGTCCGTCGACGAGGCGGCGGCGCAGCTCGAAGAGCTGGCCGTACGGTGCGAGGAACTCGGCGAGGCGCAGCACGAGGCCACCGGACGCCGGAAGGAATGTGCCGCGCTCGTCGAGGAACTGGGGGAGCGGCGGCGGACCGCGGAGCGCGAGAAGTCGGCGGTGGCGCAGCAGTTGGGACGGCTGGCCGGGCAGGCGCGGGGCGCGGCGGGCGAGGCGGAGCGCAGTACCGCCGCCGCCGCGCGGGCGCAGGACGCCCTCGACCGGGCGGCGGAGGAGGCGGAGGAGCTGGCCGAGCGGCTCACCGTCGCCGAGGAGATGCCGGTGGAGGAGGAGCCCGACACCGGCGTACGGGATCGGCTGGCCGCCGACGGCGCCAACGCGCGGCAGACCGAGATGGAGGCCCGGCTCCAGGTGCGTACGCACGAGGAGCGGGTGAAGGGGCTCGCCGGACGGGCCGACGGGCTCGACCGGGCCGCGCGCGCCGAACGCGAAGCACGCGCGCGTGCCGAGCAGCGCCGGGCACGGCTGCGGTACGAGGCCGAGGTCGCTGGGGCCGTCGCCTCCGGAGCGCGGCAGCTCCTCACGCACGTCGAGGTGTCGCTTACCAGGGCCGAGGAAGAGCGGGCCGCCGCCGAGAACGCGAAGGCGCACCGGGAGCGGGCTCTCGGCGCCGCCCGTGGCGAAGGACGCGACCTCAAGGCGGAACTCGACAAACTCACGGATTCAGTTCACCGGGGCGAGGTACTCGGCGCCGAGAAGCGGCTGCGGATAGAGCAGCTGGAGTCGAAGGCGTTGGAGGAACTCGGTGTCGAACCGGCGGGGCTGGTCGCCGACTACGGTCCGCAGCAGCTCGTGCCGCCCTCGCTCCCCGCCGAGGGCGAGGAACTGCCCGAGGACCCGGAGCACCCGCGCAACCAGCCACGGCCGTTCCACCGATCCGAACAGGAGAGGCGGCTGAAGTCAGCCGAACGGGCGTACCAGCAGCTCGGGAAGGTCAATCCGCTCGCCCTCGAGGAGTTCGCCGCGCTGGAGGAGCGCCACAAGTTCCTCAGTGAGCAGTTGGAGGACCTCAAGAAGACGCGGACCGACTTGCTTCAAGTCGTGAAGGAGGTCGACGAGCGCGTCGAGCAGGTCTTCACCGAGGCGTACCGGGACACGGCTCTTCAGTTCGAAGGTGTCTTCAGCCGGCTGTTCCCGGGCGGTGAGGGGCGGTTGATCCTGACCGACCCCGACAACATGCTCACCACGGGTGTGGACGTGGAGGCGCGTCCTCCGGGCAAGAAGGTCAAGCGGCTGAGTCTGCTCTCCGGCGGGGAGCGGTCCCTGACCGCCGTGGCCCTGCTCGTGGCGATCTTCAAGGCTCGGCCCAGTCCGTTCTACGTGATGGACGAGGTCGAGGCGGCGCTCGACGACACCAACCTCCAGCGGCTGATCCGGATCATGCAGGAGCTCCAGGAGGCCTCGCAGCTGATCGTGATCACGCACCAGAAGCGCACGATGGAGGTCGCCGACGCGCTCTACGGCGTCTCCATGCAGGGCGACGGTGTGTCGAAGGTCATCAGCCAGCGACTTCGATAGGTACGTGTAGCTAGCACGTGTCTTGACCTGCGGCTTCCCCTTGGGTTCAACTATTGAACACCTCTATGTGATTTCAGCGGGTAATCCGCCAGGCAGGGGCGGCGTTGACTTCGAAAGTTGAAGGCATAGTCTCTGCACCGTTGCCTTTACCTTCAGGTGGTGAGCGGCGTCATGTTGTGCGCCACTTAAATGACCATGTGAAGGGCTCGCCCCCACCCCCGGCAGTGAGGCCGGTGGCCCGAGGAGTTACACGTGACCAGCACAGTGCCCGACAAGTCAGGAGCCGGAGCGGCTCATCCCGAGCATCTCGGACATGTCATCTTCATCGCGGCCGCGGCCGCGATGGGCGGGTTCCTCTTCGGCTACGACAGTGCCGTGATCAACGGAACCGTCGAAGCCATCCGAAGCCGGTACGACGTGGGCTCGGCGGCGCTGGCCCAGGTCATCGCCATCGCGCTGATCGGCTGCGCCATCGGCGCGGCGACCGCGGGGCGCATCGCCGACCGCATCGGACGCATCCGCTGCATGCAGATCTCGGCCGTTCTCTTCACGATCAGTGCCGTCGGATCCTCGCTGCCCTTCGCCCTGTACGACCTGGCCTTCTGGCGTGTCATCGGCGGCTTCGCCATCGGTATGGCCTCCGTCATCGGCCCCGCCTACATCGCCGAGGTCGCACCGCCCGCCTACCGCGGACGCCTGGGCTCCTTCCAGCAGGCCGCGATCGTGGTCGGCATCGCCATCTCGCAGCTGGTCAACTGGGGCATCCTGAACGCCGCGGACGGCGACCAGCGTGGTCAGCTGATGGGCCTGGAGGCCTGGCAGGTCATGCTCGGCGTGATGGTCATCCCGGCCGTCCTCTACGGTCTGCTCTCCTTCGCGATCCCCGAGTCGCCGCGCTTCCTGATCTCCGCGGGCCGGGACGCGCGCGCCCGTGAGGTGCTCAAGGAGGTCGAGGGCGACAAGATCGACCTCGACGCGCGAGTCGCCGAGATCGAGCACGCCATGAAGCGCGAGCACAAGTCGACCTTCAAGGACCTGCTCGGCGGCAGCTTCTTCTTCAAGCCGATCGTCTGGATCGGTATCGGCCTGTCGGTCTTCCAGCAGTTCGTCGGCATCAACGTCGCGTTCTACTACTCCTCGACGCTGTGGCAGTCGGTCGGCGTCGACCCGACGGACTCCTTCTTCTACTCGTTCACCACGTCGATCATCAACATCATCGGCACCGTGATCGCCATGATCTTCGTCGACCGCATCGGCCGCAGGCCGCTCGCCCTCATCGGCTCCGTGGGCATGGTCGTCGGTCTCGGCTTCGAGGCCTGGGCCTTCTCCTTCGACCTCGTAGACGGCAAGCTGCCGGCCACCCAGGGCTGGGTCGCCCTGATCGCCGCCCACGTCTTCGTCCTCTTCTTCGCCCTCTCCTGGGGTGTCGTTGTCTGGGTCTTCCTCGGCGAGATGTTCCCGAACCGGATCCGCGCCGCCGCGCTCGGCGTCGCCGCCTCCGCGCAGTGGATCGCCAACTGGGCCATCACCGCGAGCTTCCCGTCGCTGGCCGACTGGAACCTCTCCGCGACCTACGTGATCTACACGGTCTTCGCCGCGCTCTCCATCCCCTTCGTCCTCAAGTACGTGAAGGAGACCAAGGGCAAGACGCTGGAGGAGATGGGCTAGGCCTCGCAGGCCACGCCCACCCGGAACTCGGGGAGAAGGGCCAAACCCCCGCTGCCCCTCTCCCCGTACTCGTGAGAGACGCACCGCCCCGGCTCGGCCTTCGAGGCCCTGAGCCGGGGCGGTGCGTTTTCGGCCCCCTGAGCCCTCTGCCTCCTCAGTCCTTGAGGCGGGGCAGGACGCTCTCGCAGAACAGGTGCAGGCTGCGCCAGCCCTCGTCGACGGGCATGCCGCCGGACAGCGGGTGCAGGACGTAGTTGTCGAGGTGGTGCGCCACGCACTCGTCCGGCGTGAGAATCCGGTAGACGCCCTCGGCACGCAGCTCGTCCACCGTCGTGGCCGCCGACTTCACCGCCGAGCGGATGTCGCCAGACTGCCAGGAGGCGTACGTCGCGGCCTCGTGTAGGAAGTGCGCGCCGTACTCGGCCCAGGCCCGGTCCGGGTCCTCGGCGATGTGCAGGAGCGGGGTCTCGGCCGACGGCATCATGGTCCAGCCCTCGGTGCCGTGCTCGATGAGCTGCTCCTTGTAGTACGCCTCCAGGTCGGGAAGGTGGGCGCTGGGGAAGAAGGGCAGGCCCAGGCGCGCCGCCCGCCGTGCCGCCGCCTTCGAGGAACCGCCGACCAGCAGCAGGGGGTGCGGATCGGAGAAGGGCCGCGGAGTCACCCGTACGGTCCTGCCCCGGTACTCGAACTCCTCGCCGGTCCAGGCCTTCAGCACCGTCTCCAGAAGTTCGTCCTGGAGTTTGCCGCGCCGCTTCCAGTCGACGTCGAAGAGGGCGTACTCCTCGGGCCGGTAGCCGATTCCCGCGACGGTGACCAGGCGTCCGCCGCTGAGCAGATCGAGCACGGCGACGTCCTCGGCCAGGCGCAGCGGGTCGTGCAGCGGGCCGATGATCGCCGACACGGTGACCGCGATGTGCCGGGTCGCGCCGAAGACCGCGCCCGCGAAGGTGAACGGCGACGGCAGCCAGTTGTTGGGGACGCCGTGGTGTTCCTCGGTCTGCACGGTGGTGATGCCGCGGTCGTCGGCGTACGCGGCCATCTCGACCGCCGCCTTGTAGCGGGCGCTCAGTGACGCGGGGGTGGCGCCGGGGTCAACAAGGTTGAAGCGTACGACGGTTACGGGCATGGGAGCCCCCCTTCGGGTGTGGTGGGGGACGGTAGCTGACGGTGCGTCAGACGGCCATAGGGGGCGCGCTCGGGCTGTGTCACAGCCCACCTCGTGGGCCATGACACACCCCGGGGACGCTGTGCGCCCCCGACGCACCCCACCGACACCGGGTGGCGTTGTGACTCCGGCCTCAAGGCTTCCCGCCCACGCGTGGCAGAGCGGCGGACCGGCCCGGCCCGTGGGGGCACACAGCCCGCGCCGACAACGAATGGCCGGGTGCGAGGTCACGCATACTGGAGTCGTTATGGAAATCGTCATCCTTGCTGTAGTCATCGCCGTGGTCGTGATCGGCGCGCTCGGCGGGCTCGTCGTCGGCAGCCGCAAGCGGAAGCTGCCCCCGCCGCCGCCCGCCGCCCCCGACATCACCGCCCCCCCGGCCGAGCCGCATGTCGGCGACGAGGCCGAGACGCCGCGCGACGAACCGCGCCGCACGATCGAGGAGGTGGATCTTCCGGGCTCCGACGCGTCGGCGTCGGCCCCCGTCGCTGTCGAGGAACCCCCCGCGGCCCCCGAGATCGAGGTCCCGGAACCGTCCGCGGGACGCCTGGTGCGGCTGCGCACCCGGCTGTCCCGCTCGCAGAACGCGCTCGGCAAGGGGCTGCTCACGCTGCTCTCGCGCGAGCACCTCGACGAGGACACCTGGGAGGAGATCGAGGACACGCTGCTCACCGCCGACGTCGGCGTGCAGCCCACCCAGGAGCTGGTCGACCGGCTGCGTGAGCGCGTGAAGGTGCTCGGCACCCGTACGCCCGTCGAGCTGCGGGCGCTGCTGCGTGAGGAGCTGCTCACGCTGCTCGTCCCCGAGTTCGACCGAGAGGTCAAGACCGACTCGAACCTCGACACCCCCGGCATCGTGATGGTCGTCGGGGTCAACGGCACCGGCAAGACCACCACGACCGGCAAGCTCGCGCGCGTGCTGGTCGCCGACGGCAAGAACGTCGTCCTGGGTGCCGCCGACACCTTCCGTGCCGCCGCCGCCGACCAGCTCCAGACCTGGGGCGACCGTGTGGGTGCCCGCACCGTGCGCGGTCCCGAGGGCGGTGACCCCGCCTCGATCGCGTTCGACGCGGTCAAGGAGGGCATCGAGGCGGGCGCCGACGTCGTCCTCATCGACACCGCGGGCCGGCTGCACACCAAGACCGGGCTCATGGACGAGCTCGGCAAGGTCAAGCGCGTCGTCGAGAAGCACGCTCCGCTGGACGAGATCCTGCTCGTCCTCGACGCCACCACCGGGCAGAACGGTCTCGTGCAGGCCCGTGTCTTCGCCGAGGTCGTCGACATCACCGGCATCGTGCTCACCAAGCTCGACGGCACGGCCAAGGGCGGCATCGTCATCGCGGTGCAGCGCGAGCTGGGCGTCCCGGTCAAGCTGGTGGGTCTGGGGGAGGGGGCGGACGATCTGGCGCCGTTCGAGCCGGAGGCGTTCGTGGATGCCCTTATCGGAGAATAGGGCAGGTATCGATTTCAGTATCCGCCACGAAGAGGCGCCCGCCCCAAGGTGCAGTCGGGAGCGGGCGCTTCGTCATGTGAGCCCATGGCGAGCGCGGCTGAGCCCACGGTGTGGACGGTTACGCGCGCGACCGGTGTGCCACGTACGCCAGTGTCCCGAGCAGCAGCCGCGCCTGGGGCGGCTTGGTCGCCGAGTCCAGGTCGGGGGAGCGCAGCCAGCGGACCGGGCCGAGGCCGGCGCGGTCGGAGGGCGGGGCGGTGATGTGCGCGCCGGTGCCGAGGCCGTGCAGGTCGAGGGAGGCGTCGTCCCAGCCCATCCGGTAGAGCAGCTGGGGCAGTTCGGGCGCGGAGCCGGGGGCCACGAAGAAGTGTGCGCGGCCGTCGGAGGTCGCCGTCACCGGTCCGAGGGGGAGCCCCATCCGTTCGAGCCGGAGGAGCGCCCGGCGCCCGGCGGCCTCGGCGACCTCGATCACGTCGAACGCGCGGCCGACCGGCAGCATCATGGCGGCACCCGGGAAGTCGGCCCAGGCCTCGGTCACTTCGTCGAGGGTGGCGCCGGCCGGGATCGACGGCGCGAAGTCCAGCGGATGCGCGCCCGGTGCCGGACAGTCGGCCCTGCCGCAGGAGCACGCCCCCGCGGCGGCCCGGGCACCCGGGACCACGTCCCATCCCCACAGGCCGGTGAACTCCGCCACCGCCGTGCACTCCGACAAACGGCCGCGGCGCCGTGAGCCGGGCCGGAGTTCTCTCGTCCCCCGACTGCTGCCGATCGTGAAGCCCATGCCCCCTCCAACGGGTCCGATCCACCGGTGGTTACGTGCTGGAATCGGAACGTGACCCTGTGTTCCCGACTTCCCCGGTGCCGCCCGGTCCAGGCGGCGCTAAGTAGTGCTCCGGGTAGTGCACTAGGCGTCACGCGCCCCGGCGTACATCGCTCCGCCCACTCCCAGCCATGCCGTGTCAAGTGAATCGCGCGTGGACGATACGGAGTTCATTCGAAGGGGTGGCGAATGGTGGCGTTTCCGCGATCGCCATGGCCGGAGGGGTGATCGTAGGATTACTTTGAGTACACGAGTCCTGGGGACGTGTGCACTCGTGGGTATGCCAAGGGCAAGTCGGCTTCCCGTTCGAAGGGTGAGAACTACCGGACGGGCAGCCGTATTTACCGGCATTCTGATAGGGCTTGGCGCACGCGGCGTACAAGTGGTCTCAGGGATGGGGGCGTTCCAGTGGGCGGCAACGGCGGAGGGACGAACGCTGACAAGCGCCCCAATGAGCTGCTCGGCTCATGGTTCGTGCGCAGCGGCTGGTCCAAGGGCGAACTCGCACGGCAAGTAAACCGCAGGGCCCGCCAGTTGGGGGCCAACCACATCTCCACGGACACCTCACGGGTGCGTCGCTGGCTGGACGGGGAGAACCCGCGCGAGCCGATCCCGCGGATCCTCTCCGAGCTGTTCTCCGAGCGGTTCGGCTGTGTCGTCGCCGTCGAGGACCTCGGACTGCGCGCCGCCCACCAGTCACCTTCCGTGTCCGGCGTCGACCTGCCCTGGACGGGCCCGCAGACCGTCGCGCTGATCAGCGAGTACTCCCGCAGCGACCTGATGCTGGCGCGGCGCGGCTTCCTCGGCAGCTCGCTCGCCCTCGCGGCGGGACCGGCCCTCATCGAACCCATGCAGCGCTGGCTCGTGCCGTCGCCCGCCACGCCGCGTGCGGAGCCCGAGCCCACCACCTCGGTGCGCCGCGGCCGGCTCTCCACGCCGGAGCTGGACCTCCTGGAGTCCACCACCGTGATGTTCCGGCAGTGGGACGCCCAGTGCGGCGGCGGACTGCGCCGCAAGGCGGTCGTCGGGCAGCTGCACGAGGTGACGGACCTCCTCCAGGAATCCCAGCCCGCCGAGACGAACAGGCGCCTGTTCAAGGTCGCCGCGGAACTGGCCGAGCTCGCGGGCTGGATGAGCTACGACGTCGGGCTCCAGCCCACCGCGCAGAAGTACTTCGTCCTCGCCCTGCACGCCGCCAAGGAGGCGGGTGACAAACCCCTCGGCTCGTACGTCCTGTCCAGCATGAGCCGCCAGATGATCCACCTGGGCCGGCCCGACGACGCGCTGGAACTCATCCACCTCGCGCAGTACGGAAGCCGCGACTGCGCGAGCCCGCGCACCCAGTCCATGCTGTATGCGATGGAGGCCCGCTCGTACGCCAACATGGGCCAGCCCGGGAAGTGCAAGCGCGCCGTCCGGATGGCCGAGGACACCTTCGCCGACGTGCACGAATGGGACGACCCGGACCCCGACTGGATCCGCTTCTTCTCCAAGGCCGAGCTGTACGGCGAGAACTCCCACTCCTACCGCGACCTCGCCTATGTCGCCGGGCGCAGCCCCACCTACGCGTCCATGGCCGAGCCCCTGATGCAGCAGGCCGTCGACCTCTTCGCCGAGGACTCCGAACACCAGCGTTCGTACGCACTGAACCTGATCGGCATGGCCACCGTGCACCTCCTCCAGCGGGAGCCCGAGAAGAGCGCGGTCCGCGCCACGGAAGCCATGTCGTACGCCAGGAAAGTGCGCTCGGAGCGCGTCAACACTCGTATCCGAAAGACGGTCGACACGGCGGCCCGGGACTTCGGGGACCTCGCCGAGGTCGTCGACCTCACCGCCCAGCTCGCCGTCGACCTGCCCGAGACCGCCGAGGCGGTCTGACAGAGGCCGCGCGAGCGGTCCCGTCCCAGTACCCCGGCCGCGGCCGGCCGTCCCGAACAGCCCGACTCGGCTCCCCCGTGCCAGGTCATCGGACGGCCCGTCGCGGCCGGCCTGTCTCCGTCCGGGGAAGGTTGCGCCACGATAACGATCGCTCCGCGCGGTCTCAGGCAGTTCATCGAGGCGTAACACACGAGGTGCCTTCGTCACTGCGGCGAAACATCGAGGGGTGCCGACCGAAACCGCGCTGCGCCAATGTCATGGCGCATAACCGGCCCACCCCTCACGCCCACTTCAGGCTTCGCCCGCACGGGGCCGTACCAACCGACGAGGAGACGCCGATGGCACCAGCCATCACCCTTGCCGCAGATGCACCCACGCTGTCTGCCGCCAACACAGGGTTCATGCTCATCTGTTCCGCCCTGGTGCTGATCATGACACCCGGCCTGGCCTTCTTCTACGGAGGCATGGTCCGGGTCAAGAGCACCTTGAACATGCTGATGATGAGCTTCATCAGCATCGGGATCGTCACCATCCTGTGGGTGCTGTACGGCTTCTCCCTCGCCTTCGGCACCGACAAGGGCTCGCTGATCGGCTGGACCTCCGACTACGTCGGATTCAGCGGCATCGGCAGCACGGACCTCTGGGACGGGTACACGATCCCGATCTACGTCTTCGCCGTCTTCCAGCTGATGTTCGCGATCATCACGCCCGCCCTCATAAGCGGTGCGCTCGCGGACCGCGTGAAGTTCGTGTCCTGGTGCCTCTTCGTCACCCTGTGGGTCACGGTCGTGTACTTCCCGGTCGCGCACTGGGTGTGGGGCACCGGCGGCTGGGCCTTCGACCTCGGCGTGATCGACTTCGCGGGCGGTACGGCGGTCCACATCAACGCCGGTGCGGCCGCGCTCGGCGTGATCCTCGTCATCGGCAAGCGGGTCGGCTTCAAGAAGGACCCGATGCGCCCGCACAGCCTCCCGCTGGTGATGCTCGGCGCCGGTCTGCTGTGGTTCGGCTGGTTCGGATTCAACGCGGGCTCCTGGCTCGGCAACGACGACGGTGTCGGCGCGCTGATGTTCCTCAACACGCAGATCGCCACCGCCGCCGCCATGCTCGCCTGGCTCGCCTACGAGAAGATCCGCCACGGCGCGTTCACCACGCTGGGCGCCGCCTCCGGCGCGGTCGCCGGTCTGGTCGCGATCACCCCGTCCGGCGGTGCGGTCTCCCCGCTCGGCGCGATCGCCGTCGGCGCCATCGCCGGTGTGCTGTGCGCCATGGCGGTCGGCCTGAAGTACAAGTTCGGCTACGACGACTCGCTCGACGTCGTCGGTGTCCACCTCGTCGGCGGTGTCGTCGGCTCCCTGCTCATCGGCTTCTTCGCCTCCGGCAAGGGCCAGTCCGACGTCGAGGGCCTCTTCTACGGCGGCGGCCTCGACCAGTTCTGGAAGCAGTGCGCCGGCGTCTTCGCCGTCCTCGGTTACTCCCTCGTCGCCTCCGCGATCCTCGCCTTCCTGATCGACAAGACGATCGGGATGCGGGTCAGCGAGGACGAGGAGGTCGCGGGCATCGACCAGGCCGAGCACGCCGAGACCGCATACGACTTCAGCGGCGCCGGCGGTGGCTCGGGCTTTACTTCCTCGACGACCGCCACTGCGGGCACGGCCAAGAAGGTGGACGCATGAAGCTCATCACCGCCGTCGTGAAGCCTCACCGGCTCGACGAGATCAAGGAGGCCCTCCAGGCCTTCGGAGTCCATGGTCTGACGGTCACCGAGGCCAGCGGCTACGGTCGGCAGCGGGGACACACCGAGGTCTACCGTGGTGCCGAGTACACCGTCGACCTGGTTCCCAAGATCCGCGTCGAGGTGCTGGCCGAGGACGAAGCCGCCGAGGGCCTGATCGACGTCATCGTCAAGGCGGCCCGTACCGGCAAGATCGGTGACGGCAAGGTCTGGTCGATCCCGGTCGACACCGCAGTCCGGGTCAGGACCGGCGAGCGCGGCCCGGACGCGCTCTAGAGAAACGACGCGCTCGCAAGAGACGGGCTCTGAGGAGACGACGGGCTCCGAAGAGACAAAGAAAGACAGGAGTCGCTGGGTGACGAGTACGGACACACGTACGGAAGCAGAGGACTCGGGACCCAGCGGCTATGCGGCGGCCCGGCTGCGCCTTCTCCAGGGGGAGGCGCAGTCCGGGCCGCCGCGCCGTACCGCTCTCGCCGAACTCACGGACGAATGGCTCACCGGCCTCTTCGACGCCGGCAGCGAGGCGCCCCGCGGTGTCTCCCTGGTCGCCGTCGGCGGCTACGGCAGAGGCGAGCTCTCCCCGCGCAGCGACCTCGACCTGCTCCTCCTGCACGACGGCAGCGACTCCGGCGCGGTCGCCGCCCTCGCCGACCGCATCTGGTATCCCGTCTGGGACCTCGGTCTGGACCTCGACCATTCCGTCCGTACGCCCACCGAGGCCCGCAAGACCGCGAGCGAGGACCTCAAGGTCCAGCTCGGCCTGCTCGACGCCCGGCACATCGCCGGCGATCTCGGCCTCACCGCCGGACTGCGTACGGCCGTCCTCGCCGACTGGCGAAACCAGGCGCCGAAACGTCTCCCCGAACTCCAGGAGCTGTGCGCCGAGCGGGCCGAGCGCCAGGGCGAGCTGCAGTACCTCCTCGAACCGGACCTCAAGGAGGCGCGCGGCGGACTGCGCGACGCCACCGCCCTGCGCGCCGTCGCCGCCTCCTGGCTGGCTGACGCGCCCCGCGAGGGCCTCACCGACGCACGCAGGCGCCTCCTGGACGTCCGCGACGCACTCCACCTGGCCACCGGACGCGCCACCGACCGCCTCGCGCTCCAGGAGCAGGACCAGGTCGCCGCGGAACTGGGGCTGCTGGACGCCGACACCCTGCTGCGCCAGGTGTACGAGGCTGCCCGCGTCGTCTCGTACGCGAGTGACGTGACCTGGCGCGAGGTCGGCCGCGTGCTGCGTTCCCGTGCCGTGCGTCCGCGCCTGCGCGCCATGCTCGGCGGCGGTGCCAAGCCCGCCGCGGAGCGCTCACCGCTCGCGGAGGGCGTGGTCGAGCAGGACGGCGAGGTGGTGCTCGCACGCGCCGCGCGGCCCGAGCGCGACCCGGTGCTCCCGCTGCGCGCGGCGGCCGCGGCGGCGCAGTCGGGACTTCCGCTCTCCCTGCACGCCGTACGGCGCATGGCGGCCGCCGTACGCCCGCTGCCCACGCCCTGGCCCGCCGAGGCACGCCAGGAGCTCGTCACCCTCCTCGGCTCGGGCCGCCCGACCATCGAGGTCTGGGAAGCCCTGGAGGCGGAGGGTCTGATCACCAGGCTGCTGCCCGACTGGGAGCGCGTGCGCTGCCGGCCGCAGCGCAACGCCGTACACATCTGGACCGTGGACCGCCACCTCATCGAGACGGCCGTCCGCGCCTCCGAACTCGCCCGCCGCGTGGGCCGGCCCGACCTGCTCCTCGTCGCCTCCCTGCTGCACGACATCGGCAAGGGCTGGCCCGGTGACCACTCCGTGGCGGGCGAGATCATCGCGCGGGACGTGGCCGCCCGGATCGGCTTCGACCGCGCGGACGTGGCGGTGCTCGCCACCCTCGTACGTCACCATCTGCTCCTCATCGACACCGCGACCCGGCGCGACCTCGAGGACCCGGCCACCGTCCGCGCGGTCGCCGAGGCAGTCGGCTCGCAGGGCACCCTCGAACTGCTGCACGCGCTCACCGAGGCCGACGCGCTGGCCACCGGGCCCGCCGCCTGGTCCTCCTGGCGGGCCTCCCTCGTCGCCGACCTGGTCAAGAGGGTCTCCGCCGTGTTCGCCGGTGACGTCCCCGAGGAGCCCGAGACCGTGGCGCCGACGGCCGAACAGGAACGGCTCGCGATCGAGTCGTTCCGGACCGGCGGGCCCGTGCTGTCGCTGCGCGCCCAGACCGAGCCGGTCGACACCGAGGCCGTCGCCGCGTCCGCGGCGCAGGACCCGGAGCCGCTGGGTGTCGAGCTCCTCATCGCCGTACCCGACCAGCCCGGCGTCCTCCCCGCCGTCGCGGGCGTCCTCGCCATGCACCGGCTGACCGTCCGCACGGCCGGACTGCGCGCCCTCGACCTGCCCGACGGCGTGGCGGGCTCGGTGCTGCTGCTCGACTGGCGGGTCGCCGCCGAGTACGGCTCCCTGCCGCAGGCCGCCCGGCTGCGCGCCGACCTCGTACGCGCACTGGACGGCTCCCTCGACATCGCGGCCCGTCTCGCCGAGCGGGACGCCGCCTACCCCAGGCGCCGGGGCACGATCGCCCCGCCACCCCGGGTGACCGTCGCCCCCGCGGCATCACGCCATGCCACGGTCATCGAGGTCCGCGCCCATGACGCCCCCGGCCTGCTGCACCGCATCGGGCGGGCGCTGGAGGAGGCGAACGTACGGGTGCGCAGCATGCATGTGTCCACGCTGGGCGCGAACGCCGTGGACGCCTTCTACGTGACGGGGGCGAAGGGCTCGCCGCTGCCTGGGGAGGAGGCGGCTTCGGTGGCCCGCGGGCTGGAGGAGATGCTCCGGGGGTGATTCCGGACGTGGTCGTAGGATCGAGGGATGCGCCCGGGTGCGAGGGGTGCCTTCAAGCTCGTACGAACGCGGTGGAGACCCTTCCGCGCGCGGCCAGATACCCTGGAGGGCGATTCCCATCGCCCCCGACCCCTGAGGACAGACGAGCGCCGTGTTCGATACTCTCTCCGATCGCCTCTCAGCGACGTTCAAGAACCTGCGGGGCAAGGGCCGGCTGTCCGAAGCTGACATCGACGCCACCGCACGCGAGATCCGTATCGCGCTTCTCGAAGCGGACGTCGCCCTGCCGGTCGTGCGGACCTTCATCAAGAACGTCAAGGAGCGCGCGCTCGGTGCCGAGGTCTCCAAGGCGCTGAACCCGGCCCAGCAGGTCCTGAAGATCGTGAACGAGGAACTCGTCACGATCCTCGGCGGCGAGACCCGCCGCCTCCGGTTCGCCAAGAACCCGCCCACCGTGATCATGCTGGCGGGTCTCCAGGGCGCGGGCAAGACCACGCTCGCGGGCAAGCTCGGCAAGTGGCTCAAGGACCAGGGCCACTCCCCGCTGCTCGTCGCCGCCGACCTCCAGCGCCCCAACGCCGTGACCCAGCTCAGCGTCGTCGCCGAGCGCGCGGGCGTCGCCGTCTACGCGCCCGAGCCGGGCAACGGCGTCGGTGACCCGGTCAAGGTCGCCAAGGACTCCATCGAGTTCGCGAAGACGAAGGTCCACGACGTCGTGGTCGTCGACACCGCGGGCCGCCTGGGCATCGACCAGGAACTGATGCGGCAGGCCGCGGACATCCGCGACGCCGTCTCGCCGGACGAGATCCTCTTCGTCGTCGACGCGATGATCGGCCAGGACGCGGTCAACACCGCCGAGTCCTTCCGCGACGGCGTCGGCTTCGACGGTGTGGTGCTCTCCAAGCTCGACGGCGACGCCCGAGGCGGTGCCGCCCTCTCCATCGCGTCGGTCACCGGCAAGCCGATCATGTTCGCGTCGAACGGCGAGAAGCTCGACGACTTCGACGCCTTCCACCCGGACCGGATGGCCTCCCGCATCCTCGACATGGGTGACCTGCTCACCCTGATCGAGCAGGCGGAGAAGACGTTCAGCCAAGAAGAGGCCCAGCAGATGGCCTCCAAGCTGGCGTCCAAGAAGGGCCAGGACTTCACGCTCGACGACTTCCTGGCCCAGATGGAACAGGTCCGGAAGATGGGCAGCATCAGCAAGCTGCTCGGCATGCTCCCGGGCATGGGCCAGATCAAGGACCAGATCGCCAACATCGACGAGCGCGATGTCGACCGCATGGCCGCGATCATCAAGTCGATGACCCCGGCCGAGCGCCAGGAGCCGACGATCATCAACGGCTCACGCCGCGCCCGTGTCGCCAAGGGCTCCGGTGTCGACGTCAGCGCGGTCAAGGGCCTGGTCGAGCGCTTCTTCGAGGCCCGCAAGATGATGGCCCGGATGGCCCAGGGCGGCGGCATGCCGGGAATGCCCGGGATGCCGGGCATGGGCGGCGGCCCCGGCCGCGCAAAGAAGAAGCAGAAGCAGGCCAAGGGCAAGCAGCGCTCCGGCAACCCGATGAAGCGCAAGCAGGAAGAGGCGGACGCCGCGGCGCGCCGCGAGGCCGGCGGCCAGCCGGGCGGCGCCCCCGGCCTTCCTCAGCAGGGCGGCCAGAACTTCGAGCTGCCGGACGAGTTCAAGAAGTTCATGGGCTGACGGTTCGTCGCGTACGGGCTGTCTTCTCGTACGGTGCCGGGGGCGCCCCTCGTGTTCGGGGGGCGCCCCCGGTGCGTCGCCGGGGCGCCCCCTGCGGGTGCTGGCGCCTCTTTCCTGTCGTAACGTCCGGATATGAGCAACCCTGTGCCGCCGCGCAAGGCTGACAAGCCGTGGCGTTCCGAAGGCACTCCGCCGGAACCGACACCGCCGGCCTCCGGCAAGCGGAAGATGCCGGGTGGCTGGGGCGGCCTCATCCTCACCGCCCTCGTCGTGTATCTCATCGCCAACCTGGTGCTGTCCTTCTTCAATGAGGGCGACGAACCGACGATCTCGTACACGGAGTTCAGCAAGCAGGTCGACGCCGGCAACGTCACCAAGATCTACTCCAAGGGCGACGCGATCCAGGGCCAGCTCAAGAACGGCCGGGACA
Source organism: Streptomyces sp. NPDC050535 (assembly GCF_044457665.1). Lineage (NCBI taxonomy): Bacteria > Bacillati > Actinomycetota > Actinomycetes > Kitasatosporales > Streptomycetaceae > Streptomyces > Streptomyces sp. NPDC050535. The sequence goes on from NZ_JBITHE010000008.1 coordinate 207,382, forward strand.
ACCCGGAGGGCGACGGGAAGTACACCAAGTTCAAGACCCAGCGGCCGTCCTTCGCCGACGACCAGCTCTGGGAGGACCTGGAGAAGCACAACGTCACGGTGACCGCCGAACCGGTGGTCCAGCAGCGCAGCTTCCTGTCCAACCTGCTCATCTCGCTCGCGCCGATGCTGCTGCTCGTCGTCCTGTGGATCTTCATCGCCCGGCGGATGAGCGCGGGCATGGGCGGCGCGGGCGGCATGCTCGGCCGTAAGGCACCGCCGAAACCGGTCGAGCTGGAGCCCGGCACCGAGCGCACGACCTTCGCCGACGTGGCCGGGATCGACGAGGTCGAGGGCGAGCTGAACGACGTCGTGGACTTCCTGAAGAACCCCGACGAGTACCGGAAGATGGGCGCCAGGATGCCCCGTGGCGTGCTGCTCGCCGGTCCTCCCGGTACCGGCAAGACGCTGCTGGCGCGGGCGGTCGCGGGGGAGGCGGGCGTGCCGTTCTTCTCGGCCTCGGCGTCGGAGTTCATCGAGATGATCGTGGGTGTGGGCGCCTCCCGGGTCCGGGAGCTGTTCGCGGAGGCCCGCAAGGTGGCCCCCTCCATCATCTTCATCGACGAGATCGACACGATCGGGCGGGCACGGGCCGGCGGCTCCGGAATGGGCGGCCACGACGAGCGCGAGCAGACCCTGAACCAGATCCTCACCGAGATGGACGGCTTCTCGGGCGCGGAGGGCGTGATCGTCATCGCGGCGACGAACCGCGCGGACATCCTGGACCCGGCGCTCACCCGGCCCGGCCGCTTCGACCGTGTCGTCAACGTCTCGCCGCCCGACCGCGCCGGCCGCGCGGCGATCCTGGAGATCCACACCCGCGGGATTCCGCTGGCCCCGGACGTGGATCTGGTCCGGATGGCCCGTTCGACGCCGGGCATGACCGGTGCCGATCTGGCCAACCTCGCCAACGAGGCCGCACTCCTCGCGGTCAAGCGCAAGCAGGACCAGGTCACGCAGGCGGACCTCTCCGAAGCGCTCGAAAAGGTCCAACTGGGCGCCGAACGCCCCCTGGTGATGCCCGACGAGGAACGCCGCCGCACCGCCTATCACGAGAGCGGCCACGCCCTCCTCGGCATGCTCCAGCCGGGCGCCGACCCGGTCCGCAAGATCACCATCGTGCCGCGCGGCCGCGCCCTGGGTGTCACGCTGTCCACCCCGGACGCGGACCGGTACGCGTACACGGAGGAGTACCTGCGCGGTCGCATCATCGGCGCCCTGGGAGGCATGGCCGCCGAACACGTCGTCTACGGGGTCGTCACCACGGGGTCGGAGAACGACCTGGAGCAGGTCACGAACCTCGCGCGCGGCATGGTCGCCCGCTGGGGAATGAGCGAACGGGTCGGCCGCCTCTCCGCCCTCCCGAACGACGTCCAGCAGGCCTACGGCCTCGCCGCGGCCCCCGCCACCCTCGACTCGATCGACCACGAGATGCGGCGCATCGTCGACGGGTGCTACGAGGAGGCGTGCGGGAAACTCCGCGACCACCGGGGGCAGTTGGACGCCCTCGCCGAGGCGCTGCTCGCCAACGAGACCCTGGAGGAGGCGGACGCGTACCGGATCGCGGGGATCACGCGTCTGGCGAAGGAGGCGTAGCCGGGCCCGGTCCTCAGTTCGTGCGGGCGATCAGGTACCGGAAGACGTTCGGCATCCACACCGTTCCATCGTGCCGCTGATGCGGGTGCAGTGCTTCCCGGAGCTCCTTGTCGACCTGGTTCGCGTCCGTGGCGCCGACCGCCGCGTCGAACAGACCGGTCGACAGCAACCCCCGCACAGCGCTGTCCACGTCGGCGTACCCGAACGGACAGGCGACCCGCCCCGACCCGTCCGGCCTGAGCCCGGCGCGCTCGGCGACCTCCTCCAGGTCGTCACGACGGGCCGGCCGCCAACGGGCCGCCCTGCGCGGCGGATCGGCCGGCTTGGTGGCGACCCGCAGCACGGACGAGGTGGCGCAGCGCTCCGGCGGACCCCAGCCGGCGAGCACCACGGGCGTTCCCCGCTCGACGAGCGGTGTCGCGGAGTCCAGGAGTTCGGTGAGCCCTTCGGAGTCGCCGGCCACGCATCCGATGGGTTCGAACGCGGTGACGAGGTTGAACGCGGGTGCCGTCGATTCGGCCACGTCCTCGGGGGTGCCGTCGACGAGCCGGGTGTCGGCACGCGCGCGCGTGCCGAACGTCCGTGGCAGTAACCGCTCCCGGGCGAGCGCCACCCGTTCGGGCGACCTGGAGTCGACCCCGGTTACCGCGGCGCCCCGGGAGGCCGCCATCAGGAGGGCGAGCCCGGAGCCGCAGCGCAGACCGAGGAGCCGTGTTCCGGCGCTCACTTCGAGTCGTTCGTAGACGGCCTCGTGGAGCGGCACAAGCATCCGCTCCTGGATCTCGGACCAGTCACGCGCGCGTGCACACGGGTCCACCCGGGGTACTGCCCCCGCGTGAGGTAGGTGCTGCCGCACGAGCGTAGGTGTCATCGAAAGCGCCCCAATCCGCCGAGAGTTGCCGCTGTGCCTCGTTCCCCTGGGCCCCCGTAGCAGTGCGTCGCACTTCCCCCGTAAGCCAGGTAACTCCGCGCCCGACGTGTCGTCCAGGGTTTGCGGCGCCCGGTTTGTGCGCGGGGTGTGCACTCGGTAAGAATTCACATCCCGGCAACGTGTGCCCGTACCATCGCGCCATGGCCAAGGCACCTGTTCTCACACCCCAGGCGGACGACTTCCCGCGCTGGTACCAGGATCTGATCAACAAGGCCGAGCTGGCCGACAACGGTCCGGTGCGCGGCACCATGGTCATCCGGCCGTACGGGTACGGGCTGTGGGAGCGGATGCAGCAGGAGATGGACGCCCGGATCAAGGAAGCGGGTGCCCAGAACGCGTACTTCCCGCTCTTCATCCCGCAGTCCTACCTGACGAGGGAGGCCGAGCACGTCGAGGGTTTCGCCCCGGAGCTCGCGGTCGTCACGCACGGCGGCGGCAAGGAGCTGGAGGAGCCGATCGTCGTCCGCCCCACCTCCGAGACGATCATCAACGAATACTTCTCCAAGTGGGTGCAGAGCTACCGCGATCTGCCGCTGTTGATCAACCAGTGGGCGAACGTGGTCCGCTGGGAGATGCGCCCGCGGGTGTTCCTGCGTACGACGGAGTTCCTGTGGCAGGAGGGGCACACCGCCCACGCCACGTTCGAGGACGCCCGGGACTACGCCGCGCACATCCACGAGAAGGTGTACGCCGACTTCATGGTCAACGTCCTCGGGATCGACGTCGTACTCGGCCGCAAGACGGCGAGCGAGCGGTTCGCGGGAGCCATCAACACCCTCACGCTCGAGGCGATGATGGGCGACGGCAAGGCCCTGCAGATGGGCACCAGTCACGAGCTCGGGCAGAACTTCGCGAAGGCCTTCCACACCCAGTACCTGTCCGCGGACGGGAAGCAGGAGCTCGTCTGGCAGACCTCCTGGGGGTCCTCGACCCGCATGCTGGGTGGCCTGATCATGTCGCACGGTGATGACAACGGGTTGCGGGTGCCGCCCCGGCTGGCCTCCGTGCAGGCCGTCGTCCTCGCGATCAAGGGTGATGACGCGGTTCTGGCCAAGGTCCGCGAAATCGGCGCTCGGTTGAAGGCGGCGGGTGTACGGGTGCAGGTCGACGACCGCACGGACACGCCTTTCGGGCGGCGCGCCGTCGACTGGGAACTCAAGGGCGTGCCCGTACGTATCGAGGTCGGCCCCCGTGACCTGGAGAACGGCACCGCGATGCTGGTCCGTCGTATCCGTGGCGGCAAGGAGCCGGTCGCGATCGACGCCCTCGCCGGCCTGCTCCCCGCCCTCCTGGAGGAGGACCAGGCCCTGCTCCTCGAGCAGTCGCGCACCCGGCGTGAGTCCAGGACGGCGGAGGTGTCGACGGTCGAGGAGGCCGTCGAGGCGGCCGTGGCCGGCGGCTGGGCGCGGATTCCGTGGGCCGACCTCGGCGAAGAGGGCGAGGCCCGACTGGCCGAGCACGCGGTGACCGTACGGTGTCTGATCGCCGCGGACGGGTCGGTGCCCGACTCCGACGATTCACCCGGTAACGTCGCTGTCGTGGCCCGCGCGTACTAGGTTCGCCCAAGCGCGACCGAAACGCCTCTTGCGCATCTGATGACCGCAGTTGACCCGTAGCGCGGATCTCGTCTACGCGCAGGGGCGTACGGGTGTCTACGTACCGGCTAGGCATGAACTGTGAGGCTTCTCCGCAGATCAGCGCACCCGCCCTCGTCCGGACGCATCAGTGGCAACTGACGGGTACGTGCAAATTATTTGGGATGCCCCGGAATAGGAACACTGGGGCACTCAGGCTCGTTGTCATTACGTGAGCACGACACCACCTGTTCTCGCCGCAGAGCTGGCAGAGGCGTGGGCCGATATTCAGCGGCACCACACCGAGCTGCCCGATCTAGCCGCGCCAGAGTCCCTGATCGGAGAGTCGTCGTCCGCCTGCGGACACGAGCTCTCCTTCGAACGACTGCTTCATGAGGCAGTCCATGGCATCGCCGCCGCACGCGGAGTCCGCGACACCTCGCGCGCCGGCCGATACCACAACCGCAGATTCCTCGCGATCGCCGAGGAGTTGGGCCTGGACCATCCCGAGGAGCCGCATCCCAGCAGCGGCTTCTCGCTGGTCACGCTCAACCCCGAGGCGAAGAGGCGCTACCGCCCGACCATCGAGCGGTTGCAGCGTTCCCTCAAGGCCCACACCGTCGCGACCGCCGCGGACACGGCGCGCAGCTTCCGTGGTCCGGCCGCCCGGCACGGCTCCTCCGGAGGGGGCGTGCGCGTGAAGGCGGTGTGCGACTGCGGCCGCAACGTACGGGTCGTTCCGTCGGTGCTCGCGCAGGCACCGATCGTGTGCGGGGGGTGTGGCAAACCGTTCCGGATTCCCGAGGTGGTCGGCGCGGCGGCGGGCTGAGCCGGCATCCCGTAGGTACCGGGTCGCGGGGACCCGGTCGGCTCGAGTGGGTCTCGGCGGTGAGCGGCGGCATCTCGTGGATGCCGGAAATCACAGTCGAGGCCGGCTCGTCCGGGCTCCGGGAGCCGTCGTATCCGGGCAGGGGAGTCACCGAGGTTCGGCCGCACGTCAGGGTGTGGCAGAATGGTTCGCTGTACTCGACAGTCGCATAGGACCCCTCTCTCCTCCGGCTGACGCGTCCATCGGGCACTCGGGTACCGCAACCCCACGCGGCAATCTCGCCGTGCCCAACCACGTCAAGACCAGGAGACACCACTTCCGTGGCAGTCAAGATCAAGCTGAAGCGTCTGGGCAAGATCCGTTCGCCTCACTACCGCATCGTCGTCGCCGACTCCCGTACCCGCCGTGATGGTCGGGCCATTGAGGAGATCGGCCTGTACCACCCGGTACAGAACCCCTCGCGCATCGAGGTCGACACCGAGCGTGCGCAGTACTGGCTGGGTGTCGGCGCGCAGCCGACCGAGCCGGTTCTCGCCATCCTCAAGCTGACCGGCGACTGGCAGAAGCACAAGGGCCTTCCCGCCCCGGCTCCGCTGCTCGTGGCCGAGCCGAAGGCCGCGCGCCCGCTGTTCGAGGCTCTCGGTGGCGAGACCGAGGGCAAGGGTGAGGCCATCACCCAGAAGAAGAAGGCTGAGAAGAAGGACGAGGCTTCCGCCGAGTCCGCGTCGACCGAGGCCTGAGCATGCTCGAGGAGGCTCTCGAGCACCTCGTGAAGGGCATTGTCGACAATCCCGACGATGTGCAGGTCGCCTCGCGCGATCTGCGCCGTGGGCGCGTTCTCGAGGTTCGGGTACACCCCGACGACCTCGGTAAGGTGATCGGCCGCAACGGCCGCACCGCGCGTGCCCTGCGTACCGTCGTGGGTGCCATCGGCGGCCGCGGTGTCCGCGTCGACCTCGTCGACGTGGATCACGTCCGCTGACGTACAAGCAGCACCGGCTCGGGCCGGGGAGGGCCTACTGGGCCGTCCCCGGCCCGTAGTCGTACCGACAGGAGATCAAGCACAGTGCAGCTGGTAGTCGCTCGAGTCGGCCGTGCCCATGGCATCAAGGGCGAGGTCACCGTGGAGGTACGTACGGACGAGCCGGAACTCAGGCTCGGGCCCGGCGCAGTCCTGCTCACCGAACCGGTCTCCGCCGGACCTCTGACCATCGAGACGGGCCGTGTCCACAGCGGCCGTCTCCTGCTGCGTTTCGAGGGTGTCCGTGACCGGACCGCCGCCGAGGCGCTGCGCAACACCCTGCTCATCGCCGAGATCGACCCGGACGACAAGCCCGAGGATCCGGACGAGTACTACGACCACCAGCTGATGGACCTGGACGTCGTCACGGTCGACGGCACCGAGATCGGGCGGATCACCGAGATCTCGCACCTGCCGTCCCAGGACCTCTTCGTGGTCGAGCGGCCGGACGGGACCGAGGTGCTGATCCCGTTCGTCGAGGCGATCGTCACCGAGATCGACCTGGACGAGCAGCGGGCGGTCATCGATCCGCCGCCGGGGCTCATCGACGACCAGGCCGAGGACGAAGAGGAAGCCGCCGACGGTGCAGCGGCCGCCGGAGGAGACGGTGCCCCGGCGAGGGACGAGAACGGATGAGGCTCGACGTCGTCACGATCTTCCCCGAGTACCTGGAACCCCTGAACGTCTCGCTCGTCGGCAAGGCACGCGCGCGTGGACAGCTGAATGTGCACGTGCATGATCTTCGGGAGTGGACGTACGACCGCCACAACACGGTCGACGACACCCCTTACGGCGGCGGTCCCGGCATGGTCATGAAGACCGAGCCGTGGGGCGACGCCCTGGACTCGGCGCTCGCGGACGGCTACGAGAGCGGCTCCCACGGGCCCGTACTGGTCGTGCCCACGCCCAGCGGACGCCCCTTCACCCAGGAGCTCGCCGTCGAGCTCTCCGAGCGGCCCTGGCTGGTCTTCACCCCCGCCCGCTACGAGGGCATCGACCGCCGGGTCATCGACGAGTACGCGACCCGGATGCCCGTCTACGAGGTGTCCATCGGGGACTACGTCCTGGCCGGCGGCGAGGCGGCCGTACTCGTCGTCACGGAGGCCGTGGCGCGGCTGCTGCCGGGTGTCCTCGGCAACGCCGAGTCGCACCGGGACGACTCCTTCGCGCCCGGGGCCATGGCCGACCTCCTGGAGGGGCCCATCTACACCAAGCCGCCCCAGTGGCGCGGCCGGGAGATCCCCGGGGTGCTCATCAGCGGGCACCACGGGAAGATCGCCCGCTGGCGCCGGGACGAGGCGCTGCGGCGTACGACGGAGAACCGGCCCGATCTCATCGAGCGCTGCGATCCCTCGGCCTTCGACAAGAAGGACCGCGAGATGCTCTCGATCCTGGGCTGGGCGCCCGGGCCCGACGGTCGATTTTGGCGCAGGCCGGAGGCCGTGGAACAATAGGGGGCTGTTGTGCGTCGTCCGGCGTGCGCCCCTGCCACAGGGGGACACGACGCCCGCCCCGACGGAGACAGCACCTTCTTTGGAAACGACTTCCGTTGATGACCTGTGGCATCAGCGAAGAAAGCAGACGAAATGACCCACCTGCTCGACTCCGTCGACAACGCGTCGCTGCGCAGCGACGTCCCGGCCTTCCGCCCGGGTGACACCGTCAACGTCCACGTCCGCGTCATCGAGGGCAACCGCTCCCGTGTGCAGCAGTTCAAGGGCGTAGTCATCCGCCGCCAGGGCTCGGGTGTCCGCGAGACCTTCTCGGTCCGCAAGGTCTCCTTCTCCGTGGGCGTCGAGCGCACCTTCCCGGTGCACACCCCGATCGTCGAGAAGATCGAGCTCGTCACCCGTGGTGACGTGCGTCGCGCCAAGCTCTACTACCTGCGCGAGCTGCGCGGCAAGGCCGCGAAGATCAAGGAGAAGCGCGACAACTGAGCTCGCGCGACCGCGGCGAGCCGCGGGCGACCCAGCCAGGTATGAAGTCGGTAAGAAGGTGTCATGCGGGGGCCGGATAACATCTGGCTCCGATGAACACCGAAGCACGGCAAACGGAGCGCGACCGCTCCTCCCGCCCTTCCGAGTCCGAGGAGATCTCGGACACAGGGGGACGGGAGGGACGGTCGCGTTTCGCTTTGGCGGCCCGTGCCGCCGACTGGCTTCCGGGCGGGCGGATCACCCTCACAGCGCTGGTCTGCCTGCTCTTTCTGCTCTTTGTCAGCACCTTCGTGATGCAGCCCTTCCAGATTCCCAGCGGCTCCATGGAGCCCGGATTGAGGATCGGGGACCGCGTTCTCGTAAATAAGTTGGCGTACCGTTTCGGTGCTGTGCCGCAGCGGGGTGACGTCGTGGTGTTCGACGGAACCGGGTACTTCGGAAACGCCGACTACATCAAGCGCGTTGTCGGTGTGGGGGGAGACCACGTGGTCTGCTGCGACAAGGAGGGGAGACTCGAGGTGAACGGCCGCTCGGTCGACGAGTCGACGTTTCTGCGCCCGGGGGACAGCCCGTCCGAGGTGCCCTTCGACGTCGTCGTGCCCGACGGCACCCTCTTTCTCCTCGGCGACCACCGCGGCGACTCCAGCGATTCCCGGGACCACCTGGGGTCTCCCGGTGGCGGCATGATCCCCGTCGGCGAGGTCATCGGCAGAGCGGACTGGATCGCCTGGCCCTCCGACCACTGGACCCGGCTGACGCGCCCGGGTGCCTACGCGCGCGTGCCCGCCGCGGACGGTGCCCATGGGTAACCGCGGGAGACCGCGCGGAGTCTCCAGCCATCCCGCCGACAACCTGCTGCCCACCGGAAGCCGGCGCGCGTCCGGCGGCGCGGCCCGTCCCAGTCGTGTCGAGCGGCGCAAGCTCGCCCGCAAGATCAAGCGGCGCAGGCGGCGTTCGTCGGTCAAGGAGATACCCCTCCTCGTCGGCGTCGCGGTGCTCATAGCCCTGGTCCTGAAGACCTTCCTCGTCCAGGCGTTCGTGATCCCCTCGGGCTCCATGGAGAACACGATCCAGATCGGCGACCGTGTCCTGGTCGACAAGTTCACCCCGTGGTTCGGCTCCAAGCCGCAGCGCGGTGATGTCGTGGTGTTCCAGGACCCGGGTGGCTGGCTCACGGAGGAGGAGACCAAGAAGGGGGACGACCCCATCGTGGTCAAGCAGGTCAAGCAGGGGCTCACCTTCATCGGCCTACTGCCGTCCGACAACGAGAAGGACCTCATCAAGCGGGTCGTCGCGGTCGGCGGGGACACGGTCAAGTGCTGTGACGCGCAAGGCCGGGTGACCGTCAACGGAACGCCGCTGAGCGAGCCGTACATCCTCGCCGGTGACAAGCCCTCCGACTTCGCGTTCCAGGTGAAGGTGCCGACGGGCCGCCTCTTCGTCATGGGCGATCACCGGTCCAACTCCGCCGACTCCCGCTACCACCGCACCGACAAGTTCAGCGGCACCGTCTCCGAGGACTCCGTCGTCGGCCGGGCCATGATCATCGCCTGGCCCATCGGGAACTGGACTCGCCTGGAGGAGCCGGGGACCTACTCCTCGGTGGCCGCCGCGCCTGGAGGGGCGACCTCCGCTCTGTTCACGTCGCATAGGGTGGCCCCTGCGGATTCAGAAGGATTGATCCCGCTCCCGAGCCCTGCGGAACTCCCGCTCGTTATGGGAGTGGTGGGCCTGCGGCGAATCCGGCGCGGGCTGCGGCACGGAGTGAGGAGTGGATGTGGGGGATGTGGCGGTCGGCGCACGGTCCGGACACGAAGGTCCCGAAGGGCGCCCGGAGCGGCCCGACGACTCGGCTGCCCCAGCTGTAGACGCCGAAATCTCCGAGAGCGGCTCCGTGGACGGCAGCGCGGAGCAGGAGAGCGCGGTCCAGGACGACCAGCCGGGCAAGCCGAAGCAGCGCTCCTTCTGGAAGGAGCTGCCGATCCTGATCGGCATCGCCCTGGTGCTCGCGCTGCTCATCAAGACGTTCCTGGTGCAGGCGTTCTCGATCCCCTCGGACTCGATGCAGAACACCCTCCAGCAGGGTGACCGTGTCCTCGTCGACAAGCTGACCCCGTGGTTCGGTTCCGAGCCGGAGCGCGGTGAGGTGGTCGTCTTCCACGATCCCGACGCCTGGCTGGCCGGCGAGCCCGCGGCCGACCCGAACGCCCTTCAGACGGTTCTCAGTTGGATCGGCCTCATGCCGTCCGCCGAGGAGAAGGACCTCATCAAGCGGGTCGTCGGAGTCGGCGGCGACACCATCGAGTGCAAGGGCACCGGACCCCTGAAGGTCAACGGCAAGGCGTTGAACGAGCCTTACGTGTACCCCGGGAACACGCCGTGCAGTGTCGACGAGGAGGGTGGCCAGTTCAAGGTCACCGTTCCCAGCGGCGACATCTGGGTGATGGGCGACCACCGCCAGAACTCGCGTGACTCGCGGTACAACCAGACGGACAAGAACCACGGCATGGTCCCGGTGGACGAGGTCGTCGGGCGCGCCATCGTGAAGGCGTGGCCCATCAACCGCTGGGGCACCCTCCCGGTTCCGGACACCTTCGACCAGTCGGGCCTCGACAACAAGGCGGCGGCCGCGGTCACTTCGCCGGGTGCCGTGGCACTCGTAGGAGCTGTGCCGCTGGTCCTGGTGCGGCGGCGTCGGCGCGAGGCGTCCGAGTAACTCCTCGAAGCGTCCTCATGGGGCCGGTGCGCGCGGATTCGTCCGGGCGCACCGGCCTCTTCGGTTGTCCGGGCGGCTCGGGGGCCTGGCCCCTTCGGCGGCATGGGTGTCTTGGGGTACTGGCCCCTTCGGTCGTACCGGCGTCTCGCGGTACTGGCGTCTTCCGTCATACGGGCGTCTCGCGGTGCGGTGAGGAGTCGGTGGTGTCGGTGTGTGTGAACCGATGCATGGGCTGACCTCCGCCCGTACCCCCGGGTAGGGTGCGGATCCATGGGTGGCGAGAGCTCGACAAGTACGGCCGCGCGCGGCGGCACACGCAACACCCCGGCGGGCGGCCGGACCGGAGAGGTACTGTCCGGGATAGCTGTGGCACTGGGCTTTGTGCTGTTCCTCGGCGGCTTCGTCTGGGGGGCGGTGGTCTACCGGCCGTACACCGTGCCCACCAGTTCGATGACCCCGACGATCGACGCGGGGGACCGGGTGCTGGCGCAACGCGTCGACGGCGACCAGGTCCGGCGCGGCGATGTCGTCGTCTTCAAGCAGGCCACCTGGGGCGACGTGCCGATGGTCAAGCGCGTGGTCGCCGTCGGCGGTGACAAGGTCGCCTGCTGCACGGACGGGAAGCTGACCGTCAACGGGAAGCAGATCGACGAACCGTATCTCCCCAAGGGCTCGGCGGCCGAGCTCGTGGGCATCCCCACCGTCACGGTTCCGGACGGCAACCTCTTCCTGCTCGGCGACGAGCGCGCCGGATCCCTGGACTCCACCGCCCACCTGACGGACGCCGCCGGCGGAACGGTGCCGCGCGGCGCCGTGCGGGCGCGGGTGGATGCCGTCGCCTGGCCCATGAACGGCATGCTCGGCCGGCCGACGGGTTTCGAGACCCTGGGCAGCCTCTCCGAACCGGGCCCACTGCCACTGATCGTCGGCGCGGTGGTGGGAGGCGCGGTGCTCGTCCTCGGCGGCGCCGCGTACGGTCCGGTCGCCAAACGCGCGGGCCGTCGGGACCGCGCCCGGACGGAGCTCGCCGGTGCCCGCTGAGGTGTCGTACGACGGGAGCCCGCACGACGCCGGAACCGCGGCCCCGGACGAGTACGAAGGCGGCCTGCGCAGGGTCGCCCGCGTGGTGCTGCTCGACCCCGACGACCGGATTCTGCTGCTGCACGGGCATGAACCGGACGACCCCTCGGACGACTGGTGGTTCACGCCCGGCGGCGGTCTCGAGGGCGACGAGACACGCGAGCAGGCCGCACTGCGGGAGCTCGCGGAGGAGACCGGCATCACCGAGGTCGAGCTGGGCCCGGTGCTGTGGCGGCGGATGTGTTCCTTTCCCTTTGCCGGACGCCGCTGGGACCAGGACGAGTGGTACTACCTGGCCCGTACGGCCAGCACGGCTCGGACGACGCCGGTCGCCGCCGGGCTGACGGAGCTGGAACGCCGCAGCGTCGCCGGAGCACGTTGGTGGACGTGCCAGGAACTTCACCAGGCACATGAGACGGTGTATCCGACCAGACTCGCCGAGCTGCTGCGCAGGGTGCTCGATGAGGGTCCCCCGGCCACGCCCGAGGTCCTCGACACCGAAATCGTCTAAGGGCTCGCGGTGCTGGCGCACAATAAGGGGACGCACGGCTGAAGGGGAACATGCCATGAGCGCCGAGGACCTCGAGAAGTACGAGACCGAGATGGAGCTGAAGCTCTATCGGGAGTACCGCGATGTCGTCGGTCTGTTCAAATATGTGATCGAGACCGAACGGCGCTTCTACCTCACCAACGACTACGAGATGCAGGTGCACTCGGTCCAGGGCGAGGTGTTTTTCGAGGTATCCATGGCGGATGCCTGGGTGTGGGACATGTACAGGCCCGCTCGCTTCGTGAAGCAGGTAAGGGTACTCACGTTCAAGGACGTGAATATCGAGGAGCTGAACAAGAGCGATCTGGAGCTGCCGGGCGGTTGATGACACGGGGTGGCTGTTCGCCGGGCGTCCGCTTCTGGAGCGGGCGCCCGCTCGTGTGGGTGACGGAGTTTTCCACAAGCGTCGACTCGTCCACCAAGATCCAATAGCGGGCCGAAGTGGCCGCAATGTTGGCGCCGGAGGTGGTGCCGACATGAACACACGCAACGTACAGAGCGACGCACAGGACAATGCTCACCGCGACGCGCATCGCAATGCTCACCGCGGTGCACCAAGCAATGCCCACCGTGATGCACCAAGCAATGCCCACCGCGGTGCGCAAAGCAATGCCCAGCGCAGTGCACTCGGCAGGTACGGCGAGGATCTGGCCGCGCGGCGGCTGACCGAGACCGGGATGACGGTGCTGGCGCGCAACTGGCGCGCCGGCCGGACCGGTGAGATCGACATCGTGGCCCGTGACGGCGACGCGCTCGTCGTCTGCGAGGTGAAGACCCGCAGGGACGGAGCCTTCGAACACCCGATGGCCGCCGTCACCCCGGCCAAGGCGCAACGCCTGCGCGGCCTGGCGGAACGCTGGCTCCAGGAACATGGCGGGGCTCCGCCGGGCGGCGTCCGCATCGACCTGATCGGCGTCGTCCTCCCCGACCGCGGCGCGCCCGTGGTCGAGCATGCGCGGGGGGTGGCGTGATGGGGTTCGCCCGTACGTGTTCGGTGGCCCTGGTCGGTGTCGAGGGCGTCGTCGTGGAGGTCCAGGCGGACCTGGAACCGGGTGTCGCGGCGTTCACCCTGGTGGGACTGCCGGACAAGAGTCTGACGGAGAGCAAGGACCGGGTTCGCGCGGCCGTGGTGAATTCCGGGGCTTCCTGGCCGCAGAAGAAGCTGACGGTCGGGCTGAGCCCGGCTTCCGTCCCCAAGAGCGGTTCGGGATTCGACCTCGCCATTGCCAGCGCCGTACTGGGCGCTTGCGAACGGATCGATCCGCGGGTGCTCGCCGACATCGTGATGATCGGCGAGCTGGGTCTCGACGGGCGGGTCCGGCCGGTGCGCGGAATCCTGCCGGCCGTCCTGGCCGCGGCGAACGCCGGCTACGAACAGGTGGTGGTACCCGAGTGTGCCGCCGCCGAGGCCTCGCTCGTGCCGGGGGTGTCGGTGCTAGGGGTCCGGAGTCTGCGCCAGCTGATCGCCGTCCTCACGGACGAACCGGTGCCCGAGGAGGATCCGGACGAGCAGGGGCGGCCCGATCCACTGCTGGCGGGTCTGCGTATGCCGGGCACGGGGGAGGCCACCGGCCTGTGCGGCATGGCGGTGCCTGAGCACGATCTGGGGCACGACCTCGCCGACGTCGTCGGCCAGTTGTCGGCACGCACCGCCATGGAGGTCGCGGCGGCCGGTGGGCACCACGTCTTTCTCCAGGGACCACCCGGCGCGGGCAAGACCATGCTCGCCGAGCGGATGCCCTCGCTGCTGCCCCGTCTCAACAGGCAGGAATCCCTGGAGGTCACGGCGATCCACTCGGTGGCCGGCCTGCTGCCACCGGGGAAGCCGATGGTGGACATCCCGCCGTACTGCGCGCCCCACCATTCGGCGACGATGCAGTCCCTCGTCGGCGGCGGCAAGGGGCTCGCCAGGCCCGGCGCGGTGTCCCTGTCGCACAGAGGTGTGCTCTTTCTGGATGAGGCGCCGGAATTCAGTGGGTTTGTCCTCGATGCCCTGCGGCAGCCTCTGGAGGCTGGGCATGTCGTGATCGCGCGCAGCGCCGGGGTCGTCCGGTTTCCGGCGAAGTTCCTGATGGTCCTCGCCGCCAACCCCTGCCCCTGCGGGCGGTTCAGCGTGGCGAACGACATCTGTGAGTGCCCGCCCTCCTCAGTCCGCCGCTACCAGGCCAGGCTGTCCGGCCCGCTCCTCGACCGGATCGACCTGCGGGTCGAGGTCGAGCCGGTCACCCGGTCCGAGCTGACGGCGGCCGGCGCCCTGGGCGAGTCGACCCGGGTGGTCGCCGACCGGGTACGTAACGCACGCGAGCGGTCCGCCGCGCGATTGGCCGGCACCCACTGGCACACGAACAGCGAGGTACCGGGTCGTGAACTGCGCAGCCGCTGGCAGGCGCTGCCGGGCGCGATGGACGAGGCCGAGCGCGGACTGGAGCGAGGCGTGCTGACCGCGCGCGGCCTGGACCGGGTCCTGCGGGTCGCCTGGACCGTGGCCGACCTCTCGGGACACGACCGGCCCGACGCCGGGGATGTGGCCCTGGCCCTGCAACTGCGCACCGGAGTCCCACGAGGGGTACCGATGATGATCGGCTCGCCGTCATGACGTACGACGAACGGACGGCCCGCGTCGCCCTCACTCGAGTCCTCGAACCCGGCGACGAGCTCGGAGGGCGGTGGCTGCGGGAGTTCGGGGCGGTGGAGGTGGTGCGGCGGCTGGTGGAGGGCCGGGAGCCGCTGCCCGGAGCGAGCGCGCAACGCTGGGAGGGGCTGCTGGGCCGGGCCTCCCGGATGCGGCCTGAGCGGGATCTGGCCGAAGCGGAGGATGCCGGCGCCAGGTTCATCTGCCCCGGTGAGCCGCAGTGGCCCGCACAGCTCGACGACCTGGGCGACGCCCGGCCCACCGGACTCTGGGTACGGGGGCGGCCCAGCCTGCGGATATGGGCACTGCGCTCCGTCGCTGTCGTCGGAGCGCGGGCCTGCACCGAGTACGGCGCGCATGTGGCGGCCACGCTGGGCGCGGGGCTCGCCGAGCGGGGGTGGGTGGTGGTGTCGGGCGGCGCATACGGTGTGGACGGCGCCGCGCACCGGGGTGCTCTGGGCGCGGGCGGCGCCACCGTCGCCGTGCTGGCCTGCGGTGTCGACAGGCCCTATCCTCGCGGGCACACCGAGTTGATCACCAGGATCGCCGAACAGGGTCTGGTGATCGGGGAGTTGCCGCCTGGCGAACACCCCACGCCGAGCAGATTCATCCTCCGGAACAGGGTCATCGCGGCGCTCACCCGGGGAACGGTGGTCGTCGAGGCCGCCTACCGCAGTGGTGCGCTGGTCACGGCCCGTGCGGCGGCGCGGCTCGGGCGGTTCACGATAGGGGTGCCGGGGCCCGTCACCAGCGGGCTGTCGGCCGGGGTGCACGAACTGTTGCGCGGAGACGCGGTGCTGGTCTCCGACGCCGCGGAAGTCGCCGAGCTGGTGGGCGACATAGGAGAGCTGGCTCCCGACAGGCGAGGGCCCGTGCTGCCGCGTGACCTGCTCGATCCCGGCACCGGGCGGGTGCTGGCCGCGCTGCCGGCCCGCGGCCTGGCGGCGGCCGACGAGGTCGCCCGCGGCGCGGGGACCACGACGGACGAGGCGGTCGGGAGACTGTACGAACTCCGAGCACTTGGTTTCGTCGAACGACACGGCGACGGCTGGAAGTTGACACGCCAGGCAATGATCTCCGTCCGCGGTGATCGAAGCGGGCGCTGACCGAGTGTGTTCGGCCGTCCGGGCGAACGCCGACAGCCTTGGCAATTCCCGCAGTTGGCGTCTTCGGGTGGTCACTCAGGGCGATCACCCGGACTCCGGAGGGTGTCCAGCGGAACGTATCTGCGCAGGGGTGATCGCGAAGCCTTCGCGCACTGCGACGCTCCAGTCACGCTACGCTCACGGGGTTTCCGGTGCAGACAGGCAACTCGACATCGGACCGACAGCTCACCCAGGCATCCCCAGTTCACGGCAGAACGGCACAAGGCGACGAATGCCCCAGCACACCTCCGGGTCCGACCGGGCGGCGATCCCCCCGGCCGCCCGTGACGGCCGCAGCGTGCGCCCGCCCGCTCCCTCGACGCTCGACGAGCTGTGGCGGTCGTACAAGTCGACGGGCGACGAGCGGCTGCGGGAGCAGTTGATCCTGCACTACTCGCCGCTGGTGAAGTACGTCGCCGGGCGGGTGAGCGTAGGTCTGCCGGCCAATGTCGAGCAGGCGGACTTCGTCTCCTCGGGCGTGTTCGGGCTGATCGACGCGATCGAGAAGTTCGACATCGAGCGGGAGATCAAGTTCGAGACGTACGCGATCACGCGGATCCGCGGCGCGATGATCGACGAACTGCGCGCGCTGGACTGGATTCCGCGGTCCGTGCGCCAGAAGGCGCGCAATGTGGAGCGGGCCTACGCGACCCTGGAGGCGCGGTTGCGGCGCACCCCGTCGGAGGGTGAGGTGGCCTCCGAGATGGGGATCGGGGTGGACGAACTCCACGCGGTCTTCAGCCAGTTGTCGCTGGCGAACGTGGTGGCTCTGGAGGAGCTGCTGCACGTCGGCGGCGAGGGCGGCGACCGGCTGAGTCTGATGGACACCCTTGAGGACACCGCGGCCGACAATCCGGTGGAGGTCGCGGAGGGCCGGGAGCTGCGGAGGTTTCTGGCGCGGGCGATCAACACGCTGCCCGACCGGGAGAAGACCGTGGTGACGCTGTACTACTACGAAGGGCTCACACTCGCCGAGATCGGCAATGTGCTGGGAGTGACGGAAAGTCGGGTGAGCCAGATCCATACGAAGTCGGTGCTTCAGTTGCGGGCGAAGCTGGCCAGTTTCGGGCGCTGACCCCGAGGGGGCAGGGTGCTGAATCGTCTCTGCCTCTGTCTCTACCTCCGCCTCCGCCTTTGCTTCCGCCTTCGCCTCGGCCTCTGGCTTGGCCGGCCGTTGGTCCCTGCCTGACCTGCTGGCCTGTCCACTGCGCTGCCCGCTGCCCGGTGCCCTTGCCTTGGCTCGCCGTCTGCCCCCTTCCGTGGCTCCGCCCTCGATCCGTGCCTCACCGGCCCCTGGCTCGGTCCCGGGTTGCGGCTGTCTTCACCCTGTTTGTCGCCGCTTCGCTTTCTCGGGTGATCGGAGTGGGTGCCGTTCGGGTCGGTCCGTCCGTAAAGTGGTGGCGTGCCAAGGATTCGAGCGGCCTCCGTGGCCGAGCACCGGTCGATGCAGCGAGCCGCCCTGCTGGACGCGGCGCGGTCCCTGCTGTCCGAGGGCGGGACGGAGGCGCTGACCTTCCCCGCTCTCGCCGAGCGCACAGGGCTCGCGCGGTCCTCCGTCTACGAGTACTTCCGGTCGCGGGCGGCCGTGGTCGAGGAACTGTGCGAGGTCGACTTCCCGGTCTGGGCGGCCGAGGTGTCCGACGCGATGCAGCGGGCGGATACCGCGGAGGCCAAGGTCGAGGCCTACGTCCGGCAGCAGCTGGCTCTCGTCGGGGACCGGCGGCACCGGGCCGTGGTGGCCATCTCCGCGAGCGAGCTCGATGCCGGTGCCCGGGAGAAGATCCGGGCGGCGCACGGCGGACTCGTCGCGATGATCGTCGAGGCGCTCGGGGAGCTGGGGCACGCGGAGCCGCGGCTGGCGGCGATGCTTCTTCAGGGTGTGGTGGACGCGGCTGTGCGGCGGATCGAAGTGGGGGCCGCCGAGGATCACACCTCCATCACGGACGCGGCGGTCGCTATGGCGCTGCGGGGCGTTCGGGGCTGAGCCCCTGCTTTCCGGCCGCTGGCGTGGGGCGGCGTCTCCCTTTGTGGCGTCGCCGCGTATCCGGGGCACGTCCATTCCCAGCGGCGCGTGAGCCCGTAGCCGGGTCGGCTATGACGGAAACGGAACCCCTGTCACCGGCAGCAAGCGGGACGGGCCTCTGCGCAGCAGCCAGGGCGGGAGCAGGGACAGCGGGTCCAGGTAGATCTTGCCTCTGAGCAGGCCCCAGTGCAGGCATGAAGTCGGGCAGGGGGAAGCGCCCGGTTCCACGGTGCCCAGTACCTCGCCGGCCGCGATCTCGGCGCCCTTCGACACCGACGCCCGTACCGGCCCGTACGTCGTGCGCAGCGGTGGTGTGCCCGTGTCTGCCAGTTCCACAGCGACCACCCCGCGTCCCGCGACCTGGCCCGCGAAGGACACCCGGCCTGGGGCGACGGCCCTGACCGGGCTGCCCGGGGGTGCCGCGAGGTCGACGCCCCGGTGGCCGCGGCCGTAGGTCGTCGCCGGGGGATCCCAGCCTCGTACGACCAAGGGACGTACACCCACGGGCCATGCGCGGGCGACGGCAGGGACCGTCGGATCGGTGGTCGGCGGGCCCAGGGGTAGGGGCGGGTCCGGTGGCTCGGGGCCGGTCGTCCAGGCCAGGGCGGACAGGGGCAGGGAACCCAGGAAGGTCACTGTCAGTACCAGCAGCAGGGCCGGCCAGATACGCGGACATCGGTTCGCTCGCATGCGGCAACCGTCCCGTATCCGGCCGGTCTTGGCCGGGGTCTGTGGAGCACCAGCCGGTTGTGGACAGCGGCGTCACCCGGTGCCTCTCGGGTCCCGTACACTTCTGGTGGCGATCCGGGCGACCGGGTCGACTTCGCACGCCCCGACACCAGGCCGTGAACAGCCGGTGTCAGCGCCTCTCGGTCCCTAGTGGCAAGGCGCGTCGCGGGCGTCAGGAGCGGGTGCCGTCCGGCACTCGCAGCACAACCGAGAACACCAAGGAGAACGGCCATGGCCGTCGTCACGATGCGGGAGCTGCTGGAAAGCGGCGTCCACTTCGGTCACCAGACCCGTCGTTGGAACCCGAAGATGAAGCGGTTCATCTTCACGGAGCGCAACGGCATCTACATCATCGACCTGCTCCAGTCGCTGTCGTACATCGACCGCGCCTACGAGTTCGTCAAGGAGACCGTCGCCCATGGCGGCACGGTCATGTTCGTCGGCACGAAGAAGCAGGCGCAGGAGGCCATCGCCGAGCAGGCCACCCGCGTCGGCATGCCCTACGTCAACCAGCGCTGGCTGGGCGGCATGCTCACCAACTTCTCGACCGTCTACAAGCGTCTGCAGCGCCTCAAGGAGCTCGAGCAGATCGACTTCGAGGACGTCGCCGCGTCGGGTCTCACCAAGAAGGAGCTTCTCGTGCTCTCGCGCGAGAAGGCCAAGCTGGAGAAGACCCTCGGTGGTATCCGCGAGATGTCCAAGGTTCCCAGCGCCGTCTGGATCGTGGACACCAAGAAGGAGCACATCGCGGTCGGTGAGGCCCGGAAGCTGAACATTCCGGTCGTCGCCATCCTCGACACCAACTGCGACCCCGACGAGGTCGACTACAAGATCCCGGGCAACGACGACGCGATCCGCTCCGTCACCCTGCTCACCCGCGTGATCGCCGACGCTGTCGCCGAGGGCCTCATCTCCCGTTCCGGCGTCAACACCGGTGACAAGGGTGAGAAGGCCGCGGGCGAGCCGCTCGCCGCGTGGGAGCGCGACCTGCTCGAGGGCGAGAAGAAGGCCGACGACGCCGAGGTCCAGACCTCCGCCGAGACGGAGAAGGTCGCCGACGCCGAGCCGGTCGAGGCGCCCGCCGCCGAAGCCGCCGCTGACGAGGCCCCCGCCGCCGAGGCCGAGAAGCCGGCCGACGCTCCTGTCGCCGAGGCGCCCGCCGCCGAAGCCCCGGTCGCCGACGAGGCCCCCGCCGCGGACGCCGAGAAGGCCTGACCCCCTCACCCCTTCGGGTTCTGAACGGCGGGGGCGCACCAAGCCCCCGCCGTTCGGCCCGTAGATCTTCAGACTTCGAGAGAGATTCCAGGAATCATGGCGAACTACACCGCCGCCGACGTCAAGAAGCTCCGTGAGCTCACCGGCGCTGGCATGATGGACTGCAAGAAGGCGCTGGACGAGGCCGACGGCAACGTCAACAAGGCCGTCGAGGCGCTGCGGATCAAGGGCCAGAAGGGCGTCGCCAAGCGCGAGGGCCGCTCCGCCGAGAACGGCGCTGTGGTCTCCATCATCGCCGACGACAACACCTCCGGTGTCCTGGTCGAGCTGAAGTGCGAGACGGACTTCGTCGCCAAGGGCGAGAAGTTCCAGGCCGTCGCCAACCAGATCGCCGAGCACGTCGTCAAGACCTCCCCGGCCGACCTCGACGCCCTGCTGGGCTCCGAGATCGAGGCCGGCAAGACGGTTCAGACGTTCGTCGACGAGGCCAACGCCAGCCTGGGCGAGAAGATCGTCCTGGACCGCTTCGCCCAGTTCTCCGGCGCCTTCGTGGCCGCGTACATGCACCGCACCATGCCCGACCTGCCCCCGCAGATCGGTGTCCTGGTCGAGCTGGACAAGCCGAACGCCGAGCTCGCCAAGGGGATCGCGCAGCACATCGCCGCCTTCGCGCCGAAGTACCTCTCCCGCGAGGACGTTCCGGCCGAGGTCGTCGAGTCCGAGCGCCGCGTCGCCGAGGAGACCACGCGCGCCGAGGGCAAGCCGGAGGCCGCGCTCCCGAAGATCGTCGAGGGTCGCGTCAACGGCTTCTTCAAGGAGGCCACCCTCCTCGGTCAGCCGTACGCGCTCGACAACAAGAAGTCCGTCCAGAAGATTCTGGACGAGGCCGGTGTCGCCCTGAAGCGCTTCGTGCGCATCAAGGTCGGCATCTGAGTCCGTACCGCGATCGACGCCCGACCCCGCTAGGGTCGACAGCAGTCGCCCGCGTACGTGGGCACGCGCGCGTGCGTGTCGGACGACAGCAGATCTGACGAGGAGGCCATTGCCGGGCATGGGATGCGAACAACACCCCAGCGGCAATGGCCTTCTTCGTTTGTGTGACACGTAAAAGAGGCGAGAGACCCATGACCACCACCCAGGCCGACAAGGGCGAGACGACCGAGGACGGCAAAGGCGCGGGACGCTTCATGCTGAAGCTCTCCGGCGAGGCGTTCGCCGGTGGCGGCGGACTGGGCGTCGACCCCGACGTGGTGCACAAGATCGCCCGCGAGATCGCGGCCGTCGTGCGCGGCGGCGCCCAGATCGCGGTCGTCCTCGGCGGCGGCAACTTCTTCCGCGGTGCCGAACTCCAGCAGCGCGGCATGGACAGGGCCCGCTCCGACTACATGGGCATGCTCGGCACGGTCATGAACTGCCTGGCCCTCCAGGACTTCCTGGAGAAGGAAGGCATCGACAGCCGTGTCCAGACCGCCATCACCATGGGGCAGGTCGCCGAGCCGTACATCCCGCTGCGCGCCGTACGGCACCTGGAGAAGGGCCGTGTGGTCATCTTCGGCGCCGGTATGGGCATGCCGTACTTCTCCACCGACACCACCGCCGCCCAGCGCGCGCTGGAGATCGACGCCGAGGCCCTGCTGATGGGCAAGAACGGCGTCGACGGTGTGTACGACTCCGACCCGAAGACCAACCCCGAGGCCGTCAAGTTCGACTCGCTCAGCTACGGGGAGGTCATCACCCGCGACCTCAAGGTCGCCGACATGACCGCCATCACGCTGTGCCGGGACAACAAGCTGCCCATCCTGGTCTTCGAGCTCCTGGCGGAGGGCAATATCGCGCGAGCCGTCAAGGGTGAGAAGATCGGCACACTTGTGGGTGAACACAGCAGCCGGGCCTGACGGGACCGGCCCCGACCGGGGTCGAGCCCGACCGGGTACGGACCCTGACCGGGGGATGGACAATGTCCCGCGGGTCGGGAACCGTGCAGGAACAAGACGCGACGCAGCCGGCTGCCGCCCCTACGAGGAACAGTTGCCGGGCCTACTCAAGACACGCAGGAGCAAGTGGTGATCGAAGAGACCCTCCTCGAGGCCGAGGAGAAGATGGAGAAGGCCGTCGTGGTCGCCAAGGAGGACTTCGCCGCGATCCGCACCGGTCGTGCGCACCCGGCGATGTTCAACAAGATCGTGGCCGACTACTACGGCGCACTGACGCCGATCAACCAGCTGGCCTCCTTCTCGGTGCCCGAGCCGCGCATGGCGGTGGTGACCCCGTTCGACAAGAGCGCGATGCGCAACATCGAGCAGGCGATCCGTGACTCCGACCTGGGTGTCAACCCGAGCAACGACGGCAACATCATCCGGGTGGTTTTCCCGGAGCTCACCCAGGAGCGCCGCAAGGAGTTCATCAAGGTCGCCAAGACCAAGGGTGAGGACGCCAAGATCTCGATCCGCTCCGTCCGCCGCAAGGCGAAGGAGACCATCGACAAGCTGGTCAAGGACGGCGAGGTCGGCGAGGACGAGGGCCGCCGTGCGGAGAAGGAACTCGACGACACCACGGCGAAGTACGCCGCCCAGGTGGACGAGCTCCTCAAGCACAAGGAAGCGGAGCTGCTCGAGGTCTGATGAACGACTCTTCCTGGGGGGCGCCGCCACAAGCCGGGTACTGGGGGGCGCCCGAGCAGGGGCCTGTCCAGGGGGCTGCCCCGGCGGGTCCCGCATACGATGCGTATGACGCGCAGCACACTCGCCCCATGCCCATCGTGCCCGACGTACCCGCACACGGCGGAGACCAGGATGACGACCGGGGGACCGCTCGGCTGAGCGGTCCCCTGTTCCGCGACGACTCGTCGGCGACGGCGCCGCCCTTCGGGGGCCCGTCGCAGAAGCCGCAGGAGCCCATGCCCAGCGCCCCACAGCCCGCCCCCGCACCGCAGAAGAAGACTGCGGGACGCGACTTGGGCGCGGCCATAGGGGTGGCTGTCGGGCTCGGTGTGGTGATCGTCGCGTCCTTGCTCATCGTCAAGGCCGTCTTCATCGGCGTGATAGCGGTCGCCGTGGTGGTGGGGCTGTGGGAGCTCACCTCCCGGCTCGAGGAGCGCAAGGGCATCAAGGCGCCCCTCGTGCCGCTGGCGCTCGGCGGTGCGGCGATGGTCGTCTCCGGTTACGTACGGGGCGCCGAGGGCGCCTGGGTGGCGATGGCACTCACCGCGCTGGCCGTCCTGGTCTGGCGTATGACGGAGCCTCCTGAGGGTTACCTCAAGGACGTCACGGCCGGCGTTTTCGCGGCCTTCTACATCCCGTTCCTGGCCACGTTCGTCGCGCTGATGCTCGCGGCCGACGACGGTTCACGGCGGGTGCTCACCTTCCTGCTGCTCGCCGTGGTCAGCGACACCGGCGCGTACGCGATCGGCTGGCGCTTCGGCAAGCACAAGCTGGCGCCGCGCATCAGCCCCGGCAAGACCCGCGAGGGCCTGCTCGGAGCGGTCACCTTCGCGATGGCGGCGGGTGCGCTGTTGATGGAGTTCCTGATCGACGACGGCACCTGGTGGCAGGGACTGCTCCTCGGCCTCGCGGTCGCGGCCAGCGCCACGCTCGGGGACCTCGGCGAGTCCATGATCAAGCGGGACCTCGGCATCAAGGACATGGGCACGCTGCTGCCGGGACACGGCGGCATCATGGACCGGCTGGACTCCCTGCTGCCCACGGCTCCGGTCGTGTGGCTGCTGCTGGTGCTCTTCGTCGGGTCCGGCTGACCTGCGGGTTCGTCGTTCGGGGGCTCGTTGTCCACAGGGCGGCGAGCCCCTGTTCCTATGTCTGCGACACTGGTACGGCCATGCCTAATCCTGGAGAACTTACATTCGTCGCCCCGCGCGGAGCCAAGAAGCCGCCGCGGCACCTTGCCGATCTCACGCCTGCCGAGCGTAAAGAGGCCGTTGCCGCGGTTGGTGAGAAGCCGTTCCGTGCCAAACAGCTCTCGCAGCACTACTTCGCGCGGTTCGCGCACGATCCCGAGCAGTGGACGGACATTCCGGCCGCCTCGCGCGGGAAGCTCCAGGAGGCGTTGCTTCCCGAGCTGATGACGGTGGTGCGGCATCTGTCGACCGACCAGGAGACCACCCGCAAGACCTTGTGGCGGCTCTTCGACGGGACGCTCGTCGAGTCCGTGCTGATGCGGTACCCGGACCGGGTGACCATGTGCATCAGCTCGCAGGCCGGCTGCGGGATGAACTGCCCGTTCTGCGCGACCGGGCAGGCCGGGCTCGACCGGAACCTGTCCACCGGCGAGATCGTGCACCAGATCGTGGACGGCATGCGGTCGCTCAGGGACGGCGAGATCCCGGGTGGTCCGGCGCGGCTCAGCAACATCGTCTTCATGGGCATGGGCGAGCCGCTCGCCAACTACAAGAGGGTGGTCGGAGCGATCCGCGCCCTCACCGACCCCGAGCCCGACGGGCTCGGCCTGTCGCAGCGGGGCATCACCGTGTCGACCGTCGGGCTTGTCCCGGCGATCAACCGGTTCTCCGACGAGGGCTTCAAGTGCCGCCTCGCCATCTCCCTGCACGCGCCCGACGACGAGCTGCGTGACACCCTCGTCCCCGTGAACACGCGGTGGAACGTGCGGGAGGTGCTGGACGCCGGCTGGGAGTACGCGGCCAGGTCGGGGCGCCGGCTCTCCATCGAGTACGCGCTGATCAGGGACATCAACGACCAGGCATGGCGTGGTGACCGGCTCGGGCGGATGCTCAAGGGCAAGCCCGTGCACGTCAACCTCATCCCGTTGAACCCCACGCCGGGTTCGAAGTGGACCGCCTCGCGGCCCGAGGACGAGAAGGCGTTCGTCGACGCGATCGCGGCCCACGGGGTGCCGGTCACCGTCCGGGACACCCGTGGCCAGGAGATCGACGGGGCGTGCGGACAGCTCGCGGCCACCGAGCGGTAACCTGGCGGGGAACAACCGCGAAATCCACATCTTCATATTCCGACAGGGGAGCGCCACAGCGCTGAGAGTGCGGCAGCCGGGTCACCGGTGGGCCGCAGACCCTCAGAACCTTGCCCAGGTCATTCTGGGTAGGAAGTTCGGTCAATACTCAAGCTGTTGCGCCCTGCCCCGGCACCTCCGACAGGTTCCGGGGCAGGGCCGCGTCTCTTCCTGGTCATCCCAGGAGGAATTCAGTGAGCAAGAAGAAGACGATCACGGCCGTCGGTCTCGTCGGTCTGGGGCTGGGGCTCGTCACGCTCTCCGGGTGCGGCTCGACAGAGTCAGGTTCCGGAAGCGGCGGTGACTCCAAGACCGTGACCCTCGTCAGTCATGACTCCTTCACGTACTCCAAGGACGTGCTGAGCGCCTTCGAGAAGGAGTCCGGGTACACGGTCAAGGTGCTCAAGGACGGCGACGCCGGGCAGGCCGTCAACAAGGCGATCCTCACCAAGGACAACCCGCAGGGCGACGTCTTCTTCGGCGTCGACAACACCCTGCTGTCCCGGGCGCTCGACAACGGGCTCTTCCAGTCGTACGAGGCCAAGGGCTCGGACCAGATCCTCCCGGAGTACCGGGTCGACGGGGACGAGCACCGGGTCACGCCCATCGACACCGGCGACATCTGCGTCAACTACGACAAGGCCTACTTCACCGAGCACAAGCTGGCTCCGCCGGCGTCCTTCGCCGATCTCGTCAAGCCCGAGTACAAGAACCTGCTGGTCACCGAGAACGCCTCGACGTCCTCGCCCGGCCTCGGCTTCCTGCTGGGGACGGCGGCGAAGTACGGCGACGACGCCTGGCAGGACTACTGGACGAAGCTCAAGGCCAACGGCGTCAAGGTCGTCGACGGCTGGGAGCAGGCCTACAACGAGGAGTTCTCCGGGTCGGCCGGAGGCAAGAAGGCCAAGGCGGACCGGCCGCTGGTCGTCTCGTACGCCTCCTCGCCACCCGCCGAGGTCATCTACGCCGACCCGAAGCCGAAGACCGCGCCGACCGGCGTCGCGGCCGGCACCTGCTTCCGGCAGGTCGAGTACGCGGGGCTGCTGAGCAACGCCGGGAACACCAAGGGCGGTGAGGCTCTCCTCGACTTCCTGATCACCAAGAAATTCCAGGAGGACATGCCGCTGAACATGTTCGTGTACCCGGTGGTCGAGGGGGCCACGGTGCCGGCCGAGTTCACGGAGTTCGGTCCGCAGGCCAAGGACCCCGAGACCATGGACCCGGCCAAGGTCGCCGACAACCGTGACCAGTGGGTCAAGTCGTGGACCTCACTCGTACTGAAGTAACGCCCCGGGTGCGCGGGAAGTCCCGTCGGGGAGGCGCGGCGCGGCTCGGGCTCATGGCCCTGCCCGTCGCGTTCTTCGGCGTCTTCTTCGCCTACCCGGTGGCGGCGATCGTGGCCCGCGGTCTCAAGGTCGACGGGGTCTGGCAGTTCGGCCGGATCCGGGATGTCCTCGCGCAGTCCGACATCCGGCACGTGCTGTGGTTCACCACCTGGCAGGCGCTCGCCTCGACCGCGCTCACGCTGCTGATCGCGCTCCCCGGCGCGTATGTTTTCGCGCGCTTCGATTTCAGGGGCAAGCAGATCCTGCGCGCGGTGGTGACCGTGCCGTTCGTGCTGCCGACAGTCGTCGTCGGGACAGCGTTCCTCGCCCTCGTCGGCCGGGGCGGACTCCTGGACGAACTGTGGGGCGTACGGCTCGACACGACCGTCTGGGCGATCCTGCTCGCCCATGTCTTCTTCAACTACGCGGTCGTCGTCCGCACGGTCGGCGGTCTCTGGTCGCAGCTCGACCCGCGACAGGAGGAGGCCGCCAGGATGCTCGGCGCCTCCCGGTTCGCGGCCTGGCGGAAGGTGACGCTGCCGGCCCTGAGCCCGGCCGTGGCCGCCGCCGCGCTGATGGTCTTCCTCTTCACGTTCACCTCCTTCGGTGTGGTGCAGATCCTGGGCGGTCCCACCTTCTCGACTCTCGAGGTCGAGATCTACCGGCAGACCTCGGAGATCTTCGACCTCTCCACGGCGGCGGTGCTGACGATCATCCAGTTCGTGGCGGTGGGCGCGATCCTCGCCGTGCACGCCCGGACCGTACGGCGCCGGGAGACCGCCCTGCGTCTGGTGCCCCCGGAAGTGACCGCCCGCCGGCCGAGCGGGGCCGGGCAGTGGGCGCTGCTCGCCGGAGTGCTCGCGACCATCGCCGTGCTTCTCGTGCTGCCGCTCGGCGTGCTGGTCCAACGGTCCCTGGACGCGCCCGACTTCGGGTATTACCGGGCTTTGACCTCGGATGACAGCGGTATCTTCCTCGTCGCGCCGATCGAGGCGATCGGCAACTCCCTGGAGTACGCGCTCGCCGCCACCGCCATCGCCGTGCTGATCGGCGGTCTGGCGGCCGCGGCCCTCACCAGGCGGGCGGGCCGTCTCGTACGAGGCTTCGACGCGCTGCTGATGCTGCCGCTCGGCGTGTCGGCGGTGACCGTCGGGTTCGGGTTCCTGATCGCGCTCGACGAACCGCCGCTCAACCTCAGAAGCAGCTGGATCCTGGTGCCGCTCGCGCAGGCGCTCGTCGGTGTGCCCTTCGTCGTACGGACGATGCTGCCCGTGCTGCGGGCGGTGGACGGGCGGCTGCGGGAGGCGGCGGCGGTGCTCGGGGCGTCTCCGTGGCGGGTGTGGCGCGAGGTCGATCTGCCGATGGTGCGGCGTGCGCTGCTGGTCGCGGCCGGCTTCGCCTTCGCGGTGTCGCTGGGCGAGTTCGGGGCGACCGTCTTCATCGCGCGGCCCGACAACCCGACACTGCCGGTCGCCGTGGCCCGGCTGCTCGGGCGCGCGGGTGACCTCAACTACGGCCAGGCGATGGCCCTTTCGACGATCTTGATGGTGGTGTGCGCGGTGGCGCTGCTGCTGTTGGAGCGGGTACGGACCGACCGGACCGGGGAGTTCTAGATGCTGCTGAGCCTTGAGACCGCGACCGTGCGCTTCGGCGGGCGGGCGGTGCTCGACGATGTCGGCCTAGCGGTCGCCGAGCACGAGATCGTGTGCGTGCTGGGGCCGAGCGGCAGCGGCAAGTCGACGCTGCTGCGGGCGGTGGCCGGACTCCAGTCGCTCGACGCGGGCCGGGTACTCCTCGACGGCCGTGATCAGGCGGGGGTGCCCGCGCACCGGCGGGGCGTCGGCCTGATGTTCCAGGACCACCAGCTCTTCCCGCAGCGCGATGTGGGCGGCAATGTCGCCTTCGGGCTTCGGATGCACGGCGCGGGCAAGGGTGAACAGGCGGTACGGGTTCGGGAGTTGCTGGAGCTCGTCGGGTTGCCGGGTGCCGAACGCAGGGCCGTCGCCACGCTCTCCGGGGGCGAGCAGCAGCGGGTCGCGCTGGCCCGCGCCCTCGCTCCGCGCCCCCGTCTGCTGATGCTCGACGAACCGCTCGGCCAGCTCGACCGCTCGCTGCGGGAACGCCTTGTCGTGGAACTCCGGCAGCTCTTCGGTGAGTTGGGTACGACCGTGCTCGCCGTCACGCACGACCAGGGCGAGGCCTTCGCGCTCGCCGACCGGGTCGTGGTCATGCGCGACGGACGAATCGCCCAGTCCGGCACGCCGCTTGAGGTCTGGCAGTACCCCGCCGACGAGTTCGTCGCGCGCTTCCTCGGCTTCGACAACGTGGTGGAGGCGACGGTGAGCGGGGAGGCCGCGGACACCCCGTGGGGGAAGGTCCCGGTGCCGGAGGGCACCCGGCAGGGGCCGGGCACACTGCTCGTGCGGCCCGCGGGCGTACGGCTGGTGGACGCGGCGGAAGGGCTGCGCTGCACCGTGGCCGGACGCACCTTCCGGGGCACCCACGTCGCCGTACAGCTGCAACCGGAGGACGCGCCCCGGCTGGAAGCGGCGTGCACGCTCAGGGAGGCGCCGGAGCCCGGCGACCGGGTCGGGGTGGAGTTCGACTCGGCCGAGATCGCCGTCCTCGGCTGAGCTCGCCGTCGTGGGCCGAGCCCCGGGCCGGCCCGCGGCCGACCGTCCGTCGGTGCCCGAAAACGCCGTGCCCGGGGAACCTTCCGCCGCATAAGGTGCGGCCCATGACGCCATTCGGACAGCTCGGGCACGACCGCTACTGCGACGCGATCGAGGCGCAGGTACGGCAGTTGAGGGACGTGGTGAACTCGGAGGGTGTCGTGCTGTCCGCCACCGTGCCGACCTGCCCGGACTGGTCGCTCGAGCAGCTCGTACGGCATACGGGCGGGGCGCTGCGCTGGGTCGAACTCCTCGTGCGCACCAGGGCGCGGGAGAATGTTCCCGACGAGGACGTGCCGTGGGCCGCGGGACCGGCCGCCGAGGGTGATCCCGCGGCCCTGGACGGCTGGCTCGCGGAGACCGGCGAGATGCTCGTCGGCACGCTGCGGGAGGCGGGGCCCGACACGGAGGTCTGGGCGTGGGCCGGCGTCCACAACTCCGGTTTCTGGGCCCGCCGGATGACGCACGAGCTGGCGATCCACCGCGCCGACGCGACGCTGGCCGCCGGGCTGCCGTACGAGGTCGAACCCGAGGTGGCCGCCGACGCGATCGACGAGTGGCTGGGGATCGTGGAGTACATACAGCGGACCCAGCCGCACGACCCGGCAAGGGAGTTGCGCGGAACCGGCCGCGGCATCCATCTCCACGCCACCGACACGGACGCCGGGTTGAACGCCGAGTGGGTCGTCGAGCTCACCGAGAAGGGTGTCGTCTGGCGCCGGGGCCACGAGAGGGCGACCGTCGCGCTGCGGGGCCCGCTCACCGACGTACTCCTCGCCTTCTACCGTCGGCTGCCGCTGGACGGCGGGCGGTTGGAGGTACTGGGGGAGCGGGAGCTGCTGGAGTTCTGGCTGGAGCGGGCGACCTTCGGGTAGGTGCCGCGGGGGTACAGGCGTGTGGCCCGCCCCCTCGGTGAGGGGACGGGCCACACGTTCGTACGGTGGTGAGGATCAGGCCTTCGCGGCGCCACGGCGGCGCATTCCGAAGAACACCGCTCCGCCACCGACCAGGACGAACGCACCGGCGATGCCGGCGATCATCGGCGTGTTCGAGTTCGCACCGGTCTCGGCGAGGTTGGACTCACCGGCCGCGGGGGACGGGGCGTTGCTGCCCGTCGTCGCGGGGGTGGTGGTGCTCTCGGAGGGCGACGGGGTCGCCGAGTCCGAAGGCGTTTCGGACGGGGAAGGCGTCTCCGAAGCCGGAGGCGTCGATGCGGGCGGCGTGGTCTCCGAGGACTTGCACGCCACATCCGGCGTGATCAGGTTCGGCAGGATGTCCTCGTCGACCGAGTTGTTCTCGGCCTTGATGTGGACGCGGTACTCGGCCTTGGGAGTCCAGGCCTCCGAGAACGTGACGGTGGCGCCCTCGCGGGTGCCGACCACCGTCTCCTCGCCGACGAGCCGGGCGTCGGCGCCGTTCGACTCGAGGAAGACCGAAACGGTGGCCTTCACGCCCGAGGCGTCCGTGTCGGTGACGGTGATGATGCCCTTGCCGTTGTCGTCGCAGGCGGCGACAGCGGCGAAGTCACGGATGTTGCAGGCCATTGCGTTGCCGGCGACGCCGAGCGCGAGCGCGGCGGTCGCGGAGGCAACACCCAGAATTCGCACAGAACGTGCGGTACGGCGAGATATGGACACGATTGCCCTTCACGAAATGCGCAACTGCGGGGGGTGAGAGGGGCGTTCTGCTGCTCTGCTGCCACAACAGCGCCCCCAGTAGCCTCACTGGTTTATAAGCGCCAGCTAAGGGATGTCAATGCATATGCCCTGCCAAGGCGTTGCCTTTACCTTGTCGTTAACCGCCGAGACGTTTGAGCGCCTCCGGAGCCTCCTCGATACGGTCAACAAGGGCGATTCTGGACTCCATCGCGCGCTCCCTGGCCAGCGACTGGAGGAGCGGCCAAGTCGGGTGCTTTTCGGTCCAATGGGCCTGGTTCACGAGAACCATGGGTGTCGGCTCGCCACGGGACTCGTAGTAGTTCGGCGTCGCGTTGTCGAAGATCTCCTGTACGGTCCCGGCGGCGCCCGGCAGGAAGACGACGCCGGCGTTGCAGCGGGCCAGCAGGCCGTCCTCGCGGGTCGCGTTGGCGAAGTACTTGGCGATGTGCGCGGCGAAGGCGTTCGGCGGCTCGTGGCCGTAGAACCAGGTGGGGATGCCGACCGAGGCGCCGCCGGAGGGCCAGCGCTCGCGTACGTCGAAGGCGGCACGCGCCCAGTCGGTCACCGAGGGGACGAACGACGGGGTCCGCGCGACGAGTTCGAGCGCCTCGGGGAGCATGTCGTCGTCGAAGGGCGCCGCGTAGGCGCCCAGGTTGGCCGCCTCCATCGCACCCGGACCGCCGCCGGTGGCGACCGTGAGGCCGGCGCGCGCCAGCTCGCGGCCCAGCCGCGCCGCACCCTCGTACGCCCGCGTGCCGCGCGCCATCGCGTGGCCGCCCATCACGCCCACCACCCGTGCGCCGACGAGGAGTTCGTCGAGCGCGTCGGAGACCGAGTCGTCGTGGACCGCGCGCAGCATCGACGCGAGTATGTCGCCGTCGGCCTTGGTCCGCTGGAACCAGGCGTAGGCGCCGGCGTCCGGTGTCGCCTCGTAGCCCGCGTCGAGCCCTTCGAAGAGTTCACCGGGGGAGTAGAGCAGGCCGCGGTACGGGTCGAAGGGCAGGCCGGGGACGGGCGGGAAGACCAGCGCGCCCGCGCCGCGTATCCTCGCCGCCGCGTCGGGGTCCATCGGGCACCCGAGAAAGACGGCGCCCGTGGTGTCGACGGTCAGCAGATCCGTCGTACGGCCCGTCAGATCGACTGCCTGGACGCGGAGGCCGGCGAGTGAACCGTGCTTCGAGACGGTCTCGTCGAACTCGGCGAGGGACTCGATCTCACGGTCGTGGGAAGCATGGAGGGAGGTCGGCTGCACACGGCCATGCTAGGCATACGGGCGGCCGCGTTCGCAGGTGTCCCGCGAACTGAGGCCCCCATCGAGGGCTTTGGGTTGCCCTGGGCCGCCGTCGTACGGTGAGGCGGCCCCGGGACAGTCGGGTGCGTGGGAACCGGCCCGCGTCGGCCGCGTGCGCGTGCGCGGCGGATCAGCCCTGGACCGCCGCCGGGTCCATCCACATGACCTCCCAGGTGTGGCCGTCCGGGTCGTCGAAGGCACGGCCGTACATGAAGCCGTGGTCCTGGGTCTCGCCCGCGGCCGAACCGCCCGCCGCGATGGCGTTGTCGACGAGCTCGTCGACCTTCTCGCGGCTCTCGGCGCTCAGACACAGCAGGACCTCGCTGGTCTTGGTGGAGTCCGCGATCTGCTTCTTCGTGAAGTCGGCGTAGCGCTGCTTGCTCAGCATCATCGCGACGATCGTGTCGCTGATCACCACGCAGGCGCAGTCTTCCGTCGAGAACTGCGGGTTGATCGTGTACCCGAGCTCGGTGAAGAACTTCCTCGACGTGTCGACGTCGGCGACGGCCAGGTTCACGAAGATCATCTGCTGGTACATGTCCAGGTCTCCCATAGGTGCGGTACGGCGCGCTGAGGTGTCGTTCGCAGGGATAGACCCTGGGTCCGCGCGGAACTCATCGTTCGGCGCGGACTTTTCTCCCGGGGGCGGTCAGCGGACCAGGGGGAGCGCGGCGAGTTCGGCGACCACCCAGGTCAGCGGGCCGAACACGGCGAGCAGCGCGCCGACGCGCAGGGCGGCGGCGCTCCGGAGCATGGTCGCCGGCGCGCCCAGCCGCAGCAGCGCGGCGATGGTGTCCGCGCGCGCCTGCCTGGCCTCCAGGGCGGCCGTCGCCAGGGTCAGGACGGTGCACCCCGCGACCACCAGGGCGCCGAGGGTGGTCAGCGGACCGAAGTCGGGGCGCGCGCCGGTGTAGAGCGTCGCCACCGCGTAGCCGCCCGACGCGACCGCGCACACCACGCCGAGCGGCTGCCCGATGCGCCGCGCCTCGGCCTGGAGGACCCGCCCGGCGAGCAGCCGCAGAGCGCCCGGCCGCACCGCCTGGAGCACCCGCCCGCAGGCGTACGTGATCGCGGGCCCGGCCATCGCCAGGCCCACCGCGGTCAGCGCCCAGCCGGCCAGCACCCCCGCCGGCCCGCCCGCGAAACCGCCCGGCAGCGCCAGACCGGTGGCCGAGCCGGAGCGGCTCGCGTACGTCTCCACGGCGAGGCCCGCCGCCAGTACGGCGGCGCCCCAGGGGAGGCCGCCCGGGGCGGTCCGGGTAGCGGGAGGGAGCTCGGGGAACTGGCGGAGCCGCGCCGAGTCCGGGGGGCTGGTGACGTCGTAGAGCGCCGCGTCGCCGCCGGAGCGTTCGTATGCCGCCGCGTCGTTTCCGGAGATGTCGGCGAAGCCGTACGCGTCGACGCTCCCGGGGGAGGCGGAACGGTCGTACGCCCGCGCGTCCTGGCCGGCGTGCGCGCTCTTGGTGTGTCGAGGCGTGTGCGGGGGCGCGTCCTGGTCGGTGCGCGCCGAAGCGCTGCTCACCGCGCTCATGGCCGCGCGGGCGGCCAGCCAGGCGTTTCCGAAGCGCACCGTCGTGTTCCGCGGACGCA
The DNA here is from genome assembly GCF_044457665.1 of Streptomyces sp. NPDC050535. Taxonomy (NCBI): domain Bacteria; kingdom Bacillati; phylum Actinomycetota; class Actinomycetes; order Kitasatosporales; family Streptomycetaceae; genus Streptomyces; species Streptomyces sp. NPDC050535. The sequence continues at coordinate 240,911 of NZ_JBITHE010000008.1, forward strand.
GTACCACCGCGCTCGCCACCGATGCCGCCAGCGGGACCAGCGCGAGCAGGGTCAGCGCGGCCGGCAGCGGGAGGGGCCGGTCCGCGGCGAGGAACTCCGCCGCCGAGCCGTCGAAGGGCATGCCCGTCAGGTCTCCGCGCAGGTGCAGGAAGAAGAGCAGGGCGAGCATCGAGCCGAGGAGGGTGGACAGGGCGGTGGTGACCGCCGAGACGGCCATCAGGCGGCCGGGGCCCAGGCCGATCGCCGAGAGGCCGGGGCGCGGCCGGGTGCCGGGGTCGGCGCGGGCGACCGCGACGGCGAAGTACACCGTGGCGGCCAGCGGAGCGACGCACCAGGTCAGGCGGAGCACCGACGCGGTAGAGGCGTCCGGATGCGCCATCGCGTACCCCAGCGTGCACAGCAGCAGGAAGCCGGTCCCGGCCGACGCGGCGGTGACCAGGAGCCGGCGCAGCTGGACGAGGGGGTGGGCCCCGCGGGCTAGACGGAGAGCGAGCACGCGGGCCGGCCTTCCGACTCGGCGACCGGGGGCAGGTGGACGGTGTTCACGCGCCGCCCGTCCAGGAGCGAGACCGTACGGTCGGCGAGCGCCGCGGTCTCCGCGTCGTGCGTGGCCAGGATGACCGTGATGCCGTGCGAACGGGCCGCCGTGGTGAGCGTACGCAGCACATGGGCGCGGTCGGCGCGGTGCAGCGAGGCGGTCGGCTCGTCGGCGAAGAGCAGGGTGGGCGCGGGCACGAGAGCGCGTGCGACGGCGACGCGCTGGCGCTCGGCCTGGAGCAGGTCGTGCGGGCGCTTACGGGCGCAGCCGCCGATGTCGAGGCGCTCCAGCCACTCCAGGGCGGCGGTCTTGGCGGCCCGGCGTCCGCAGCCGCGGAGCATCAGGGGCAGCGCGGCGTTCTCCCAGACGTTCAGCTCGGGGACGAGGACCGGCACCGGGTCGATCCAGCCGAAGCGGTCGCGGCGCAGCCGTTCACGGGCGAGCGGTCCCATGGTGTGCACGGGCGCGCTGTTGAACCAGACCTCGCCCCGCGCCGGCAGCAGCTGACCCGACAGGCACCGCAGCAGGGTCGTCTTGCCGCTGCCGCGCGGGCCGCCGACGGCGAGGATCTCGCCCTCGCGTACGCCGAGCGAGACACCGCTGAGCGCGGGCGAGCCGTCGTGCTTGACGTGCAGGGCGCGTGCCCAGAGCACGTCGTTGTCAGGCGGGGCCACCATCGCGTACACCTCGGTTCAGATCTGATTTGCCTTGCCAAGTCCCCCGGTCGGGGGAACGAAGGCAGGGCCGATCGGTCACTGGGCACGCTAGGGAGTCGGGGCGGGGAGGCCGGACAGCACGCGGCCCCGGGCGGCCCATTCTCACTCGTACGGGCGGCACCGGGGCCGGTGTTGATCACAGGATCACAAGGATCCGGGGACCGGAATGCGGGGCGTGGGGCGTGAGGCGTGAGGCGTGGATCAGAGCTTCGCCCACGCCTCCGTCAGCACCTGACGGACGATTCCCTCGATCTCGTCGAAGGTCGACTGGTCGGCGATCAGCGGCGGCGACAGCTGGATGACCGGGTCACCGCGGTCGTCGGCGCGGCAGTAGAGGCCGTACTCGAAGAGCTTCTTGGAGACGAAGCCGTAGAGCACGCGCTCCGACTCCTCGTCCGTGAAGGTCTCCTTGGTGGCCTTGTCCTTCACCAGCTCGATGCCGTAGAAGAAGCCGTTGCCGCGGACGTCGCCGACGATCGGCAGGTCGTGCAGCTTCTGGAGGGTCTGGAGGAAGTTCGCCTCGTTGTCCAGCACGTGCTGGTTGAGGCCCTCGCGCTCGAAGATGTCGAGGTTGGCGAGTGCCACGGCCGCGGAGACCGGGTGGCCGCCGAAGGTGTAGCCGTGCAGGAAGGTGTTGTCGCCCTGGTAGAACGGCTCGGCGATGCGGTCCGAGATGACGGTGGCGCCGATCGGGGAGTAGCCCGAGGTCATGCCCTTGGCGCAGGTGATGATGTCCGGGATGTAGTCGAACTTGTCGCAGGCGAACATCGTGCCGAGCCGGCCGAAGGCGCAGATGACCTCGTCGGAGACGAGCAGCACGTTGTACTTGTCGCAGATCTCGCGCACGCGCTGGAAGTAGCCGGGGGGCGGCGGGAAGCAGCCGCCCGCGTTCTGCACCGGTTCGAGGAAGACCGCGGCGACGGTCTCCGGGCCCTCGAAGAGGATCTCCTGCTCGATCTGGTCGGCGGCCCAGCGGCCGAACGCCACCGGGTCGTCGCCGTGGATCGAGGCGCGGTAGATGTTGGTGTTCGGGACCTTGTGCGCGCCGGGGACCAGCGGCTCGAAGGGGGCCTTGAGGGCCGGCAGGCCGGTGATCGACAGGGCGCCCTGCGGGGTGCCGTGGTAGGCGACCGCGCGCGAGATGACCTTGTACTTCGTGTGGTTGCCGGTGAGCTTGTGGTACTGCTTCGCCAGCTTCCACGCGGTCTCCACGGCCTCGCCGCCGCCCGTGGAGAAGAACACCTTGTTCAGGTCGCCCGGCGCGTAGTGCGCGAGCCGCTCCGCGAGCTCGACGGCCTTGGGGTGGGCGTAGGACCAGATCGGGAAGAAGGCCAGCTGCTGCGCCTGCTTGAACGCCGTCTCCGCGAGTTCCGTGCGGCCGTGGCCCGCCTGGACCACGAACAGACCCGCGAGACCGTCGAGGTAGCGCTTGCCCTTGTCGTCGTAGATGTAGGTGCCCTCGCCACGCACGATGGTGGGGACGGGCGCGTTCTCGTACGAGGACATGCGGGTGAAGTGCATCCACAGGTGGTCGTACGCGGTCTTGCTGAGGTCCTTGGTGCTCACGGCTATCGGGTTCCCCACATGTAGGTCTGTTTCTTGAGCTTCAGGTAGACGAAGCTCTCGGTGGAGCGCACTCCGGGGAGGGCCCGGATGCGTTTGTTGATGACGTCCAGCAGGTGGTCGTCGTCCTCGCAGACGACTTCCACGAGGAGGTCGAACGAGCCCGCGGTCATCACCACGTACTCGACTTCCGGCATCGCGGTCAGGGCGTCTGCCACCGGCTCCAGATCACCCTCCACGTTGATGCCCACCATCGCCTGCCGACGGAAGCCCACGGTGAGCGGGTCCGTGACGGCCACGATCTGCATCACGCCCTGGTCGAGCAGCTTCTGGACGCGCTGGCGCACGGCCGCCTCGGAGAGGCCGACGGCCTTTCCTATCGCGGCGTATGGGCGCCGTCCGTCCTGCTGGAGCTGCTCGATGATGGCGAGGGAGACGGTGTCCAACGAGGGACTGCCGTTCCTGGACTCGGTCCTGGACCCGGTCCTGGACTCGCGGGAGTCCCTTGGGTCTGCGCTTCGACTGGCCACGGCTTCACTCTGCCCGACGGCTCGACGGATCCGCAAGGTCGTTGCGATGAAATTCGTTGTTTACGGGTGCGAGTCTTGCGGATTTCGCAGTTCTGGGGCAATCGGGGGTGTTGAAAACGTGGGTACACGGATTAGGGTGGGTGTCTCAGCGTATGGACATCTGAGGTCAACGGACACCTAACCTGGAGGGCCGGCAGTGAGCACCGAGCTGCGTCGTCTGCGCAACTACATCGATGGTGAGTTCCGGGATGCCGCCGACGGGCGGACCACCGAGGTCGTCAACCCCGCGACCGGTGCGGCGTACGCGACGGCGCCGCTGTCCGGTCAGGCGGACGTGGACGCCGCGATGGCGGCGGCCGCCGCGGCCTTCCCGGCCTGGCGCGACCAGACGCCGTCCGAGCGGCAGCGGGCGCTCCTCAAGATCGCGGACGCGTTCGAGGAGCGGGCCGAGGAGCTGATCGCGGCCGAGGTGGAGAACACCGGCAAGCCGATCGGGCTGACCCGCTCCGAGGAAATCCCGCCGATGGTCGACCAGATCCGCTTCTTCGCGGGCGCCGCCCGGATGCTGGAGGGGCGCAGCGCAGGCGAGTACATGGAGGGTCTGACCTCCATCGTGCGCCGCGAGCCCATCGGTGTCTGCGCGCAGGTCGCGCCGTGGAACTACCCGATGATGATGGCGGTGTGGAAGTTCGCCCCCGCGCTCGCGGCCGGCAACACCGTCGTCCTGAAGCCGTCGGACACCACCCCCGCCTCCACCGTCCTGATCGCCGAGATCATCGGCGGCATCGTCCCCAAGGGCGTCTTCAACGTCATCTGCGGGGACCGGGACACCGGCCGCGCGATGGTCGAGCACCCGACCCCGGCGATGGCCTCCATCACCGGCTCGGTGCGTGCGGGCATCTCGGTCGCCGAGTCGGCGTCCAAGGACGTCAAGCGGGTCCACCTGGAGCTGGGCGGCAAGGCGCCGGTCGTCGTGTTCGAGGACACCGACATCGCGAAGGCCGTCGAGGACATCTCGGTGGCGGGCTTCTTCAACGCGGGCCAGGACTGTACGGCCGCCACCCGCGTGCTGGTCCAGGAGGGCATCCACGACGAGTTCGTGGCCGCGCTCGCCAAGGCCGCCGCCGAGACGAAGACCGGGCAGCCGGACGACGAGGACGTGCTGTACGGCCCGCTGAACAACCCGAACCAGCTCAAGCAGGTCTCCGGGTTCATCGAGCGCCTCCCCGCCCACGCCAAGGTCGAGACGGGCGGCCACCGGGTCGGCGAGACCGGCTACTTCTACGCGCCGACCGTCGTGTCGGGCCTGAAGCAGGACGACGAGATCATCCAGAACGAGGTCTTCGGCCCGGTCATCACCGTCCAGTCCTTCACGGACGAGGCACAGGCCGTCGAGTGGGCCAACGGCGTCGAGTTCGCCCTCGCCTCCTCGGTCTGGACGAAGGACCACGGGCGGGCGATGCGGCTGTCGAAGTCCCTCGACTTCGGCTGCGTGTGGATCAACACCCACATCCCGCTGGTCGCCGAGATGCCGCACGGCGGCTTCAAGAAGTCCGGCTACGGCAAGGACCTCTCGGCGTACGGGTTCGACGACTACACGCGGATCAAGCACGTGATGACGTCGCTGGACGCGTAGCCTGGCGGGGCGCCTCATGGTTGCTCTGAGGCGCCGGTACGTCGAGAGCGCGGCCCCGGACGGGAGTTGATCCGTCCGGGGCCGCGCGCTTTTTCCCGCGCGATGGTCGGGCGTTCTTCACGGCGCCGGTGTGCGGGGGCCTCTGGGGGGCCGGTCGGTGTGGGGTGAGGCGCTGGGTGGGCCGGCTCACCCAGCGCCCGCCGCTGCCTGCCGTACTAACTGATCGACAGGGTGTCGGGTCGACGCGTGAGTGCTCGACGCAGCGTCCATTGTCCCGGCCGGGACGATCGCGGCATGCTGCCCGGGTGCCAGTGATTCGCAAGGCCTCGCCCCTGTCCCGACGGTCCCTGCTGCGTGCCGTGGGTGGTGGCGCGGCGCTCGGCGCCCTGGCGGGGTGCGGGGTGCCCGCCGCGTACGTGTCGCCGGGCGACCGGGCAGGGGCCGACCTCTCCGCCCGCGACAAACGGCTGACGTGGGCGAACTGGCCGCTCTACATCGACACGGACGACGAGGACACGACGAAGCGGCCGACCCTGGACGCCTTCGAGAAGAGCACCGGGATCTCGGTCGACTACGTCGAGGAGATCAACGACAACGACGAGTTCTTCGGCAAGATCAGCCCGTCCCTGATGAACCACCAGCGGACCGGCCGCGACCTGATCGTCATCAGCGACTGGATGTGCGCCCGTTTCGTCCGGCTCGGCTGGGTCCAGGAGATGGACCGGTCCAAGCAGCCGAACGTCACCAAGTACCTTGACCCGCTGCTGAGTTCGCCCGCCTTCGACCCCGGCCGCGGGTCCACCGTGCCGTGGCAGTCGGGGATCACCGGCATCGCGTACAACCGCCGCAAGGTCGGCCGGGAGATCAAACACGTCTCCGACCTGTGGGCGGACGACCTCAAGGGCCGGGTCACCCTTCTCTCCGGCCTGGACGAGGCCTTCGCGCTGCTGATGCAGGGCAACGGCGTCGACATCACCAAGTGGACGGCGGACGACTTCCACCAGGTCTGCGACCAGGTCGAGAAGTACGTGAAGAACGGGCAGATCCGGCGCTTCACCGGCAACGACTACATCAAGGACCTCGCCGGCGGAGACGTCCTCGCCTGTCAGGCGTACTCCGGTGACGTGATCCAGCTCCAGGCGGACGACCCCGACATCCGCTTCGTCGTCCCCGAGGAGGGCGCCGAGCTGTGGGCCGAGTCCCTGATGATCCCCAACCTGGCCCGGCACAAGGCCAACGCGGAGAAACTCGTCGACTACTACTACCAGCCCGAGGTCGCCGCCGAACTGGCCGCCTGGGTCAACTACGTCTGCCCGGTCCCCGCCGCCCAGGACGTCCTCGCCTCCTCCAAGGACGAGGACACCGCCGCCCTCGCCGAGGACCCGCTGATCTTCCCGGACTCCACCATGCGCAAGCGGCTCGCGATCGCCCGCGACATCGAGTCCACGGAACGCACGGAGTTCGCGAAACGGTGGAACGCGATCGCGGGGCTGTAGTCCGGGCGGGCCCATCCGCTCACAGGTTTGTGAGACGCCTCGCGCAGTAGGTCGGGCCGCCCAGCCCGGCGACGTTCAGGATGGAGTCCTCCGTCAGCTGGATGTCGTCCGCGCGTGGGCAGTTGTCGTCCAGGTCCGGTTGCCCGACGATCTTGACGTCGGGCAACGTCTCCCCTTCGCAGGGGACTTCCTTGTACTGGTCGACCGGGCCCGAGGTCCACAGGCAGTCACCGACGCGGATCTCCATGCCTCCTCCGCCCGGGTCGCCGGGGTGCGGAGCCCTGAGGTTGCGTACGCAGGCGTAGCCCACACCGTCCACGTACTGGGAGTAGTCACGTGGGCCCGCGAGCTCCGGTCCGCCCGCGTCGCTGATGCCCAGCACGTCGTCCGTGGGGGCGGGGCAGTCGATGTAGGTGTTCTGGGTCGTCTTCTCCTCGGCGCGCTTGAGGACCTTGCCGATGGCGTCGGGGTCGTCGCAGGCCATCTCGTCGACACGACCCGGCGCGCTGCCCGTCACGGATCCGTAGCAGTCGTCCTCGGCCAACAGCACGGTGTCGCTGTCGCTGTACGGAGACTCTGGCGGACTGCTCGACGGGGTCCCGGGCCCGGTCCCCGTCGCGGTCCCGGTCGCCGGGGTCGGCACAGCGGGCGACGACGACGCTCCACTCGCTCCGTCGCCGCCGTCCGAACAGCCGGCCGCCCACACCAGCACAGCCACAACGGCGGCAGCTCGTACGCCGCGCCCGTACCGCATCTCAAGGTCCCCCCCGCATCGGAGTCGGGGCCAGCATGGGACGTCCCCACCGGTCACGCAAGTCCCCGCACCTCACCCGGGAACCGGTCAACTCGCTTTGTGCGTAGGTACATTGAGGTTGCCGAATGTGCGGGCGAGTGGGGGCGGGGATGCGCGGCACGATCCTGGACGGCCGGTACACGCTGACGGAGCGGATCGGCGCGGGCGGCATGGGCGTGGTGTGGCGTGCCGACGACGGGAGGCTCGAACGCCCGGTGGCCGTCAAGCTGTTGAGCCTGCCTCCGGGCACGGTCGACGGCGAACGGGAGCGGCTGCTCGCCATGTTCGGGCGGGAGGCGCGGGCGGCCGCCGCGCTGGACAGTTCCTACATCGTGCCGGTGTTCGACCACGGGGCGGACGGTGAAGTCCCTTACCTGGTCATGCCGTTGCTCTCGGGCCGGACCGTGGGCGAGCTGCTGGCCGGGGGCCCGCTGCCGCCGGAGCGGGTCGCGGTGCTGGCGGCGCAGGTCTGCCGGGCCCTGGTGACCGCGCACCGGGCCGGCATCGTGCACCGCGACATCAAACCGGCGAACGTGATGGTCACGGACGAGGGCACGGTCAAGGTGCTCGACTTCGGCATCGCCAAGTTCCTCGACGCGACGACCGGCGGCCGGCTCACCGCGACCGCCGACTCTCCCATCGGCACCCTCGCCTACATGGCGCCGGAGCGCTTCACGCGGGGCGCGGACGACGGTCGTACGGATGTGTACGCGCTGGGCTGCACGGTGTACGAGATGCTCACCGGGGCGCCGCCCTTCGACGCGGCGTCGGCGCCCGCGCTGATGCACTGCCATGTGTACGAGACACCGCGGAAGCCGTCGGCACGGCGTCCGGGGCTCGCTCCCGAGTGGGACGAGCTGGTGGGCCGGATGCTGGCGAAGCCGGTCGGGGAGCGGCCGACGGCGGAGGAGGCGCGAGCGGCGTTCGAGACGCTGGCCTTCCCCGCGCCGGGCCTCCCCGCGCCGGGCCTCCGCGAGCCCGCGGCGCCCGCGGCCCGGCCCTCGGATCAGGCGGCGCCCGCGGCTCAGTCCCCGGATCACGCCGCGCCCGAGGCCCAGTCCCCGGATCACCCCGGGCTTCCGGGCCGCGGCTCCGCCTCGACCTCACCGGCGAGCTCCGCCGACGCGGCCCGCGATCAGCGACTCCTCGTACCGGAGGGACTCGCCACGGACGCCGTGCCTCCCGGGCCCGATCCCACCTCGTACCTGCTGGCGCCGCCTCTCCCGGGACATCCGCCGCCCGCTCTCCCGGCAGTTCGGCGTCGCGGGCGTCGCGTCGCGTGGATCGGGGCCTCCGCGGTCGTCACCGCGATGGTGGCCGTGCTCGCGGTCCTGCTGCCCTTCGGCGGCGACGACGGCGACGAGGGCGGCGCGAAGAGCGGCCAGGGCGGACCGAAGGGCGTCGGCGTGGCCCCGGTTGCGAAGACCGAGACCCTGACGCTCGGTTCGGCCACCGACTCCAGGGGCCCGGCCCCGGCGGTGCGCTCCGCCCGAAAGGGCGGCACGGTCACGGTCCTCGAACCCGGCGGTATCACCACCCTCGACCCGGGCAACATGTGGTCCGGGTCCGACCGGTTGATCTCCCGCCTCGTCCACCGCAGCCTGACCTCCCTCAAAACCCTGCCCGACGGCTCCGTCCGCCTCGTGGGGGACCTCGCCCAGGACACCGGCCGGTCAGCTCTGGACGGCCGCGAATGGACGTTCACCCTCAAACCGGGCCTCACCTACAACGACGGATCACCCGTACGCGCCCAGGACTTCGCGTACGCGGTCGAACGCGCCCTCGATCCGGACGACTTCCCGATGGGCGACCGCACCCTTCGCAGCTTCCTGCTCGGTCCCGAGGACGCGGACGGCATCGGCGCCGAACACGCGATGCCGCCGGGCGTCATCGAGACCCCGGACGACCGCACGATCGTCTTCCATCTCGACGGCGCACACCCCGACTTCAACGTCGTCCTGGCCGGACCCAACGGCGCACCGGTGCCGGAGCGGGTCGCCGACATCTCCGGCACCTCGACACTCCTTCCGTCGACGGGCCCGTACCAGGTCGACTCCTTCACCGGCGCCAAGAACCTGACGCTCACCCGCAATCCGAAGTGGCGCGCGGACACGGACCCGGTGCGCACGGCGTACCCCGACCGTTACGAGATCACCGGCGCGCTCACCCTCGACGAGATCAAGACCCGTATCCGCGCGGCCGGTTCGGGCTCCGCCGTGATGACGTTCTCCGGTTCGCTGGACAAGGACGGGCTGGGCGCGGCGGACGGTGCCACGGGCAGCGGCACGGTCCGTGTCACGTCACCGGCCCCCTATGTCCACGCGTACACCGTCGACACCGAGCGGGTACCGGAACTGAAGGTCCGTCAGGCCATCGCCACCGCGTATCCGGCGGCGGACGTCCTGGCCGCGAGCGGCGAGGACGGCGTCGCCACACACCACCTCATGCCGCCGGGCATCCCCGGTGCGCGAGACTTCGACCTGTACAGGACGGGGGATCACGGTGATCCCGCCCGCGCCCGCGCGCTGCTCGCCGAGGCCGGTGAGACGGGCTACCCGCTCACCCTCGCCTACGCGACGACAGCCGACGAAGCTCGGGCGAAGGCGGTGAAGAAGGCTCTGGACAAGGCCGGTTTCCGGGTGACGCTGGAGAACGCCGACGTCTCCGACCTCTACGAGAACGTGGGCGAGGGCGCGTACGACCTCGTCCGCCTGCCGATGAACGTCAGTGGCCTCCCGCTGGCGTCGGCGTACCTGCCGGACTCCTTCGACGGCCGCTTCACCTACCCGACCACCTCGAACTTCTCCCGGCTCGACAGCACGGCGGTCAACACCGCGATCGACGAGGCCAACGCGACGACCGACCTGGCGGCCGCGGGCGAGAAGTGGTCCACCGTCGACCGACGGGTGATGGAGCAGGCGGCGGCCATCCCGGTGTACGTGCCGGTACGCACGTTCCTCCACAGCTCCAGGCTGAAGGGGCTCCAGGTGGACCTGGACGGGCTGTCGCCGCTCAACGCGTACATGACCGAGTGACGGCCGTCGCGACCCCACGGACCTACCATGAGCCCGAGTTCGATCACCTCCTGAACAGGGAGTTCCGGGTGGGTGCCGGGCACCCAGGAACGCGGTTCCTGCGATGGACCGTGGCCTGGTTCCTGGCGCGTCGGGGCGCGACCGTGGAGCCATGAACACGAACGCGGCGCCGCACCCCTTCGTCGGCATGTGGGTGACGGCGGACGGTCACATCCGGCAGGAACTTCTCCCGAACGGCCGCTACGACGAGGCCCGTGGCAGCCGGCGGAGCGCCTACACCGGCAGCTACAGCGTCACCGGCGACCACATCGACTACGTCGACGACACCGGGTTCACCGCCACCGGTGACGTCCGGGACGGTGTGCTCTTCCACGAGCACCTCGTCCTCCACCGGGAGGGCGGCGCGCAGAGGTGAGGCGGGGGGCGACACAGTGCTCGGACCGACCGGCTGACGCGCGGGGGCGGAGGGCCACGCACCCGGTGCGTGCGCGGCCCTCCGCCCCCGTCGTCGGGCGAGGGGATCAGCCGTTGGGGACGGTGTCCTGGAACGTGGTGCCCGAGCCGCGGTACGCCGTCACCTTCGCGGCGACCTGGGCCGGCGTGAGGACCTGGTCCTTGACGTGCAGGACGTAGTCGACCTGCTGGTCGTACGCCCGCGCCGTGGTGCTGGTCTGGCCGGCGAGGTCGATCAGCCACTGGTTGAAGTTGATCGACATCGGCCGCTCCGGCAGGTACGCGGCGTCATGCGTGCCGAACAGCTGCCCGTCGACGTAGTACTTGATGCTGCTGTTGTCGATGGTCAGCACCAGGTCGTGCCAGCCGGCGTAGCTCTGGCGGCTCTCGGTGTGCTGGTTGACCGCCACCCACGGGTCGGCCTGATAGGTCTCCCAGGACGTCGTGTAAAGGATGTTCGACGGCTCGCCCCAGCCGCCGTTGGGCAGGTACTCGAAGTCGTACTCGGCGTAGTCGTCCGCGAGCGGTGCCTTGAGGTCGTTGATGGTGAAGAACGTCTGGACGAGGTGGTCGCCGTCCGGGCCGTACTTGGGCGCGTCGTTGAACCTGACCCGGGCCGCGTAGGTGCCGTTCTTGAACTTCGTCGCCTTGGTGAGGATCTCGGTCTGCTCGGTGCTCGCTCCGGTACCGGCGGTCGAGGTCTCCAGGTTCATGATGGAGTTGCCGCTCGCGGTGGAGAAGGTGACGTTCTCGGGTGCCCAGGTGGCGCCGGGCACACCGGGGCCGCCCGAGTTGGAGCGCACGCTCCAGCCGTTGGCCGAGATCCTCGGGTCGGTGTGGCCGCTGTAGTTGAAGTCGTCGAACAGGGTGGCGCCGTTCGCCGGAGGATCGGTCGGAGGGTCGGTGGGCGGGTCCGTCGGCTCGTTGCCCGCGGGGGCCTGGCCCCACAGGGTGCTGCCGGCCAGCTGCGCCGTGACCTTGGACCAGTCGCCGTACGAGGTCTGGGCGGCGCCGAAGGAGTAGTCGTCGCTCTGGTTCAGCGACGCCCACGTCGACTGGTAGAAGCGGAGTTGCATGTCGCCGGTGTCGGCGCCCGGGGCGAGCGAGCCGGCACCGGACGTGAAGCCGATCTCCAGGTAACGGTCGGCGGTGGCCGTCGGGTTGGTGAGCGTGCCGAAGACGCCCGTGACGTTGGCGCAGCCCTTGACGGCCCACGAGCAGGCGAAGCGGTAGGTCGCGCCCGCCGAGTCGGCCTTGAAGTAGTAGCGGACCTTGACGCCGCTCAACTGCACGCTCGTGGTGCCGGTGTTCCGCACCTTGAACCAGGGTTCGCTCTGGTCGGCGCGGGCCCCGGTGGCGCTCGTACGGTACTGGACGCTCAGGCCGTCGCCGGCCGCGGACGCGGTGGCCGGGAGTGCGGTGAGGGCGGCGGCGCCCATGGCTGCGGCGATGGCGGTGGCCGCGGCTGTGCGCAGCCGGTTCTTCGTGAATCTCATCGTTGTTCCTCTCCAGAACGGTGGGGGCTTCCCGGAACGGGACTCGGGTCAGGGGTGGCGCTCGACGCCGAGCGCGTCGAGCCGGGCCGTGTGCTCGGCGAGGCGGGAGCTGAAGTCGGCCCAGTCGGTGGCGCCGCTCCAGCCGCGGTCTGCGAGCGCGCACAGCCGCGGGTAGGTGAGGTACTCGATGTGGGCGGGCGTCGTGACGAACTCGGTCCACAGCTGGGTCTGGGTGCCGAGCACCCGCCCGGCCGCCCGGTCGTCGGCGTCCTCGGGCACCGGGTCGTGGGCGTGAACGGCGCGCAGATCCACGACAGGTCCCGGCTGCGCCCGCGGCTCGTGCGCGCCGCCGGTCTGCGCGTAGTCGAGGTAGGTGGCCCGGTGGTACGCGCTGACGACGGGGTGGCCGCGCCGGGCCGCCGTCAGGGTGTGGGCCGGGTCGCGCCAGGTCATCACGGTGAAGTCGAGGGGCAGTTCGGCGCCCGTCTCGGCCCAGCCGATCGGGCGCCGTCCGCGCCCGACGAGGAAGTCGCCGATCCGGGCGAGGAACCAGCCGTGCAGGGCCTCGGGGTCGGCCAGGCCCTGTGACACCGCGCGTTCGCGTGCGGCGACACTGTGCGTCCACTCGGTGGTGGGGCACTCCTCGCCGCCGACGTGGATGTACGGCGAGGGGAAGACGTCCATGACCTCGTCGAGGACCGTACGGCAGAAGTCGAGGACCTCGTCGTGGACGCCGAGGACGGTGTCGCACACGCCCCAGCGCGTCCAGACGTCGAGGGCGCGCTCCGGATGGTTGCCCAGGCGGGGATAGGCGGCGAGAGCGGCCCGTACGTGCCCGGGCATCTCGATCTCCGGCATGACGGTGACACCGCGAGCGGCCGCGTACCGGACCAGGCCCTCGAGTTCGGCCCGCGTGTACGCCCCGCCGTGCGGCACGCCGTCGAACGCGTCGCCGCCGGCCGGTCCGGTCTGGGACTGCGTGCGGTGGCCGCCGATCTCGGTGAGCTTGGGGTAGGCGGCGACCGGCATGCGCCAGCCCTGGTCGTCGGTGAGGTGCAGATGGAACACGCTGATCTTGTGCAGGGCCAGCAGGTCGACGTACCGGCGCAGATAGGAGACGGGCTGGAAGTGGCGTGCCACGTCCAGCATCGCGCCGCGCCAGGGGTGTTGCGGGATGTCCGTGATCTCGGCGCAGGGCAGCAGCCACCGGGTGCCGGGCCGCGGGATCGCCGACAGGGCCTCTAGGGGCAGGAGTTGACGGATCGTCTGGATTCCGCGGAGCAGTCCGGTGGGGTGCGCGGCGCGCAGCAGAGCGGTGTGCGGGTCGACGCTGAGGATGTATCCCTCCTCGCCCAGGTGGCCGAGGGCGGAGTCGAGCGCCAGGGTGAACTGCCCCTCCGGGGAGCGCGGTAGAGCCAGTCCGGTGGCGGGGGCGAGCAGGGTGCGCAGGAGGTCCGCGGCCGGTTCGGCGCCCGCGCCGATGTGCAGCGCGGTGTCGTCGTCGAGGCTGAAGTGGCCGGGCCGGAACGCGGCCTGTGTGGGACGGGGTACGAGTGCGGGCATGGATCTTCTCCGGAACGGGGTGGTGTGGGAGGTCAGCCTTTGACCGCCCCGGCCGCGAAGCCGGAGGTGACGTGGCGCTGGAGGAGCAGGAACACCACGAGTGCCGGGGCGGCGAAGAGGGTCGAGGCGGCCATGGTGGCGCCCCAGTCGGTGCCGAAGACGTTCTGGAACGAGGACAGCCACACGGGCAGGGTGCGGTTGTCCTGCTGCTTGATGATCAGGAAGTTGGCGTACGTGAACTCGTTCCAGGCGGTGATGTAGCCGAACAGCGAGGTGGCCATCAGGCCCGGGGCAAGGAGCGGGAACGCTATCCGCCGGAACGCGCCGAGCCGGGTGCAGCCGTCGACCTGGGCGGCCTCCTCCAGCTCCGGGGGGATCGTGCCGATGAAGCCGCGCAGGACGATGACGGTGAAGGGCAGCGTCATCATGAAGTAGACGAGGGTCAGGGTCGGCAGCCGGTCGAGCATGTCGGTGTCCCGGGAGATGATGTAGACCGGGATGATCAGTGACTCCCAGGGCGCCATCTGGGCGATGAAGACCATGAGCATGAACTGCCGACGCCCTCTCCACTTCATCCGGGCGACCGCGTAGGCGGCGCCGAGCGCGATGACGAGGGCGAGCAGGACGGCGCTCAGCGTGACGAGGATGCTGTTGCGCCAGAACAGGCCGAAGCCGTCGGCGCCCACGGCGGTGCGGAAGTGGTCGAGCGTCCAGGTCTCCGGGACGAGCCGGGGGTTGTCGGACTGGATGTCGCGGGTCGGGGTGAACGCGGTGGCGGCCATCCAGTAGACCGGGAAGAGACAGAGCACGACCGTCACGAAGGCGGCGGCGTTCAGCGGGATACGGCGGACGCGGGGCGGCCGGGTGGTGCTCATGCGAGCTCGTCCTCCTGGCGGAACATCTGGCGGAAGTAGAAGACGAGCACGCCCGACATCAGGAGGACGGTGACCATGGAGGCCGCCGATCCGAGGTCGTAGCGCTGGCTCGACAGGGCGGTCTGCACCGCGTACACGGGCAGGATCGTGGTCGCGTCGCCCGGCCCGCCGTTGGTCATCACCCAGATCTGGACGAAGGCCTTGAACGTCCAGATCACCTCGAGCGAGAACACCAGCATGAAGATCGGCCGGACCATCGGGAAGGTGACGGAGCGGAAGATCCGCGGCCCCGACGCCCCGTCCAGCCGCGCCGACTCGTACAGCTCGGTGGGGACGGTGGTGAGCGCCGAGTACAGGGTGATCGCCGCGAAGGGCACGGACTGCCACACGACGAGGGTGACCACGATGGCGAAGGCGGCCGGCCCGTGGGCGAACCAGGGATAGCGGTCGAAGGACTCGAACCCGAGGCCCGTCAGGACCGCGTTGACGATGCCGAACTCGGAGTGGAACAGCCACTGGAAGACGGTGGTCGCCGAGATGACGGGCATCGCCCAGGCCAGCACGAGCGCGCTGAGGACGGTGGTCCGGCCGAACCGGCCGAGCCGCTCGACCATGAGCGCGACCAGCGTGGCCAGCACCATGATCAGGATGACGTCGACCGCCATGAAGAGGAAGGTGCGGCGCACGACCTCCCAGAAGTGGCTGTCGCCCAGCAGCGTCCCGTAGTTCTCCAGCCCGACGAACCGCGCGTCACCCACGATGAGTTGGCGCAGTCCGAAGTCCTGGAGCGAGATCACCACGGCACGGGCCAACGGGTACACGAGCAGATAGAGCGTGCCGAGGACGGCGGGCGCGATCAGGACGTATGGCCATATCCCGCGGCCCGCGGACTTCGCCGGGCGGCGCGGTCCCGGGCCGGGGGAGCGCCGGGGCGGCCCGGCGCCGATCGGCGGACGGGGGGCGGTCTGTTCTCGTACGGCGGCCGACACGGCGCTTCTCCTTCCGGTGCGGGGCGGTTCAGGAGCCGGAGTTCATCGCCGTGGTGATGGCCTCGGACGCGATGGCGGCTTCCTTGTGGGGGTCGCCTCCGGTGAGTACGGCCGTCAGGTAGTCCTTGATCGGGTTCTTGGCCTCCACCGCCGCCCAGCCAGGGGTGTTGGGTGTGGCGTGGCCCTCGGCGGCGCCGACCGCCATGGCCGCGGCGCCCGGGTCGGCGGCGACCGCGGAGGCCAGGGTGGTCTTGTTCGGGACGTAGCTCATGGCGACGGCGAGCTTCTTCTGCCAGGCGTCGCCGGTGAGTTCGCGGATGAAGGTGTAGGCCGCGTCCTGCTTGCCGGAGGCCGTGGGGATGACGAGGTCGGAGCCGCCGGTGAAGACCGCGCCGGGTGTACTGGCGCTTTTCCCCGGGATCGGGAAGAAGCCGAGCCTGCCCTTCAGTTCGGGGTTGCTCTCGATGACCGTGTTGGCGCCGCCGGGGGAGGAGATGACCTGGGCGACCTTCCCCTTGGCCATGACGTCCGCCTGCGGGGGATTGGCCTCGTCGGAGTCCTTGGGGCCTCTGCCGAGGGCCTGGAGTTTCTCGTAGAACTCCATGCCGCGGATCGCCTCGGGGGTGTCCAGCGCGCCCTGCCACTTGCCGCCGGACTCGGCGGCGAGGTCGCCGCCCTCGTCCCAGACGAAGCCGGCGAGGGTGAACCAGTTCTGCCCCGGCAGGTAAATACCCTGAGTGTCACCGGAGTTGAGCTTCTCGGTGGCCGCGATCCACTGGTCGCGGGTCTTGATGGCGGACGCGTCGACGCCCGCCTCCTCGAAGAGGTCGGTGCGGTAGATGACGACGCGGTTGGCGGCGTAGTACGGGATGCCGTACTGCTTGCCCTCGTAGGCGCCCGGCTCGGCGAGGCCCTTGAGCCAGTCCTTCCCGCCGAGTTCGCCGACCTTGTCGCTGAGGTCGAGCAGCCCCCCGCTCTGCGCGAACCGGGCGACCTGGGTGTTGCCGGTCTCGATGACGTCCGGTGCGTCGTTGCTGGCCAGGGCGGCCGTCACCTTCTCGCCGATGCCGTCCCACTCCTGGATCTGCACCTTGACCTCGATGTCCGGGTGGGCGGTCTCGAAGCCCTTGACGAAGTCGTCCTGGAACGCGGCCGAGACGCTGTCGCGCATCAGCCAGACGTCGATGGCCGTGCTCCCGCCGGAGTCGTCGCCGGACGTGTCGGAGGAACCGCCGCAGGCACTCAGCCCGGCGGTCATCAGGAGCACGGACATGCCGGCAAGCAAACGGAGCTTCACGGTTCACCTCGGGAAGACATGACCTAACCACCTGACCAGTGAGGCCCACTGGACAGCTCGCCTGTTGACGTGTGGACGAAGGTGGCATAGACCAATCTGTGGCGTCAATCCCTTGTACCCATTGGGATTTGACGCGCGATCAGGCCGGAAGCTGGACGATCACCGCACGGCGGTGACTACACTGGACCTGACCAAAAGGGCAATCGCGAACGGCAACTGGTCAACTGGTTCACTGGTCACTGGTCAGTCGGGTTCCGCGGACGAGGGAGCACAGCATGAAGGCCGACGCACCAGGGGCGGTGCTCAAGCGGGAGCGGGTCCGCGACTTCCTCCTCGACCTCGTCGAGTCCCACCGCCCGGGGGACGCCATCCCCTCCGAGCGCTCCCTGTGCGCCCAGCTCGGTGTGTCCCGCCCGACCCTGCGCGCGGCGGTCGACGAGCTCGTCGCCGCCGGACTGCTGGTACGGGAACACGGTCGCGGCATGTTCGTGGCACCCGCGAAGATCACCCAGGAACTCGTCTCCGGTCAGCAGGCCATGGGGGTGCCCCAGGCCTCCGGGACCTGGTCGAGCCGCCTGCTGGAGTTCACCACCGTCCCGGCGGGCGCGCGCGTGGGCCGCAAGCTGCGCATGTCACCCGCCGCCGAGATCGTGTACGTGGCACGGCTGCGCCTGGTCGACGGCGCCCCGATGGCCATCGAGCATCTGCACATCAGGGCCGATCTGGTCCCCACCCTGTCCGCCCGGGAACTGGAGGACGGCGACCTCTACGAGCACCTGCGCGAACAGCACGGCGTGCACGTCCAGGAGGCCGTACAGGCGATCGAGCCGACCGTCGTCACCCGGGCCGAGGCCGAGCTGCTCGAGGTGCCCGAGCTGTCCCCGGCGCTGCTCTTCGAGCGGCTCACCACGGACACCGCGGGCCGGCCCGTCGAATACGTCCACTCGCTCTACCGCGGCGACCGCTACCGCATCGTCTCCCGGCTCACCCTCGGCCCCTCCGTCACGCAGCCGTCCGCCCGGCTCGGGCACCACCCCGGCATCCCACCGGGCGACTTCGCCCACCGCGACACCATCGCGTCCTCCACCCGCGGGGACATCCAGTCGGCCCCGTGAGCCACGAGCCGCGCCCGTACCCCACGCCGATTAACCTGGTCGCATGAGCGATGGGACGCCCTTGGGGGAATTCCTCAGAGCCCGCCGAGAGGCACTCGAGCCGCGGGACGTCGGCCTTCCCGACCACGGGCGACGTCGGGTGCCGGGGCTGCGCCGAGAAGAAGTCGCGCTGCTCGCCGGAGTCAGTTCCGACTACTACGTCAGGTTGGAACAGGGGCGTGAGAACAGCCCGTCCCCGCGGGTACTCGACGCCGTGGCACAGGCGCTGAAACTGGACGCGGAGGCCACCGACCATCTCAACCGGCTCTGCCTCACCGTCTCGCAACGCCCGCGCGACCGGGGCGATACGGACGTCAGCCCGCGGTTGTCGCGGCTGCTGGACGGATGGGAGCACACCCCGGCCTTTGTCGTCGGTCCGGCCCTCGACGTCATGGCGGCCAACTCCCTCGCCAGGGCCCTGCACAGCGGGTTCGAGCGGTTCGACAACCTCGCCCGCATGGCGTTCCTCGACCCGGCGGGGCGCGAGTTCTACCAGGAATGGGAACGGGCCGCGCACTCCTGTGCCGCCGAACTCAGGGCGGCTCGTGGCCGCTTCCCCGAATCGGCCCGCATCGCCGCACTCGTGGCGGAACTGTCCGACCTGAGTGCGGAGTTCGCCGCGATCTGGCGCACGCACGAGGTCAGGAGCAAGACTCAGGAAGTCAAGCATCTCAAGCACCCGGAGGCCGGAGACCTGTTCGTGGAGTTCGCGGCCTTCACGGTCAACGGAGCGCCGCACCAGCAACTGGTGGTCTATCAGGCCGAACCGGCAGGACCGACAGCGGCCGCCTTCGGGACGCTGCGGGAAGCGTCGGCCCGGTGGCACGGCACGAACCCCGCAAACAGGGCCGACTGAGACCGCCGGACGAGGAGATCGGCCGGCACCGTCGTACGACATGCCCTCCGGTGAGGGGGCATGGACCGCCCGGTCCATGCCCCCCTGTGCGGTGCGGCGCGGTCTACGGAGCGTCCACCACCGTGCCCGTCAGCGTCGGGTGCCCGGGAAGCGGCTCGGCGTCGTAGTCGGTCAGGCCGATGCCCACCGACTCGGCCGGCTCGGCCACCTGGTCCTTCACCGTCGGTACGGTGAACTCGGTGTCGGTGGTCCCCGCCGCGATGGTCGTCCACACCCACAGGCCCGTCCGCGAGAGCGGGCGCTCCGGCTCCGGGACCTCACCGGTGTAGTCCAGCAGCCACTGCGGGTCCACGTCCTTGGTGGACAGTTCGGCGCCCTCGGTGACCGGGAACACCCGGACCGGCTGGTAGATCTCCACCTCGACGGGCTCGGCGATGGAGATCCGCCAGGTCAGCGTGTCTCCCTCGACCCCCTGGTCCTTGACCGGAGTCAGGCTGGCCACGGGCTCGGGGTCGTCGTTCACCGCGGTGACCCCGCCCCGATAGGAGCCGATGACAGCGCCGCGCACCGCCTTCGCGACGAGGTCGTACTGCTCGTCGTAGCCGAAACGCGTGTCGCCCGCCACCTCCACGGGTACGTCGATCGGCCTGCCGCCGGGCCGTACTGTGACCAGCTTGTTCGTGGTCCTGCCGGTCTCGGGGTCGAGGACGGAGAAGCGGACCTTGCCGCTGCCGTGTCCGGAGACCTGGACCGGAATGTGGTAGGTACGGGTGCCCGAGTCGCCCTCCTGGACGGTGAGCCGGCCGATGTCGACGCGCGGCAGCTCGGCCGCCCTGACCGCCGGGGTACCGGGGGCCCAGCCCCAGGCGTCCATCAGCCAGGCCTGTCCGGAACCCGAACGCGGTGTCAGTTCAAGGGACTTGACGTGCTTGAGGTCAACTCCGGCGCGGGTGGCCGCGGTCAGCGGGACACGCAGTTCGCGCGCCCAGTAGGAGGCGGTGCGCACCGAGCCGGGCAGTCCGTCGACCCGGATCTGGCCGAGCTTCGCCCGGCGGCCGGAGGAGTCGGTGACGGTCACGTCCAGTTTGGTGCCGGTCGTGTTCGGCGGCACGAACACCCGCAGCGCCAGGCTCTTGGCGCCGGAGAGCGAGACCGCGGTGGCGGGGCGGACCTTGGCCGCCGCCCCCGGCGTCGACCACTTCAGCGCGACCGCGCTCCGGCCGGCCTCCTTCTCGGTCTGCCACCACGCGAAGTGCGGCGACGAACCCTCGGTGTCCGGGCCCAGGCAGGCCACGGCCGGGTCGGGGTCGACCGCCGAGCACAGCTTGCCGCCGCCGGTCACCTCGACCGGGGCGTCGGGCAGGAAACCGCCGGTGCGGCGGGCGCCGACCGCGTGGGTCAGGACGCGGGCCGGATCGGCTGAGGGGGCACGCCGGCCGGAGCCGTCGAGCAGTGGACGGGCCCGGTCGTCTCCGGCGACGTACAGCCGGGCCGCGGCGGCGATGTAGGTGGCGCCCGCCTGGTGCTGCTGGTCGGCGGTCAGCCGGGTGGCGGTGCCGGTCGAGCACACCGGGTCGGGCTCCTCGTCCGGGAACTCCCAGAAGTCGTCGAAGGAGGGCGCCTCGGACCGGCCCGGCGTCCACTCGGTGTTGAAGTAGTTGTGGTTGGCGCCGACGACGTAGACGGCGCTGTGCAGGGCGGTGCCCTTGCTGACGCCGCGCGTTCCGTCGACGTACACCTCGCCCTGGAGGTCGGAGACGTCACCGTCGCAGCCCGGGAGGATCGTCGTGGACGGCACGTCGGCGACCGGATTCTGGCCGAAGATCGTCGGTCCGATGAGGACGGTCCCGCGGATCTTCCAGCGCACCGGTCCCCGGTAGCCGTCCTGCGCGGCGGGCGGCGGGTAGAGGCTGTCCAGGGCCGCCCGGTTGACGCCCTCGCCGCCGCGCGAGTGGCCGACGAGCAGGACACGGGACAGGTCGGCCCTGGCGGCGCTCGGCACGGCCGCCGGGGCGGTGGCCGGACGGGCGGCCCAGCCCGCCCACTTGGCGAGGTGCTGCCGCACCAGCGAGGAACGCGCCTGCGCGCCGCCGTCCTCGGCCTCCCAGTCCTGGCCGTTGATGCCGTTCGCGGAGATCGACACCGTCACATAGCCCTGGGAGGCCAGCAGCTTCTGGTCCTTCAGGTAGCCCTTGTGGCTCGGGATCGTCCGCGTGCCGGCGGAGCAGGGCCACTCGAGGGTCACGTCGTCCTCGGTGCCGCCCGGCTTGTAGCAGGTGGGGTGGCGGCCGTGCAGGAACAGGGCGAGTGGCCGCTTGCCGGTGGCGCCCTCGGGGGCGACGACGACGGCCTGCATCTCGACGGGCTGGGCGAAGCCGGGCAGCGTCACCGGGGCGAGGTCGTACTCGCCGGTGACCGTGCGGTACGAGCCCGGCTTGCCCGGGTCCACGGAGTTCGCCGGGAGTTGGGCCGGGGGACGGCCGACCGCCGGGGAACTCCGCCGCGCCTTGCCGCCGTTGTCGGTGGCCTCGTCCAACCGGCGTCCGCTCGCCAGGACTTGGAGGTCGTCCAGCGAGGTCGCCCGGTTGATCGCGAGGCGGAACGTGCGGCCGTCCTTGGCTTGCTTCGGTACGCCGAGCAGCCGGCCGTCCGCGTGGAACTCGACACGGGCGTCACCCACGGGTACGGCCCGGTCCGAGCGCCAGACCAGCTCACGCGCGACGCCCTCCCCGGTGACGCGCCAGCCCGGCGGCAGCGCGTTGTCGGCGTTCGCCGTCAACGGCATTGCCTGGGGCGGCGGTTGGGCCTGAGCCAGGCCCGGTAGACCCGCCAGGGCCGCGAGCACGGCCACGGCGGTGACGCCTATTCGCCGGGTTCGGTTCAAGGGTCCCTCCTCACACTTCGAGCACGGGCGCCCCAGTGACACCGGGAGCCCCTGACGCCACGAAGGAAGCGAAACGGGACCTGTGGGTTGCCTGTGCCGGGCGAAGCGGGTCCTGTCGGGGGCGGGAATCGGTCACGGGGGAGAAGCGGTGCGGGCGCGAACTCCGCCACGACTCTTGGCCGCACGGCCCGTACGAGCGAGGGGAGGGCGGACCTCGCTCGGGCGTTGCCGGCGCCGGGCCGGGCCCGCCAATGCGATCGCGAGGCGGCCGTCCTTTGCTCAGCCTCGGCCCGTGCCGGTCCGGGACGACCTGTGCCGATCGCGAGGCAGTCGTGCCCCGCCCAAGCCCTGCCCGTGCCGGTGCGGGACCACCCGTGCGATCGCGAGGCAGCCGCGCCTCGCCCAGGTCCTGCCCACGCCGGCCTTGTGCGGGACCAGCCGCGTCGGCGCGAGGCGGCTGGTCCCGGCGCCCCTTGCCAACCGGCCGGTCCCGGCGGCTTTTCCGGGCAACCGGTGCCGTGGGCTCGGCCAACCGGCCGGTGCCGAGGGCTAGGCCAACCGGCCGGTCTCTGCGGCCGTGGTGAGCGGCCGGCGTCGAAGTCTCTGCCATCCGGCCAGTTCCTGCGGCCGTGGCGAGCGGCCCGCGTCGAAGCCTCTGCCATCCGGCCGCCCCCGGCGACCTTCCCGAGCAACCGGCGTCGAAGGCTCCGCCAACTCGGCGCCGCCCCGGCGGCTTTGCCATCTCTTTGCAACGTGCGGCGGTGCTGCCTCGTCTCTCCTCCCGATCCGTAACCGGCCCGCCGGCAAGAGCGCGGGCTGACCGAAGAAAGAGAGCGACTCATGCGCCGAACCGTCCTCAGTGCCATGGCACTCGCGTGCACCGCCGTGCTGGCGAGCACGGCGCCCGCGTTCGCCGACGGGGCCACCCCGAGCACGGCCCCCACCACCCGCCCGTCCGAGAGCGCCGAACCGACCAGGGCGCCGACCCCCGCACCGGCGCCGGGCGACGCTGAGGTCTCCGCCGTACCGTCGGGAGCGCCCGACACCGGTGCGGCGCCGGTGACGCAGTCCGGCAACGACGGCGCGCTGATCGGCGGAGGTGCCGCCGCGATGTTCGCCGGGGCGGGCGCGGCGGTCTACCTCGTACGGCGCCGCCGGGCGACCGGAGTATGACCTCGCTCTCCAGGCGCGCGTTCACCACCGCGGCGGTGGCGTCGCTGCTCGTGAGCTGCGGAGCCGGCCAACAGGCCGACGACCGGCCCACGACGGCACGCCCCGGCGCGAACACGGGCACGGGCAAGAACACGAACTCGGGCACGTCACCGTCCCCGCGGTCCTCCGCGAAGGCGACGCCCGCCCTGGAGCGGTCGGTGCCCGTCCGATTGCAGATCCCGGCCATCGAGGTCGACACCCCGGTCATGCGGCTGGGGTTGGCCGCGGACGGCACCGTGCAGGTCCCGCCGATCGCGCCGCACGACCAGGCGGGCTGGTACCGGCACTCGCCGACGCCGGGCCAGACCGGTCCCTCGGTGATCCTCGGCCATGTGACCGTCGGTGAATACGGTGACGGGGTCTTCCGCCACCTCGAGGAACTGCACCGGGGCGACCGGATCGTGGCGCGCCTGGAGAACGGCACGTCGGCGGTGTTCGACGTCACCTCCGTACGGACGGTCGCCAAGGCGGACTTCCCGACGGACGACGTCTACGGTGACGTGGGCCGTCCGGAGCTGCGGCTCATCACATGCGGCGGGACCCTCACCGGCGACGGGTACCTCGACAACGTGATCGTCTTCGCCGCGCTGAGCACGGCGAGTACGAACAGCCCCTGACGCGACTCCCGACCTCCGACTCCCGACCTCCGAACCCCGCCCCTCGAACAAGGGCCCGGGCCGTTGGACCTACGACAGCGGCCCGGGATCCTCCCCCCCCACGAGTACGTCACGACCATGGAGAGCGTTGAAACGGTCCCGCGAGAGGGCAGCGTCCGAGCTGTTCGCCGCCCTCTATCCGCGCCTCGCCGGCTGGTGCCGGCGGCTGGTCGACGACGACGAGACGGCTCACGAGATCGCCTCCGAGGCGTTCACCCGGCTCTGGGCGCGCTGGACGTCGGTCGAGGAGCCGCGCGGTTTTCTCTACGTCACCGCGGCCAACCTCGTCCGGGACCACTGGCGCAAGACCGAACGCGAACGCAGAGCCATGCACCGTGCCACCGTCGAGGCGGCCGTCCGCCCGCAGCCCGAGCAGGCCGACCCCTCCGTGCGGCTCCTCGTGCAGTCCCTGCCGGAACGACTGCGCGTGCCGATCCTGCTGCACTACTACGCTGACATGCCGATCCGGGAGGTCTCCGCGCTGACCGGGCGTAAGGAAGGAACCGTCAAGGCCGACCTCCACGCGGCCCGAGAACTGCTGCGCGCCCACCTGAGGAGAAGCCTTGATCACACACTCTGACCACGGTCCGGACTCCGACCCCGACGACCCCCTCACCGTCATCCTGCGGCCGTCCTCCGAGTACCTCGGCCCACCCCCCGGCCGGTACGAGGCGATCCGCCGCGGCGCGGCCCGCCGCAGGCTGCTCCGCGCCGCGGCCGGGGTCGGCCTGTCCTGCGCGGTCGCCGCCGTCGTCTCGCTGCCCAGCCTGCTGGCCACACCCGGGGCACCCGTGTCCCCGACGGTGCCCCTCGCCCCGCCGTCCGCGAGCAGTCCGCGGCCCCTGAGCAGTCCTCCGGCCATGCCCGACCCCGCACCCACGGACGCCCCCTCCGAAGCGCCCACCCCGTCGGCGACGCCCGAGCCCTACGACTCCCGGCCCCCCGAAAGTTCGCGGACAAGCGGTTCCCGCACCTCGACCGGCACGGAAGCCTCCGTCGCGCCCTCGACGACACCGACCAGGTCATCCGTCCGGACATCGGCGGTTCCGAGCGCGGGCGAGGTCACGCGAGACGCCTCGCAGGGGTGACGAGCCAAGCCTGGGCCACTTTTGAACGTGTTCAACTGTAGGCGTACGCTCCTGTCATGAGCGACAGATCCGCCCTTCTGAAGGGCATCCGTGCCTGGTTGGCCTTCTTCGTCGTCTGCCTGGTCCTCAGCGGAGCCACGGCCTTCCCCCTGGTGCACGAACTGCGCTGGACCGAGGACGTGTTGAGGGCGCTGTCTGTGCCCGAACACCTTCCCGGGCTCATGGACTGGATCGAGCGGGTGCGCCGCGGCCTCGACGCCACCGACGCG
Source organism: Streptomyces sp. NPDC050535 (assembly GCF_044457665.1). Classification (NCBI taxonomy): domain Bacteria; kingdom Bacillati; phylum Actinomycetota; class Actinomycetes; order Kitasatosporales; family Streptomycetaceae; genus Streptomyces; species Streptomyces sp. NPDC050535. The sequence continues at coordinate 266,010 of NZ_JBITHE010000008.1, forward strand.
GAGTACCCCTTCGTGCTCTACGGAACGGACTGGCTGGCCTTCGCCCATCTGGCCATCGCCGTCGCCTTCTACGGTCCCTACCGCGATCCGGTTCGCAACATCTGGGTCGTCGAGTTCGGCATGATCGCCTGCGCCGGGATCATCCCGCTCGCGCTGATCTGCGGGCCGATCCGGGGAATTCCCTTCTGGTGGACGCTCATCGACATGTCGTTCGGGATCCTCGGGGTGCTCCCGCTGTACGCCGTGCGCGGGAGGATCAAGCGGTTGGAGGCGCTCACCCCCGCGCCCCCGACGGCGGCCGCGGTCACCGCGTGAACGCCGGCCACTCTGACCGGACGAGGGCCGTCCGCCGTCACCGGGGAAGCCCCATCCGACCTCACCGGGCGAGCGCCGGCCGCCGTCACCAGTCGAACGCCGTCCGCACGACGCGCTCGGCGACGGGATTCATGCCCTGCCCCTTGGCGTCGGTCGCGTTGACGGAGTAGACGAGGGTCCGGGACAGGTCGCGGGTGCCGCCGACGAACGTGTTGTAGCCCCAGCGGCCCCCCGTCTTCAGCCACAACACCGTGCCGTCGTCGAGGACATACCGCTGGAGACCCGCGCTCATCGTGGCCCCCGGAACATCGGCCGGAACGGTGAACATCTCCTCCAACTGCCCTCGCGGCACCACCTGTCCACGGAAGAGTCCCTTCAGAAGCCGCTCCAGATCCGCCGTCGTGGAGATCATGTCGCCCGCCGCCCAGCTCTCCGAGGCACCCCACACGGTGACATCACGCAACTCGGTCGTACCGTCGGCGCGCGCGACGCTCTGGTAGCCGTGGTTGTGCGGTCCGGCGATGCGCGGGTCTGCGCCGGGGAAGTACGTGTGCCGCATGCCCAGCGGACCGAGGATCCGGCGCGCCGCCTCCCGCTCGTACGAGTGGCCGGTGAGCCGTTCCACCAGCAGTCCGAGCACGGTGTAGTTGATGTTGAGGTAGTGCTGCCGGGCACCCGGCTCGAACTCCCGCTCCTTCGCGGTGGCCGAGGCGAGCATCTCCCGCGGTGTGTGGAGGTCGAAGCGGTGCGCGTACCACTCCTCGAAGGTGTCACCGGGGAGGTCGGCGGCGGGGATGCCACTGGTGTGGTTCAGCAACTGCCGGACGGTGACCTTCTCGTACGTCGCCGGGATCAGGTCCGGAAGATAGTCCCGGACGGGGCGCCCGAGGTCGGCCCGTCCCTCCGCCGCGAGCTGGAGCACGAGCGCCGCCGTGACCACCTTCGTCGTCGACCCGGCCCGGAACAGCGCGTTCGGGTCGGCCGCCCGGCCGCTTTCGAGATCGCGCACCCCGGCGCTCCCGCGCCAGCTCCCGCCGGTGCCCCCGACCCGTACGAGCGCGGCCGTCGCGTCGGAGTCCGGCAGCCCGGCGATCGCCGCGGCCAGGGCATCCGCGTCCGGGGCCGCGATGGTGGACCGGGCGACCCCGGCGGGGGACGCGAAGGCGGGGGCGGTCAGCGGGCCCGCCGCCAGGCCCAGGACGAGGGCGACGGCGACAGCGGTGAGGGTGCGTGTACGCATGGGCTGCTCCTGGTGGGCGGGGATGGTCGAGATCATCCTGTGGCCGTACGCGCCCGGGCGGATCCTCACCGTGAAGGGTCCTGCCCCTGGCCCCGACCCCGAGCAACTCCCTTACAAGACAAGGGTGTTGTCAGGGATTACCCCTAGGCGCCGTCGGTGGCGGCCGTGGCGGAAGTTCCTGAAGGGAAAAAACTGTTATCGCGGAGGCCGTCGCTCCGTCTCCTGGGTGTCCGACCACCCCTCCGCCCGGGAGCACCAGATGCCTGCGCACAAGCGCCAGAACACGAACGAGCCGAAGCGCGAGAACAAGCACCGCCCGACCCGCCGAGGCGTCCTGCGCCTCGGCGGAGGTCTCGCCGCCACCGCGGCCCTCGGCGGCGGCGCGGCGATCGTGCTGTCCGGCGGCGACAACGCCGACGCGGCGCCCACGGCTTTCACCCACCCCGGCATGCTGCACGCCTACGGCGAGCTCAACCGCGCGAGGGTCCGGGTGGCGTCGAAGTCCCAGCCGTGGAGCGCCGGTTGGGAGAGGCTGACCGCCAACTCGCACTCCCAGAGCACCTGGAGGCCCAACCCTCGGGCAACGATCGTCCGTGGCGGCACCGGCCAGAACTACGCGACCCTCTACAACGACATCCACGCCGCCTACCAGAACGCCCTGCGCTGGAGGATCGCCGGCACCAGGGCCAACGGCGACACCGCCCGCGACATCCTCAACGCCTGGTCGGCCACCCTGACCACCGTGACCGGGAACGCCGACCGCTTTCTGGCCGCGGGGATCTACGGCTACCAGTTCGCGAACGCCGCCGAACTCATGCGCGGCTACGACGGGTTCGACCTCGCCCGCTTCAGGACGATGATGCTCGACGTCTTCTACCCCCTCAACGACCAGTTCCTGAAGGAACACAACGACGCCTGCATCACCAACTACTGGGCCAACTGGGACCTGTGCAACATGAACTCCGTCCTGGCCATCGGCATCCTGTGCGACGACCGCGCCAAGTACGACCAGGCGGTGGACTACTTCAAGAACGGCGCGGGGAACGGGTCGATCAAGAAGGCCGTCCCGTTCGTGTACGAGTCGCAGGGCCTCGCCCAGTGGCAGGAGTCGGGGCGCGACCAGGGCCACACCATGATGGGCATCGGACAGATGGGCGCATTCTGCGAGATGGCCTGGTCGCAGGGTGACGACCTCTACGGTTACGACGACAACCGGTTCATGAAGGCCGCCCAGTACGTGGCCAAGTACAACCTCGGCCAGGAGGTGCCCTTCACCAAGTACACCTGGCGCAGCGGGCAGGGCACCGGAAAGTACAACGAGCAGACGGTGGTCGCCGCCCAGGACCGTGACCAGCTCCGCCCGGTCTGGGACCTGCTGCACTACCACTACGCCCGGCGCCGCCGGCTCTCCGTCCCCTTCATCACCACCATGGCGGAGAGGGTGCGGGCGGAGGGTGGCGGCGGTCAGTACGGGCCCAACAGCGGCGGCTACGACCAACTCGGCTTCGGGACGCTGCTCTACGCCAAGTGACCTCTCGCGGGGAAGGAACGTACGTGGACGGGCGGCAGTGGCGCGGCACCATCGCGGCCGCGCAGGCCGGTGACAGGCGCGCCCTCGACGAACTGGTCGCGGGCTGGCTGCCCCTCGTCTACAACATCGTCGGACGCGCCCTGAACGGCCACGCGGACGTCGACGACGTCGTGCAGGAGACCATGCTGCGCGCCGTCGACAACCTCGGCTCGCTGCGCGACCCGGACAGCTTCCGGTCCTGGCTGGTCGCCATCGCGATGCGGCAGATCCGCGACCGGGCCCGCCGCCGCACGGCCGAGCCGCTCGACGGCGACGCGGGAGAGCGGGCCGCCGACTTCGCCGAACTCACCGTGCTGCGGCTTCAGTTGGCGGGTCAGCGCCGCGAGGTCGCGGAGGCGGTGCGCTGGCTCGACGACGAGGACCGCCAACTCCTCTCGCTGTGGTGGCTGGAGGTCGCGGGCGAACTCACCCGGCGCGAACTGGCGGCGGCGGTCGGCATCAGCCGGCAGCACGCGGCCGTCCGCGTCCAGCGTATGAAGGAGCGGCTGGAGGCGGCACGCGGCATCGTCCGGGCGCTCGACTCGGCCTGCGCCGACCTCCGTTCGGCGACCTCCCGCTGGGACGGCCGGCCCGACTCGGTGTGGCGCAAACGCCTCGCCCGGCACATCCGGGGCTGCGCGTACTGCTCCGGCAGCCCGCGCGAGACGGTCGTCCCCGCGGAACGGCTGCTCGTCGGGATCGCGCTCGTCCCGGTGCCGCTCGGCTTCACGCTCTCGCTCGCCCTCGGCGGTGGCAAGACGGCGGTCGCCGCCACGACCGTCGGATGGTCCGCCAAGATCCTGAGCGCGCTCACCAAACCGGCCGTCGCGGTCACGGCGGGCGCGACCATCGCGGCGGGCGGCGCGTACGTCGTCACGCGGACGCCTGACAAGCCGCCCCCGCGCGCCGCGGTCGCCCCCACGGCGTCGAGCACGGCCCGCCCGCCGACGCGCACCCCCAGCCCTTCGGCCTCCCCGAGCCGCGTCCGGCTGTACGGCACGGTCGTGGACGCCGTCGACAGCGCGCCCGCCGCCACGGCGCCGCCCGGAACACTGCCCCGCCGGGCCGAACAGGGCGTCACCGCCACGGGCGCCCCCGCCACCGGCCTGACCCACAACGGCGAGAGCGTCACCCTCAGGGGCACGGGCTACTTCCGGGTCCGCTGGCAGATCCTGCCCGGCGAACGCCCGGGCGACCTGGTGATGCCCACCTGGACCGGCCTCGACGGCAGGCTCTTCCACGTCGCCTCGGGCGGCGGCCACCGGATGGACGACGTCCAGCCCGGCTCGACGGACGGCACGACCTGGATGGGCGGCCCGTCCACCGGCACGGCCGTACTCCCCTCCGGCACCCAACAGATGTGGCAGAACGAGTACTTCTGGATCGACGGCGCCGTCACCCTCCACCAGAACGAGGGCACCGCCGACTACAACCTCTTCGTCGAGACATCGACGTGGGACAAGGTGACGGAGGACATCCGCACCGGCCCAGCCCAGGGCGCCGTCCGCTACGGCCTGGTCCGCGACAACGCCGAGGACACGACTCCCGTACCCCAGTACCTGACCCGGTCGACCCCCGCCGACCAGTCGACGGTCCGCCGCCGGTCACAGGTCACTCCCTAGCCCGCGGACCGGCTGCCGTCAGCGCAGTTGACTGAACGTCCCGGCCGCGGTGAACGCGTCGTTGACGGGTGTGATGAGCGAGGCGAGGCGGCGGGCGCCCGCGTCGCCGATCGGCGCCCACAGCGCGGCGCTGTGCGCGTCGGTCTCGGCCTCGATCCGCTCGCGCGCCGCGGTGCCGGCGTCGGTCACGTTGCCATCGGCGTCGAGCCAGCCGCGCGCGACGAGGCGCGCCGTCGCCGCGGCCCACTCCTCGTCGTTCCACTGCCGGGTCGCACGCGTGATCGCCGTCGGGAGACGCCCCGTCGCGGTCTGGACGACGTTGCAGTCGCACGGCCCGAGGCGGTTGTCGGCGAGTACGACGAGATGCGCGTCGCCACGCCACTCGCGCAGCACCGTGATCTGCTGCCACAGCGCGACGAGCGGATCGGACGGGAGCGGGACCGACGCGTTCGCGGCGGCCAACGTCTTGCCGGCGTAGTCGGCACCGGCGACGACCGGGTCGATCAGCGACCGTGCCTCCGCGATCCGGTCCGGTGTGAGAGACACGCCGACGCGCCGCAGGGCACGGTCGGCGACCACGAAGCGGGCGGCCTGCCACTGCTCGGGCGACGCCGCGTCCCACACGCCCGTCATGGGCCGCACCGACCGCGGGCTGAAGTTGTAGAAGGCCGCGAGCGAGACCTGCCAGGGGACGGCGCCCATCGCGGCCGACCGGAACGCGAAGTACGCCGGTCCGCGGTCGGTCACGCCGAACCTGGCTGCCTCTTGGGCGGCCTCGGGGACGAAGTAGATGAACCGGTGGGTCTGGTTGATGGCGAGGCCGACCTCGCGCACGGTGGTCAGGTCGACGGGCAGGCCGCGCGGGTGGGCGCGGTCAGAGACGTTGGCCGTAGTCATCGGGGTTGTTCTCCTGGTGGGTCGAGGGATCGTGGCCGGACGCGAGGGCGGCGGCGGTGAGGGTCAGATGCCGGTCGAGGAGTTCGGCGGCCGCGTCGGCGTCCCGGGCCAGCGCCGCTTCCTCGAGCCGGCTGTGCTCGCCGACGTGGTCACGGGCGGGGGCGCTGTGCCCGGACCACCTGCGCGCCAGCTCGCTCGCCGTCCACAGCCGGTCGAAGGTGTCCAGCAGGACCGGGTTGCCGCAGCCCTCCAGCAGGGTGCGGTGGAAGACGCGGTGGGCCTCGGCCCAGGTACCGCTGTAGTACTCGCCCTCCTCGGCCACGAACGCGGGCGTCCGCGACAGCCGGTGGTGGGCGGCGCGTACCCGGGCCTCCCAGTCCAGGTCGCCGCGCTCGACGGACATGCGCAGGATGACCGGCTCGATCGTCCGGCGGGCCTCGGCGATCTCCTGCCAGCGCCGGTCCGAGAGGGCGGGCACCGCGAAACCGCGGTTGGGCAGCCGGTCGGCGAGGCCCTCGCCCACCAGCCGGACCAGGGCCTCCCGCACCACCGCCAGGCTGACCACGTACTCCCTGGCCAGTTCCTGCGGTTTGAGGGCCTGCTCAGGGGCGTACTCGCCCCGCATGATCGCCTCTCGCAGGCGGACGTACGCCCGCTCCGAGAGCATCTGCTTCCCCGGGGGCGCCGGAGTGCCGGCCGTCTGAGTCATGCACTCAGCATAGACGATCCATTGGATAATCGATTATCGGTGTTATGGTCGATGAGAAAGGTCGCTGCGGCAGCCCGCTCGCCACGAACGACGACGGCGCGACCGCCCAGCGGTGACCAGGAACCACCGAAAGGACCCGGCGATGACCGCCAACAACCCCTTCGCCCGCCTTCCCGAGGCGGCGACCTTCAGCGTCACCAGCACCACCGTCGCCGACGGCGCCGAGTGGGCCGCCGAGCAGTACTCCGGCATCTCCGGAGTCCCCGGCGGCAAGGACATCTCCCCGCAGCTGTCGTGGAGCGGCGCCCCCGAGGGCACCAGGAGCTACGCCGTGACGGTGTACGACCCCGACGCCCCGACCGGCTCCGGTTTCTGGCACTGGGCGGTCGCCGACATCCCGGCCGCCGTCACCGAGTTGCCGGAGGGAGCGGGGGACGACACCGGCTCGGGCCTGCCCGAGGGGGCCTTCCAACTGCCCAACGACGCCCGCGCCGCCCGCTTCATCGGCGCCGCCCCGCCCGCCGGCCACGGCCCGCACCGCTACTTCGTCGTGGTGCACGCGCTCGACGTGGAGTCCATCGGCGTCCCGGCCGAGGCCACCCCGGCCTACCTCGGCTTCAACATCGCCGGACACATCCTCGGCCGCGCGGTCCTGACCGCCACGGCCGAGACACCTGCCTGACCGCGCCCAACGGCTCCCGGAGCGGCCGCTACACCTCGCGCAGCGCGTCGACGCGGTTCGTCGTGATCGAGTCGACGCCGACGTCGAGGAGCCGGCGCATGGAGCGCCGGGTGTCCGGCGTCCAGACCGACAGCAGATATCCCTTGCGGTGGACGTGGGCGGCGAGGTCGCGGTCGACCAGGCTGAAGCGGTAGTTGAGCCAGCGGGGGCGCACCGCGTCGAGAAGGGCCGGGCGCGGTGGCGCCAGCGTCGTCCAGGTCAGCGCGATCTCCGCGGCGGGGTCGGCGGCGCGCACCGCGAGCATGGTCGGGGCGCCTCCGCAGTAGTACACCCGCTCCCGCGCCCCGCAGTCGCGGATGACGCCGACGATCCGGCTCACGGACCCGGCGTCGGGCGCACCCGGCAGGTCGACCATGATCCGGCCGTCCCCGGTCGCGGCCAGCGCCTCCGCCAGCGTCGGCACCCCACCGTCCGTGAGCCCGCGCACCTCGTCCGAGGAGAGCGAGCGGAGCGGCCGGTCGTGCTCCCAGAGCCGCTTCAGCGTCTCGTCGTGCAGGAGGACGGGGACGCCGTCACGGGTGAGTCGTACGTCGATCTCCACCGCGTCCGCGCCCAGTCGGAGCGCGGAACGCAGCGAGCCGATCGTGTTCTCGCGGACGCGGTAGGGGTCGCCGCGATGGGCCACGGCAGTCACGGTGAGCATGGATCCCATTGTGGCGTCCGGGTCAGGGTGTGATCCAGGTGGAGGCGTACGTGTCGATCTCCTCGGCGAGCCTCGCCTTGCCGGGCGCGTCCAGGAACGACGCCTCGACCGCGTTCTTCGCCAGCGCGGCCAGGCCGAGTTCGTCGAGTTCGAGGAGACGGGCGGCGACCGCGTACTCGTTGTTGAGGTCGGTGCCGAACATCGGCGGGTCGTCGGAGTTGATGGTCACCAGGACACCGGCCCGGGTGAACTCCTTGATGGGGTGCTCGTCGAGAGTGCGGACCGCGCGGGTCGCGATGTTGGACGTCGGGCAGACTTCCAGGGCGACGCGGTGCTCGGCGAGATGCGCGAGCAGCTTCGGGTCCTGGGCGGCGGTGGTGCCGTGCCCGATGCGTTCGGCGCGCAGGTCGTTCAGCGTGTCCCAGACCGTCTCCGGGCCCGTCGTCTCGCCGGCGTGCGGCACGGAGTGCAGGCCGGCCGCGATCGCGCGGTCGAAGTACGGCTTGAACTGCGGTCGCGGCACGCCGATCTCGGGGCCGCCGAGCCCGAAGGAGACCAGCCCCTCGGGACGCAGCCGGTCCTCGGTGGCCAGCCGTACCGTTTCCTCGGCGGCTTCGAGGCCCGCCTCTCCGGGGATGTCGAAGCACCAGCGCAGTACGACACCGAGCTCGGCCTCAGCCGCCTTGCGGGCGTCCTCGATGGCGTCCATGAAGGCGCGCTCGTCGATGCCCCGGCGGGTGGAGGAGAACGGGGTGACGGTCAGCTCGGCGTACCGGACCCGCTGCCGGGCCATGTCCCGCGCGACCTCGAACGTCAGCAGCCGGACGTCCTCCGGGGTGCGGATGAGGTCGACGACGGACAGGTACACGTCGATGAAGTGCCCGAAGTCCGTGAAGGTGAAGTAGTCCGCGAGGGCCTCGGGGTCGGTCGGCACCTTGGAGTCGGGGTGGCGGGCGGCCAGCGTGGAGACGATGCGCGGGGAGGCTGATCCGACGTGGTGCACGTGCAGTTCGGCCTTGGGCAGTCCGGCGATGAAGGCGTGCAGGTCACGGGCGTCATCGCGTGGGGTGTGGTGGTCGGTCAAGAGTTCCTCCCCGGAACGGCGTCCCCGGAACGCGGTAGGCGGGGACGCGGGTGATCGGCTGATCGGTGGTTCAGGGATCATCGTAGGCGGCGGCCCGCTCGACACAGGCTCCGGCCGTAGCATGACGGAACGTACAACAGAGGGGGGCTCACGCATGTCCGACGACGCGCAGACGCCGGGAGCGCCGCAGGACGCGGGCGCGTGGGTTTCCAGGGGCGAGACAACAACCCCGCCGTCACGATCCGCCGCGACGCCTCCGGAGGACCGGGTCCCGGCTTCGCCCCCCGAGGACGCCCGTCCCGTCCGGGCGGTCGCGTCGGGTTCGACGCCTGAGGATGCCCCTCCCGTTCCGGTGGTCGCGTCGGACGAGCCGACGGAGGCGAGGTCTCCGGTGGGCGGCGCGTCGAACTCCGGGCCCGAGGAGGCGCCTCCCGTTCCGGCGATCCCGTCGGGTGAACCGGCGGGGGCGAGGTCTTCCACAGGCCACGCGCCGGGCTCCGCGTCCGGGGCTTCCGGTCCCGCGTCCGGTGAGTCCGTGGAGGTCAGCGCGCTTCGGTCGGAGGCGACGCCTTCCTGGGGTCACCCGTCGGGTTCCGCACCCGAGGCCGCCGCTCCCGTTCCGGTGGTCGGGTCGAGCGAGCCGGCGGAGGCGTCCGGGCCCGGACCGGAGACGACTCCCACGTCGGGCGAGCCGGCGGAGCTGTCCAGGCCCGGACCGGAAGCGACTCCCATGGGAGGCCACGCGCCCGGTCCCGCATCCGCGGAACCCGAGGACGCCCCACCCGCGTCGAGGGTCCCCTTGGACAAACCCGCCGCCCCGCGTCTCGAGCCCGACCCCTGGGCAGCACCGGCGGAAACGGCTCCCTCCCGGGCGAACGGCGCCACCGATGCTCCCGTGCACGACCAGCGGACAGTCACGTCGATGCCCGGCACGGGCACGCCGGTCCCGCCCGGCTCGGGTGTCGCCAACCCCCCGTCCTGGGGCAACCCCTTCGCGCCTCCCGCCGACCACACCCCCTACGCTCCGCCGCCCGTCGGCCACACCCCGTATCCCCAGCCGCCCGCCGGTCACATGCCCTATCCCCAGCCGCCCGCCCACGGACAGCCCTTCGCGCCGCCGCCCTTCGCCGCCGGAGGCCCCGGCCAGCCGCCCCCGTACGCGTACGGCTACCCGGGCTACCCGCCGCAGCAGCACTTTCACCCCGGCGCCCCCGGCTACGGCGGCTGGCCGGGGATGCCCCCCGCGCCCAGCAACGGCATGGGCACCGCCGGACTGATACTCGGCATCGCCTCGGCGGTCGTGGTCTGCGTATGGCCGCTGACCATCGTGATGGGCATCCTCGGCATCGTCTTCGGCGCGATCGGCCGCCGCAAGGCAAGCCGCGGCGAGGCGACGAACCCCGGCCAGGCGCTGGCCGGGATCATCTGCGGAGCGGTCGGCATCGTCCTGGGCATCGCCCTGATCGTGCTCATCGTCGTCTTCGCGGACGACTCCGAGTCCGGAACCGACTCGGGCACGGACGGCGACGGCTTCTCGACGTCACTCGTCGTGGAGCAGCTCCGCTGACGGACCAGGCCCTTCCAGGCCCCGCCCCAGCGGGACCAGTCCACTAGTGGGCGGCGACTTCGCCAGGTGCCGAGCCGCTGTCCTCGACCGCCCGGCGGATCCGCTCCCGCGCCTCCATCAACGCGAACCCCAGGAGATTCGGCCCCCGCCACCGCTCCGGATCCGCCGCACGCACGTCGTCCGCGGCGAGGCCGATCCCCCAGACCCGGTCCATCGGACTGGCCTCGACCAGCACACGCTCGCCCGTGCCCAGCAGAAACGCCCCCAGCTCGGGATGCGCGCCGAACTTGTGGACGCTGCCCTCGACCACGATCGCGAACCGCTCGCGCTCCCATATGCCTTCGTCGAAGCCGCGCACGAGCCGCCCCGCCTTCTTGGCCAGCGCGGGGCTGCCCGCGTCGACAGCGCGCCGCTCGGCCTCCGCGTCCCCGAAGAGCCGCGCTTTCCGCGCCATCATCCAGTGCTCGGCCGTCGTGTACGCCACGCCGTCCACCGTGAACGGCGACGGCCACCACTGGCTCAGGCAGCTCGCGCCGACCCGGCCGTCCGGCAGCGGCCGGTGCCCCCAGAAGTGCAGGTACTCCACCCTCGCCCCGGAGTGGACCTCGCTGACCAGCGCTTCCCGTGATCCGATCTTCCCCATGCACGCGAGTGTGGCATCCACCACTGACACTCCGTCCTGCCTTTTCCACATCGACTCGACACCTGGTCGACAGATTCCGTCGCGTAACCAAAAGGCAACAACGGAATCACTTGTTGGAGTCCCTTTGCTCTGTCAGGATCGGCACTCAAATCGAGCCGGAGCTACGCCGACCCCCGCAGGACGGGGAGGGCGGCGGAGGAGAGCGACATGCACAATCCGGGCCATCGCTTCCAGGCGCAGGACCGCTTCGCGGACGGCGCGCAGTACATCGCGGGCCGACTGACCAAGGGCACCTCCGGCCATGCGTACGCGGTCGTCGACCCGTCCACGGGCGACGAGGTCTACACGTACGAACTCGCGGGGACCGCCGACGTGGACGCCGCCGTCGCGGCCGCCCGCGCCGCGTTCCCCGGCTGGTCGGGTGCCACCCCCGGCGAGCGCTCCGACGCGCTGCACCGCTTCGCCGGCGTGCTCGCCGACCGCGCCGAGGAGTTCGCCGCCGCCGAATCCCTCCAGTGCGGCAAGCCGCTCAAGCTCACCCGGGAGTTCGACGTCCCGGGGACCATCGACAACATCGCGTTCTTCGCCGGCGCGGCCCGCCACCTCCAGGGCCAGTCCGCGGGCGAGTACTCCGGCGACCACACCTCGTACGTACGCCGTGAACCCATCGGTGTCGTCGGCTCCATCGCCCCCTGGAACTACCCCCTCCAGATGGCGGCCTGGAAGATCCTCCCCGCGATCGCGGCCGGGAACACGATCGTCCTGAAGCCCGCCGAACTCACCCCGCTCACCTCGCTCCTCTTCGCCGAGGCGGCCACGGCGGCGGGCATCCCCGACGGTGTCATCAACATCGTCACGGGAGCCGGGAAGGACGCCGGTGAGCATCTCGTCGGCCACCCCGACGTCGCCATGACCTCCTTCACCGGTTCGACCGCCGTCGGCAAGCGGGTCGCCGAGATCGCCACCTCGACCGTCAAGCGGCTCCACCTGGAGCTGGGCGGCAAGGCGCCCTTCGTGGTCTTCGACGACGCGGATCTCGAAGCCGCCGTGCACGGCGCGGTCGCCGGTTCGCTCATCAACAGCGGGCAGGACTGCACGGCCGCCACGCGCGCGTACGTGCAGAGGCCCCTCTACGAAGCGTTCGTATCCAGAACGGCCGACCTCATGGCGAGTGTCCGGGTGGGGGACCCCTTCGCCCCGGACACCGACCTGGGTCCGCTGATCTCGCACGCCCAGCGCGACCGCGTCGCCGGATTCGTCGACCGGGCGCGCTCCTACGCGCGCGTGGTCACCGGCGGAACCGTTCCGCAGGGCGACCTCAAGAGCGGCGCGTACTACCGGCCCACCCTCGTCGCCGACGCCGCCCAGGACAGCGAGATCGTGCAGTCCGAGATCTTCGGGCCCGTACTGGTCGTGCTGCCCTTCGACACCGACGACGAGGGCATCGCGCTGGCCAACGACACGCCGTACGGACTGGCCGCCTCCGCCTGGAGCCGCGACGTCTACCGTGCCAACCGCGCCACCCGCGAGATCAAGGCGGGCTGCGTCTGGGTCAACGACCACATTCCGATCATCAGCGAGATGCCGCACGGCGGCTACAAGGCGTCCGGCTTCGGCAAGGACATGTCCGCGTACTCGTTCGAGGAGTACACACAGATCAAGCACGTCATGTTCGACAACACTGGGGTTGCCGGGAAGGACTGGCACCGCACGATCTTCGGGGACCGGAACTAGCCGACTCGTTTCGGCTGGCGCCGAGGCAGACCAGGCCGCGACCACGGCCGCGACCCTTCCGAAAGGGCACCAGGAGCATGGAGCAGTACGAGCCCGAACCTCTGTCCCCGGTCCAACTGGCCGCCATGCGGCGCAGCCTCAGGAACGGCAGGGCCTCACTCGCCCGCCGTTCACTGCTGCGCGCGTCGGCGGGCGGTGCGCTCGCCGTCGGCGGTCTCGGGGCGCTGAGCGCCTGCGGGATCCCCGCGGCCGGCAAGACCCAGGGTGGCGTCTCCGCCGACGACCGCTCGGCCAAGGAGAAGACGATCAACTTCTCCAACTGGACCGAGTACATGGACGTCGACGAGAGCGAGAAGCACCACCCCACGCTGGACGCCTTCACCAAGCGCACCGGCATCACGGTCAAGTACACCGAGGACATCAACGACAACGCCGAGTTCTTCGGCAAGATCAAGCCGCAGCTCGCCGCGGGCCAGGACACCGGCCGCGACCTCATCGTCCTCACCGACTGGCTGGCGGGCCGACTGATCAACCTCGGGTGGGTCCAGAAACTGGACCCGGCCAATCTGCCGCACGCCTACACCAACCTGTCGCAGCAGTTCCGCAACCCCGACTGGGACCCCGGACGCGCCTACTCCTACCCCTGGCAGGGCATCTCGACCGTCATCGCCTACAACAAGAAGGCGCTCGACGGCGTCGAGGTGAAGTCGGTCTCCGACATGCTCGACAACCCCAAGCTCAAGGGGCGCATCGGCTTCCTGACGGAGATGCGCGACAGCGTCGGCATGACGCTGCTCGACATGGGCAAGGACCCGTCCAACTTCACGGACGACGACTACGACGCGGCGATCGCCCGTCTCCAGAAGGCCGTGGACAAGGGCCAGATCCGCCGCTTCACCGGCAACGACTACACGTCCGACATCACCAGCGGCAACTTCGCGGCCTGTATCGCCTGGGCCGGCGACGTCGTCCAGCTCAAGGCGGACAGCCCGGACGTCGACTTCATCATCCCGGACAGCGGTTACATCACCTCGACCGACAACATGCTGATCCCCAACAAGGCGCGCCACAAGACGAACGCCGAGCGGCTCATGGACTACTACTACGAGCCCGAGCCGGCCGCCGAACTCGCCGCCTACATCAACTACGTCTGTCCGGTCGACGGGGTGAAGCCCTATCTCGAGAAGCTCGACAAGGACGCGGCGAACAACCCGCTGATCATTCCCGACCAGGCCATGGCCGCCAAGTCTCACGCCTTCCGCTTGCTCAGCAGCAAGGAAGAGACGGCCTACGAAGAGAAGTTCGCGAAGCTCACAGGGGCGTGACCATGATGACGACAGACAACAGCGGCGACGTCCGCCTCTCCGGGATCAGCAAGACGTACGGCGCCTTCACGGCCGTACACCCGCTCGACCTGACCGTGCCGCAGGGATCGTTCTTCGCCCTCCTCGGGGCATCGGGCTGCGGCAAGACCACCACTCTGCGCATGATCGCCGGCCTGGAGGAACCCACTTCGGGGAGCGTGCACCTGGGAGAGCAGGACGTGACGAACCTGCCGCCCTACAAGCGGCCGGTGAACACCGTCTTCCAGTCCTACGCCCTCTTCCCGCACCTCGACATCTTCGAGAACGTCGCCTTCGGTCTGCGCCGGCGCGGCATCAAGTCGGTGAAGAAGCAGGTCGAGGACATGCTGGAGCTCGTACAGCTCGGCGAGCAGGCCCGCAAGAAGCCGCACCAGCTCTCCGGCGGCCAGCAGCAGCGGGTCGCCGTGGCCCGCGCGCTGATCAACACCCCCAAGGTGCTGCTCCTCGACGAGCCGCTCGGCGCCCTCGACCTCAAGCTGCGCCGCCAGATGCAGTTGGAGCTCAAGCGCATCCAGACCGAGGTCGGCATCACGTTCGTGCACGTCACGCACGACCAGGAGGAGGCCATGACGATGGCCGACACGGTCGCCGTGATGAACGCGGGCCGTGTCGAGCAGCTCGGCTCGCCCGCCGACCTCTACGAGAACCCGAACACCACGTTCGTCGCCAACTTCCTCGGCACCTCGAACCTCATCGAGGCCGAGGTCGACTCCAGGAGCGGCGACGAGATCGTCCTCAAGGCGGGTGGCGGCAAGCTCCTGCTTCCCGCGGCGCGATGTTCGGCGCCCACGACGACCGGCGGCAAGGTCCTGGTCGGCGTCCGCCCCGAGAAGATCACGCTCACGCACGCCGACGACGCGGGCGACATCCCGGTGGGCCGCAACCGGATCACCGGCAAGATCGCCGACTCCAGCTTCATCGGCGTCTCCACGCAGTACGTCATCGACAGCGCCGTCTGCCCCGAGTTCGAGGTCTACGCCCAGAACATCGACCGCGACTCCAGGCTCCGGCCCGGCACGGACGTCGTCCTGCACTGGAACCCGGCGCACACCTTCGGCCTGGACGCCGCCCAGGACATCGACGCCGGCGTCGAGACGGTGGACGAGGAGGCCGCCTGATGGCCACCGTCACCGAGGCGCCACCCCTGGCGCCTCAGCCCGCCGAGAAGCCGCCCCGCAGGCGCAGGCGTCTCACCCCGTACTGGCTGCTGCTGCCCGGCATCCTCTGGCTGCTGGTCTTCTTCGCGCTGCCGATGGTCTACCAGGCCTCCACGTCCGTGCAGACGGGCTCCCTGGAGGAGGGCTACAAGGTCACCTGGCACTTCGCGACCTACTGGAACGCGCTGGCCGACTACTGGCCGCAGTTCCTGCGCTCGGTGCTCTACGCGGGCTCCGCGACGATCCTGTGCCTGATCCTCGGATATCCGCTCGCCTATCTGATCGCCTTCCGCGCGGGCCGCTGGCGCAACGTCGTCCTCATCCTGGTCATCGCCCCGTTCTTCACCAGCTTCCTGATCCGCACGCTGGCCTGGAAGACGATCCTCGCGGACGGCGGCCCGGTGGTCGGCGCCCTCAACTCGCTGCACATCCTCGACGTCACGAGCTGGCTCGGCATCACGGCGGGCGACCGCGTCCTCGCGACACCGCTCGCGGTGATCTGCGGTCTCACGTACAACTTCCTGCCGTTCATGATCCTGCCGCTCTACACCTCGCTGGAACGCATCGACGGACGTCTGCACGAGGCGGCCGGCGACCTGTACGCCAGGCCGGTCACGACGTTCAGGAAGGTCACCTTCCCGCTGTCGATGCCCGGTGTGGTCTCCGGGACCCTGCTGACCTTCATCCCGGCCAGCGGCGACTACGTCAACGCCGACCTGCTCGGCTCCACGGACACCCGGATGGTCGGCAACGTCATCCAGACCCAGTTCCTGAGAATTCTCGACTATCCGACGGCCGCGGCGCTTTCCTTCATTCTCATGGCCGCCATCCTCATCATGGTCACGCTCTACATTCGCAAGTCCGGGACGGAGGACCTGGTCTAAATGGCCTTCGTACGCTGGTTCAAGCATCATCTCGTCGTCATCGCGGGACTGCTGACACTCGGATATCTGCTCCTGCCGAACGTCGTGGTCACGGTGTTCTCCTTCAACAAACCGAAGGGGCGCTTCAATTACGAGTGGCAGAACTTCTCCACGGACGCCTGGACCGACCCGTGCGGCGTCGCCGACATGTGCGGCTCGCTCTCGCTCAGCCTCCAGATCGCCGTGTGGGCGACGCTCGGAGCCACCGTCCTCGGCACCATGATCGCCTTCGCCCTGGTCCGCTACCGCTTCCGCGCGCGTGGGGCGGTCAACTCGCTGATCTTCCTGCCGATGGCGATGCCCGAGGTCGTGATGGCCGCCTCGCTGCTCACCCTGTTCCTCAACATGGGTGCTCAGTTGGGTTTCTGGACCATCCTGATCGCCCACATCATGTTCTGCCTCAGCTTCGTGGTGACGGCGGTCAAGGCGCGCGTCATGTCGATGGACCCGCGTCTGGAGCAGGCGGCTCAGGACCTGTACGCGGGACCGGTGCAGACCTTCGTCCGCGTCACCCTGCCCATCGCGGCACCCGGAATCGCCGCGGGCGCGCTGCTCGCCTTCGCGCTCTCCTTCGACGATTTCATCATCACCAATTTCAACGCGGGCTCGACCGTCACCTTCCCCATGTTCGTCTGGGGCTCGGCGCAGCGCGGAACACCCGTTCAGATCAATGTCATCGGTACGGCCATGTTCGTCGTCGCCGTACTGTTCGTCCTGGCCGGAATGGTGGTCGGTAACCGCCGCAACCGCCAGAAGGCATAAGCCTCCGAGAGAAAAGCACGTGTAAGGGAGTGGAAATCATGGCCCCAAGCGCCATGACCCGTTGGGCCGAGTCTCTTTCCGACGTACAGCCGGTGTCCTACTGGCTTGACGACCCCGGCAAACCCCGCGCCGAACCCGCCCTCACCACCGCCGAGACCTGCGACCTGCTCGTCGTCGGCGGCGGCTACAGCGGACTGTGGACCGCGCTCCTGGCCAAGGAGCGCGACCCCGGGCGCGAGGTGGTCCTGGTGGAGGGCCGCGAGGTGGGCTGGGCCGCCTCCGGCCGCAACGGCGGCTTCTGCGCCGCGTCGCTGACCCACGGTCTGGCCAACGGCCTCACCCGCTGGCCGGACGAGATCAGGAAGCTGGAGGAGCTGGGCGCCCGCAACCTCGACGGGATCGAGGCGGCCGTCGCCCGCTACTCCATCGACTGCGACTTCGAGCGCAGCGGCGAGATCGACGTCGCCACCGAGCCGCACCAGGCGGCCGAACTCCGCGAATGGCACGAGGAGCTGCGGCGCGAGGGGCTGGCGGACGGCATCGAGTTCCTGGACGCCGAAGCGGTACGGGAACAAGTCGACTCACCGACATTCCTGGCCGGCCTCCACGACCGCCGGGGCGTCGCCATGCTCCACCCCGCCAAGCTCGCCTGGGGTCTCAAGCGGGCATGCCGGGAACTCGGGGTCCGTGTCTACGAGCACACCCCGGCACTCGAACTGAGGCCCGACGGCGCCGGAATGGCCGTACGCACCCCGTACGGTTCGGTCCGCGCCCGTCGCGTGGCCCTCGGTACGAACATCTTCCCGAACCTGGTCAGGCGGGTCCGCGCCTACACCGTCCCCGTCTACGACTACGCGCTGATGACCGAGCCGCTGACCGCCGACCAGTTGGCGTCCATCGGCTGGAAGAACCGTCAGGGGCTGGGGGATTCGGCGAACCAGTTCCACTATTTCCGGCTGTCCGCCGACAACCGGATCCTGTGGGGCGGTTACGACGCGATCTACCCGTACGGCGGCCGGATGCGCGCCGAGTACGACGACCGCCCGGAGACGTACGCGAAGCTCGCCGGGCACTTCTTCACCTGCTTCCCGCAGTTGGCGGGCGTCCGCTTCACGCACGCCTGGGGCGGCGCGATCGACACCTGCTCGCGCTTCTCCGCCTTCTTCGGTACGGCGCACCAGGGCAAGGTCGCCTACGCGGCGGGCTACACCGGGCTCGGCGTGGGCGCGACACGGTTCGGCGCGGACGTGATGCTCGACCTGCTGGCGGGGGAGCGCACGGAACGCACCGAGCTGGAGATGGTCCGCAGAAAGCCGCTGCCGTTCCCGCCCGAGCCCTTCGCCTGGACGGGCATCGCGCTCACCAAGTGGTCGCTGGCCCGGGCCGATTCACACGGCGGGCGGCGCAATCTGTGGCTGAAGGCCATGGACCGGATGGGGCTCGGCTTCGACAGCTGAGGGGCACTGACGGGCGGGGGTACCGGAGGGTCCTGAAGGGCGCGTACGCCGATTCTTGATTCACGGCGTACGCCCTGCTCAGCAGCTGTGA
Source organism: Streptomyces sp. NPDC050535 (assembly GCF_044457665.1). Lineage (NCBI taxonomy): Bacteria > Bacillati > Actinomycetota > Actinomycetes > Kitasatosporales > Streptomycetaceae > Streptomyces > Streptomyces sp. NPDC050535. The sequence goes on from NZ_JBITHE010000008.1 coordinate 284,530, forward strand.
CCCGCCTCACTATCAACAATTATTCAGAACCCGCGTAATGCCCGGGCCGAACCTCGCTCTCCCCTGTGACGCGACTTGCGTCGACATGAGAGAGGGAGGTTCCGTCATGACAGGGGCCAAGACGGCGGTCGACTGGCTGGCATCCGTAGCTCCGGATCCGGAGGCCTGCCGCTGGGAATGGGAGCGCAATCCGCTGGGGATCGCGCTGCTGCCCGCGGGCAAGGCCTGGGACGTGCTCATCCTGCCGGGCGAACTCGGCTACCCGACGCTCGACGTGCTGACCCGGGTGATCGACCAACTGGGTCCGGTGCTGGTCGACTTCGGGGACGCCCGGATGGGCTTCTTCGTGCCCGCGGGCACCGCGGCCCGGTGGCTCGGCACGGGGGTGCGTACAGCGGGCCGCGGCACCTGGATCGTGGTGCCGTACCCGGGACGGACGACCGGCGGGGTCCGCTGGCTGATCCCGCCGGACGGCTCCGGCACGCTCACCGACCCGGCGCTGCTGGAGCTGGCCATGCACGAGGCGGCGGCGGGTATCGCCGGGAACGAGAACCGATAGCCGCGCCGGGGCCGGACCCCGGTAACAGCCAGAGGTCTTGACAACATGATTGGTCTGGACCAAATTGGGCGCGCTTCACCCTCCAATTCCCCCTGCACGGAGGCAGTCGTGGATCGAACCCGGCGCAACGGATCAGTCATACGTCACAGACTTCTCGCCGTGTGCACGGCCATCGTCCTGGCCGTTCCCGGTATGACCGCGCTCTCGTCGGCCGCCCGTGCGGCCGACGCGGACATCGCGAAGAACGGCGGTTTCGAGGCAGGCCTGGACAGTTGGACCTGCTCAGCGGGCACCACCGTCAACTCACCTGTACGGAGTGGCAGTTCCGCGTTGCAGGCGACCCCGGCCGGCAGCGACCACGCGCAGTGCTCCCAGGCGGTGACCGTCCAGCCCAACTCCCAGTACACCCTGTCCGGTTACGTCCGGGGCAGCTACGTCTACCTCGGCGCGAGCGGCACCGGCACCACCGACGTCTCCACCTGGACCCAGTCCTCGACCGGCTGGCAGCAGCTCACCACGACCTTCCGCACCGGCCCGTCCACCACCAAGGTGACCGTCTACACGCACGGCTGGTACGGCACCGGCGCGTACTACGCCGACGACATCTCCCTGTTCGGCCCCGCCGGCACCCCGGGTCAGCCCCCGGCCGCGCCCACCGGCCTGACGGCAGGCACCGTCACCTCCTCGTCCGTCGCCCTGTCCTGGTCCCCGGTGACCGGCGCGACCGGATACGCCGTCTACCGCGGCGGCGTGAGAGTCCAGTCGGTGACCGGGACTTCGGCCACGGTCAGCGGGCTCACGGCCTCGACGGCGTACGCCTTCCAGGTCGCGGCGGTGAACGACGCGGGCGAGTCGCCGAAGTCGGCGACGGTCACCGCGACGACGACAGCGGGCGGCGGGGGAGGCTCCACCGGACACGCCCTCGTCGGCTACCTGCACGCCAGCTTCGCGAACGGCGCCGGGTACACGCGTCTCGCCGACGTCCCCGACAGCTGGGACATCATCGACCTGGCCTTCGGCGAACCCACCTCCACCACCTCCGGCGACATCCGCTTCACCCGCTGCCCGGTCGCGGAGTGCCCGACCGTCGAGAGCGACGCCGACTTCAAGGCGGCGATCAAGGCCAAGCAGGCGGCGGGCAAGAAGGTCCTGATATCCATCGGCGGCCAGAACGGCCAGGTGCAGCTGACGACGACGGCGGCGCGCGACACCTTCGTCACCTCGGTGTCGAAGATCATCGACACCTACGGCCTGAACGGCCTGGACATCGACTTCGAGGGCCACTCGCTCTCGCTGAACGCGAGCGACACCAACTTCAAGAGCCCCACCACACCCGTGATCGTGAACCTCATCTCGGCCCTGAAGGCCCTCAAGGCCAAGTACGGCGCCGGCTTCGTGCTGACGATGGCCCCCGAGACCTTCTTCGTCCAGCTCGGCTACCAGTACTACGGCACCGGCCCGTGGGGCGGCCAGGACCCGCGCGCCGGGGCCTACCTTCCGGTCATCTACGCCATGCGCGACGACCTGACGCTCCTCCACGTCCAGGACTACAACTCGGGCCCTGTCATGGGCCTCGACAACCAGTACCACTCCATGGGCGGCGCCGACTTCCACATAGCGATGACCGACATGCTCCTCACCGGCTTCCCGGTCGCCGGCAACGCGAGCAACGTCTTCCCGGCCCTGCGCCCCGACCAGATAGCCATCGGCATGCCGGCGACGACGAACGCGGGCAACGGCTACGTGGCGCCCTCCGAGGTCGACAAGGCCCTCGACTGCCTCACCAAGAAGACCAACTGCGGCTCCTACGCCACCCACGGCACCTGGCCCGGCCTCCGCGGCCTGATGACCTGGTCGATCAACTGGGACCGGTTCGGCAGCTGGGAGTTCCAGCGGAACTTCGACGGCTACTTCGGCTGAGCGGCCGCCACGGCGTTGTTCCGGCTCAGCACCGTCCACAGCAGGCACAGCAGCACCGCGCACAGGCACCAGCTCGCCACCACGTCCAGCGGCCAGTGGAAGCCGCGTCGGATCAGGCCGAAGGGCACCGCGAGGTTCAGGGCGAGGCAGACGGTGACCAGTGCGCGGCGGGTGCGGGCGGTGCGGAGCCAGGGTAGGAGGACCAGGGTCGCGGCGCCGTACGCGACGGCGGCGGTCGCCGTGTGACCCGAGGGATAGAAGCCCGTGCCCGGGCCCATCACCGGTGGGCCCGGCCGGGCGACCAGTTCTTTCACCGGTACGACCAGTGCCGGTACGACGGCCATCAGCACCGCCGCCGCGACGGACGGCAGCCACCAGCGGTCCCGCCCGGCCCGGCGGGCGCGCAGGGCGGCGTAGCCGAGCGCGACGGCGAGGACGGGAACGGCGATCGCGACACCGCCGAGGTCGGCGAGGAGCTCGTAGCTCCGGGCCGGATCCACGAGACGGCCGCTGAGGCGTTCGTCCGCGTGGGCGAGGGGGCCATGGGCCACGACCTGCCAGGTGATCACCGCGAAGAGGAGGGCCGGAAGGCCGAGAAGGAGGAGAAAGGCCGGCCACCCCGGAACAGGGGGGGTGGTTCCGGGGTGGCCGACCGGATCGGATCGTCGCACGCCCCGGGGGGTTTGGGGCGGGCGACTGTCCGATCGGTGAGGAGATTCGGAGCTGGAAGCTCCGGGTGTGTGCGCGAGGGCACGACCAGGGCGAAGCTGGGGAGGCCCCGACCCGGCGTCGCCCACAGTCCCCTGTGGGCGGGGTGTTTCTCTCATCTGGGTAGAACCTACGACAGGGGATCCGGGTCCGACAGACGGAATCGTGTCCCGTCATGCACCTCGCACACGTTCTTCACACGGTCTGACGGCCGCCGCCCCGCCCCTGCGGCCAAGCGGAATCCGGCGCGAGGAGCGGTCGGACCCCGCGCGCGGGCGGGCCCGCGGTGTCAGATACGGGAGAAGGCCTGCTCGATGATGTCGAGGCCCTCGTTCAGGAGGTCCTCGCCGATGACCAGCGGGGGCAGGAAGCGGAGGACGTTGCCGTAGGTGCCACAGGTCAGGACCAGCAGGCCCTCCTGGTGGCAGGCCTTGGCGAGCGCGGCGGTCGCCTCGGCGTTCGGCTCCTTGCCGTCGCGGTCCTTGACCAGCTCGATGGCGATCATGGCGCCGCGGCCGCGGACCTCGCCGATGATGTCGAACTTCTCGGCCATCGCGCCCAGACGGGTCTTCATGACCCCCTCGATGTGCTTGGCCTTCGCGTTGAGGTCGAGTTCCTTCATCGTCTCGATCGCGCCGAGGGCGCCGGCGCAGGCCACCGGGTTGCCGCCGTAGGTGCCGCCCAGGCCGCCCGAGTGCGCGGCGTCCATGATCTCGGCGCGGCCGGTGACGGCGGCGAGCGGGAGGCCGCCCGCGATGCCCTTGGCGGTGGTGATCAGGTCCGGGACGATGCCCTCGTCCTCGCAGGCGAACCACTGGCCGGTGCGGCAGAAGCCGGACTGGATCTCGTCGGCGACGAAGACGATGCCGTTGTCGGTGGCGAACTTGCTGATGGCGGGCAGGAAGCCCTTGGCCGGCTCGATGAAGCCGCCCTCGCCGAGCAGCGGCTCGATGATGATCGCGGCGACGTTCTCGGCGCCGATCTGCTTGTTGATCATGTCGATGGCCTGGGCGGACGCCTCGGCGCCCGCGTTCTCCGGGCCGGTCAGCCAGCGGTAGCCGTACGCCACCGGCACGCGGTAGACCTCGGGGGCGAACGGGCCGAAGCCGTGCTTGTACGGCATGTTCTTGGCGGTCAGCGCCATCGTGAGGTTGGTGCGGCCGTGGTAGCCGTGGTCGAAGACGACCACCGCCTGCCGCTTGGTGTACGCCCGCGCGATCTTGACGGCGTTCTCGACGGCCTCGGCGCCCGAGTTGAACAGGGCCGACTTCTTGGCGTGGTCGCCCGGCGTCAGCTCCGCGAGCGCCTCGGCGACGGCCACGTACCCCTCGTACGGCGTGACCATGAAACAGGTGTGCGTGAAGTCCTGGAGCTGGGCGGAGGCCCGGCGTACGACGGCCTCGGCGCTCGCGCCGACACTGGTCACGGCGATTCCGGAGCCGAAGTCGATCAGACGGTTCCCGTCGACGTCCTCGATGATGCCGCCACCGGCGCGCGTGGTGAACACGGGGAGCACCGAGCCCACACCGGCGGCGACCGCGGCGAGACGCCGGGCCTGCAGCTCCTGCGACTTCGGGCCGGGAATGGCGGTGACGACGCGGCGCTCCTGCGGAAGTGCGGTCATGAGGGGCTCCCTGATGTTCCTGCGAACCGGACGGTCCCCGGCGGGCGGGGCGCACCGGGTGGGGGTGCTTTCGGACGCTTGACTGCCTTCTTCGCAGGTTAGGGCCGGGGGAGGGGGGTGGGCATGCTCCACGGGGGAGATGTTCGGGCTCCCGGTTGTCCGTGGTGGACATAGGAGGAAGGTGTGCCGCGGTACCTGGTCCGCAGGGCGCCTCCGGGCAGGTCCGGCCGCGTAAACGGTGAACTCCCCCCGTGGGGGCACTAGATTGGCTCGCGGACGACGCACGGAGCGGCTGGTCAGGGGGCAAGGCGATGGACAGCGACGGGACGCGGGACGCGCGGGGCACGCACGCGAGTCCTGTGCCGCGTCCGGCGGGGCCGCCGGACGCGGCGGCGACGCCACCGAGGCCCACGGGGGCGCCGGGGATGCCGCCGTTGCCGGACGGGGCCGGCTTCCTGACGTGGGTCCGGACGTCGAGGCCGGAGGCGCCGCCCGGGGTCTGGCGGTTCGGGCACCGGCCGCGGCCGGACGAGGAGCCGGAGGAGATCCCGGCGCGCCAGCTCCTGAGCGGCGCCGTGATCGCGTTCCTGGTGGGCTGGCTGATCTGGTCGCTGCTCTGGAACGGCTACCTGGGCGGCTGGTGGATCATCCCGCTCGACCTGTTCACCCCCGACTCCTGGCGCCGCAGCGACGACGCGGTGGGCAACGCGTTCCTCTGGTACGGCTACTACACGCTGATCGCCCTCGGGATCATGTTCGGCGTCGGCCGCCTCGGCCGCTGGGGCGAGGTCTGGCGGCGCTACGGGCTGCCCGCCTGGCGCCGCGCCGCGCCCGTGAGCGAGCGGCCGCCCGCGCCCGAGGAGGACCCCGCCCAGTGGAACCAGCTCCGCGCCGCCGGCGCGGCCGACGCCGCCGACCGGCTCGCCGCCGAGGCCCGCTCGGGGCTGACGCGCGACGTCGACCACGCCCGGATCACCCGCGCCTGGCAGAGCGTACGGAGCGGGCGGCACAGCCTCGCCACCTTCACCGGGGCGGTCCTCAAGGACGGGTCCGCCGCCTGCCTGCATCCCTCCGGCGCGCGCGACCTGCCCGGACGGCACGCGCTGCACGACCTCGTGACCGGCCAGGTGCGGCTGGGCACGACCGCCGACGACGCCCGCAACCCGTATGCCTACCGTGCCACCGGCCTGGGGCTCGGCCCCGACCTGCTGGGCACCTCGCTGGTCGCCGTCGGCCCGCCCGGATCGGGCAAGACCGGTGGCGTTGTGTGGCCGCTCGCGGAGTCGCTGTGCCTCCAGGCGCTCGCCGGGCGGGCCGCCGTGGTCGTGGTCGGCGCCGCGGGTGCCGGGCTCGGCGCCCCCGACGCCTACGACGTCGTCGTACGGATCGGGAATCCCGAATCCGTGTACGACCTCGACCTGTACGGCGGGACCACCGACCCCGACGAGGCCGCCGCCGTACTGGCGGAGGCGCTCGTCGGTGATCTGGCCGATCCGCATCCCGGGGGCGACAGCCGCCGGTCGACCACCGTCCTCGCCCAGCTTCTCGGACCGTTCCGGGCCGTCCACGGCCGGTTCCCCTCGGTGCCCGAACTGCGACAGCTCCTCGACGGCACTCCCGGTCCGCTCGGGGCGCTGCGCAAAGCCCTGGAGGACAGCGGGAAGGAGTCCCTGCTGCGCGAACTCGACGCCCGTGAGCGCCAGTTGGGGCACCCGGGAGATCTGGGAGGCGTGCTCTCGGATCGCGTCGCGCTGCTCGACAGGCCGGCGTTCGCGGGGTTCTTCGACACGTCGGGGCAGTCCCGCCCCTTCTCGCTGCGGGCCCTCGACCATCCGGTGCGGGTACGGATCGACCTGCCCGCGCGCGGGCACGCCGACGCCTCGCGGATCCTGGCGCGGCTGGTGCTCGCGCAGTTCACGGCGAGTGTCGCGGTACGGGAGGACCGGTCGCTGTTCGCCTGCCTGGTGCTCGACGACGCGACCGGGGTCGTCACGCCCGAGGCCGTACGAGGTATCCAGCGGCTGCGTTCCGGCAACGCCGGCGCCGTGCTGACGCTGCGGACCCTCGACGACGTGCCGCGCACGCTGCGTACTCCGCTGCTCGGCGCCATCGGGTGCCGGATGGCGCTGTCCGGGCTCACTCCCTGGGACGGGCAGGACTTCGCCGAGGTCTGGGGCAAGGAGTGGATCGAGGCGCGCGACGTCACCGACCGGCAGATCATCGCGGAGACCCCGGCGGGCAAGGCGCTGCACATGGTGCGCCGGGTGATCACCGGGCACGCGCCGACCGCCCGGGCCGTCACCGTGCGTCAGGTCGAGCGGGAGCGGTGGTCCGCGTCCGAGCTGGCGCACGGGGTGCCGCCGGGGCACGCCGTGCTGTCGCTCACGAGCGTGCGGGGCGAGCACGCGCCGCCGCTGCTCGTGGATCTACGCGGCTGACGCCGGTCGCCCCGCGCGGGTGACGGTCCTGGGCGGGTGATGGTCCTGGGCGTACGGCGCTGACCTGTACGTCTGGACACACGGTCACGGCCGTACCGTACGGTGAGGCAGAATCGACACGGGTCGTTCATACGTCGCGGCCAAAAGATCCACACCACCAGTGACCGTCGGAACCGCCAGTGACCGTCGAAGATCCTGTGAAGACCTGAGAACCCGAAGGCCTGAAGGTCCCATGCCCCCCACGCTCGCCTCGCTCGTCCACCACTCCGCGCTCAAGCTCACCGTGCGCGCGGGCGAGGACCGGCTGGACGCGCCCGTCCGCTGGGCGCACGCGAGTGAGCTCGCCGACCCCGTGCCGTACATGGAGGGCGGGGAACTCCTGCTGATCACCGCGCTCAAGCTGGACGCGGACGACCCCGAGGTCATGCGGCGCTATGTGAAGCGGCTGGCCGGAGCGGGTGTGGTCGGGCTCGGGTTCGCCGTCGGGGTGCACTACGAGGAGATCCCGAAGGCACTCGTCGACGCGGCGCGAGAAGAGGCGCTGCCGCTCCTCGAAGTGCCCCGGCGTACGCCCTTCCTTGCCATCAGCAAGGCCGTCTCCGCCGCCATCGCGGCCGATCAGTACCGGGCCGTGACCGCTGGGTTCGCCGCGCAGCGCGAACTGACCAAGCAGGCGCTGAACGACGGGCCCGAAGGGCTGCTGTCCTCCCTCGCCGGACAGGTCGACGGGTGGGCCGCGCTGTACGACGCGTCCGGCGCCGTCGTCGCCGCAGCGCCCGACTGGGCGGAGCGGCGGGCCGCCCGGCTGACGCCGGACGTGGAGCGGCTGCGGGACCGGCCCGCGCCCGCGAGCTCGGTGGTCGGCGGCGAGGACCGGGTGGAGCTGCACTCGCTGGGCACCGGACGCAGGCCGCGCGCCGCGCTCGCCGTCGGCACCGCCGCCGCCCTCGGAACCGCCGAGCGCTACGCCCTGCACTCGGCGATCGCCCTGCTGACCCTCACCACCGAACGCTCGCGCTCCTTGCAGGCGGCCGAGCAGCGGATCGGCGCGGCGGTGCTGCGCATGCTGCTCGCCGGGGAGTCCGATCACGCCCGGGCCGTCGCCGGGGACCTGTTCGGCGCACTCCTCGACGCGCCCTTCCGGCTGATCCTCGCCGAGTCGGCGTCCGCGTCGGCCGGCCGTGCGCACGCCGACGGCCGGGCCCGCGTGACCGCCGCCGCCGTCCCCTCCGTCGCCCTCGCCGTGCCCGAATCCGGCGGTGAACCGCTCGGCGTGCTCGCCGAGGTCGTGGAGTCCGCGGCGGCCCGTTCCGGTGAGGCCGTGCTCGTCGTGCCCGACGGGGAGCGGCTCGTCGTGCTCGCCGTCGACGGGGGCGCGGCGGTCGCCGCCTGCGGGGAGCACGCGGCGGCGCTGGAGGCCGCGCGGGCGTCCGAGCGGGAGCAGTCCGGCGCGGACGAGGACGAACTGGTGGTCGGGCTTTCGGCGCCCGCCGGGCCGATCGCGGCCGGCGCCGCGTACAAGCAGGCCGAGCAGGCGCTGTCCGTCGCCCGCCGGCGGGGGCGGTTCCTCGTCGAGCACGAGGAGCTGGCCGCCGGGTCCGTGCTGCCGCTGCTCGCCGACGACGCGGTGCGGGCGTTCGCCGACGGGCTCCTGCGGGCGCTGCGGGAGCACGACGCGACCGGGCGTGGTGACCTTGTCGCCTCGCTGCGGGCGTGGTTGTCCCGGCACGGACAGTGGGACGCGGCGGCGGCCGACCTGGGGGTGCACCGGCACACGCTGCGGTACCGGATGCGGCGGGTCGAGGAGATCCTCGGGCGGTCGCTGGATGATCCGGATGTGCGGATGGAGCTTTGGCTGGCGCTGAAGACCACGGCCGCGGCGGGGGAACAGGGCTGATTTTCAGCCCGTCCGGCGATTGAGGACGAGCGCGTCAGCGCGATGCGGGGGTCCGGGGGCGGCAGCCCCCGGGAACGGGACGGGCAGGGGCGGAGGGGCGAAAAACCCACGCCCGCGCCACCCCCACCGTTCCAAACCGGCGCACCCCCCACCCCGACTGCTACGAGTCGGACAAACGACCCCCGGCCGCCCCGCCCCTACCGTTGACCGGGAAAGCCACGCCCGCACACCAACCTCGGAAGGGCGGACTCACACATGACTTCCACCCACGCCTTCTGGCTCGCCGGCCGCCAGGCCACCGGCGAGACCACGTTCGACGTCACCTCCCCGTGGGACGGCCGCCTCGTCGGCCAGGTCAGCGTGCCGACCGAGGCCCAGGTCGAGGAGGCGGTCGCCGCCGCGTACGCCGTACGGGACGAGTTCGCCGCGACCCCGGCACACATCCGCGCCGCCGCCCTCGACCACGTGTCGAGGCGTCTCGCCGAGCGCACCGAGGAGATCGCCCGGCTCATCTCCGCCGAGAACGGCAAGCCGGTCAAGTGGGCCCGCGGCGAGGTCGGCCGCGCGGTGTCGGTGTTCCGGTTCGCGGCTGAGGAGGCCCGCCGGTTCAACGGAGGCGAGGCCCAGCGGCTCGACACCGACCTCGGCGGCCAGGGGCGGCTCGCGCTGACCCGGCGGTTCCCGAAGGGCGTCGTCCTGGGCATCGCGCCCTTCAACTTCCCGCTCAACCTGTGCGCCCACAAGATCGCCCCGGCCATCGCCGCCGGCACGCCGATCATCCTGAAGCCGGCGCCCGCGACCCCGCTGTCGGGCCTGATCATCGGCGACCTGCTGGCCGAGACGGAGCTGCCCGCCGGTTCGTGGAGCATTCTGCCCGTGTCCAACGAGCGGATGCCCGCGCTGGTGCGGGACGAGCGGCTGCCGGTCATCTCCTTCACCGGCTCGGAGAAGGTCGGCTACGCGATCATGGACAGCGTGCCGCGTAAGCACTGCACGCTGGAACTCGGCGGCAACGGCGCGGCCGTCGTCCTCGCCGACTGGGCGAGCGACGAGGACCTGGACCTGGCCGCCACCCGCATCGCCACCTTCTCCAACTACCAGGGCGGCCAGTCCTGCATCTCCGTGCAGCGGGTGATCGCGGACGCCTCCGTGTACGACCGGCTGCTGCCGCGTATCGTCGCCGCCGTCGAGGCGCAGGTCACCGGGGACCCGTCGGACGACAGGACCGACGTGGGCCCGCTGGTCAGCGAGGACGCCGCCGAGCGCGTCGAGGCGTGGGTCGAGGAGGCCGTCCGGGCGGGCGCCCGTGTGCTCACCGGCGGCAAGCGTGACGGCGCCGCGTACGCGCCGACCGTGCTCGCCGACGTACCGGCGGACACCACCATCTCCTGCGAGGAGGTCTTCGGACCGGTCCTCACCGTACGGAAGGTGGAGGGCGAGGCAGCCGCCTTCGCCGCCGTCAACGACTCCAAGTACGGCCTCCAGGCAGGTGTGTTCACGCACGACCTCCAGGTCGCCTTCCGCGCCCACCGTGCGCTGGAGGTGGGCGGTGTCGTGATCGGCGACGTGCCGTCCTACCGCGCCGACCAGATGCCGTACGGCGGTGTGAAGCAGTCCGGTGTCGGCCGCGAGGGCGTGAAGTTCGCGATGGACGACTACACCTACGAGCGGGTGCTGGTTCTGACGGGTCTCGCCCTCTGAGCTCCACTCAGCTCCGCGGACGGCCGTAGCCCGTCCTGGCCGACGGCCGGAGCCCGCTGTGCGGGGGCTCCGGCCGTCGGCTTTCCCCTACTGGCTCATGGGAACCATTTTCAAATAGGATTCCGGTGCGGGGCCCGGCGCCGCTGCCTTCCGGCGCCGGGCCCCACCGTGCCGGCCTGCCCGGACCCTCAGCCGGAGAAGCCGACGTGCGCGAGCCGCAACGGGCCGCGCAGCCTGAGGTGTACGTCGTGCACGCCGGCGGCGGTGAACTCCGCGCCGAGCGTCGTGTAGTCGTAGGGTCCCTTGCTCGCGTCGAGAGTCACTGGAGCGGTCGACGGGCCGCCGTCCAAGGAGATCTCCACGGCTCCCTCGCCCGCCACCTCGACGGTGACCCGGCGGATGCCGTCCCCGAAGTCGCAGCCGCGGAAGACGAGTTCGCCCGTCCCGCCGTCCACCGGTGTCACGGCGTCGCCCGTCACCTTCGTACGGTCCACGATCGCCGTGTTCCGCTGCTCGTCGAAGCCGGCCGCGTCGAGGCCCAGTTCGCGCACCGGTCGGGGGGCGGCCGGTTCGCCGTCGAGTTCGACCGTCGCGCGGAGCCGGATGTCCTCGCTGGAGGCGCCCACGAGCAGTTCGTGGGCGCCCGGCTCCAGGCGCGGACGGCCGTGTGCCACATCCCAGAACTCCAGTGCGGAGAGCGGGACTTCGAAGGTCAGCGTGGTCGTGGCGCCCGGGGTGAGGTGGACGCGGCGGTGTGCCGCCAGCTCTCGGCGGGGGCGCGGCACCGACGGGTTCACGGCACGGGTGTAGAGCTGGGCGACCTCGTCGGCCGCCACCGCGCCCGTGTTGGTGACGGTGAAGGAGATCCTCAACTCATCGTTCCGTGGGGTGACTTCGAGGTCGGAGTACGAGAACCGCGCGTACGAAAGACCATGTCCGAACGGGAACAGCGGCGCGCCCTCGAAGTACAGATAGGTCTGCCGGCCGCCGATCACGTCGTAGTCGAGGAGGCCGGGCAGGTCGGCGTCGGAGGCGTACCAGGTCTGCGGGAGGCGGCCCGCCGGGGAGACGTCACCGGCGAGCACGCGGGACAGGGCGGTGCCCGCCGCCTGCCCGCCGTGCGCGGTCCACAGGACGGCGGGCAGGTCCGTGTGGTCCACCGCGTACGGGTACGCGGAGACCAGGACCAGAGCCGTGTCCGGGTTCGCCGCGCGGGCCGCCCGGAGCAGCCGCTCCTGGTGGGCGGGGAGGCGGAGTGTCGTGCGGTCCTCCGTCTCCCGGCCGTTGATGTGCGGGTCGTTCCCCGCGACCACCAGGACGACGTCCGCGCCGGCCGCCGCGCGAGCCACCGCGTCCTCGCCGCGCTCGGTGAACTCCAACTCGAGGATTTCCGCGCCGGAGGCGTCCTCGGCGGCAACCTTCACGCCGTCGGTGGCGACAGAGACGTACCTACCCGTCCCGACGTGCTTCAGGAGGTGGCCGTTCTCGTGGGTTCCGGAGGGTTCGAGGCGGAATGTCTCCTGGACGACCCAGCCGCCGGGCTGGTCCGCGGACGCGCGCACGAAACCGTCGTCCGCGACCGAGAGATACCGTCCGTCGGGGGCGCGCAGCGTCAGGACTCCGTCGCCCCAGTCGATGAGCGCGAGTTCGGTGCCGGCCGTGTCGGTGGTGAGCGGGGGCAGGTCCGTGCGGCCCGCGAGGAGCGCCGGGTCCAGGGCGCCTCCGGCTCCGCGTGCCTCGTCGTCCGCGGCGTTCTCGTCCAGCGGCACCGACAGGTACCTACCCGACGACGTCCGCAGGCGTACGCGGTCCACGCCCTCCGCGAAGTCGACGCGCTCGGCGCCGAAACGCTCGTACAGGCCCTCCAGCGGAGTCGAGCGGTGGATGAGTGTGCCGCTGTACCAGTCGAGCTTGCACTCGTCGGCGAGGAGCCCCACCACGGCGAGGCCGGCGCCGGGGGCCAGTGGCAGCAGGCCGTCGTTCTTGAGCAGCACGACCGCCTGCTCCGCGGCCTCCTGGGCGAGGGCGCGGTGGGCCGGGGTGTCGAAGGCCGAGGCGCCCGCGTACGGGTCGAGCCCCGGGTCGAACTCGCCCAGCCGGAACCGGACAGCGAGCTGTCGGCGTACCGCGGCGTCGATGTCGGCCTCGCTCAACAGGCCCTGGACGAGAGCGCCTTGAACACGCTCGATGATCCGCGAGCTGTCCGTGCCGTGGTCCGTGAAGCTGTCCACCCCGGCGCGGACCGCGGCCGCGGTCGACTCCTCGTGGGTGTCGAAGTAGTGCTCGGAATCGACCAGGTTGGAGGGCGCGCCCGCGTCCGAGCAGACCAGCAGATCCTGGTCGGTCCAGGTGCGCAGGTGCTCGCGCAGATACGGCGAGACGTGGTTGGGACGGCCGTTGACCAGGTTGTACGCGGGCATCACACCGGCCACGGCGCCCGCCTCGACCGTCTCGCGGAAGGCGCGCAGGTCGTACTCGTGCAGGACGCGCGGGCGCACGGAGGAGGACGAGGTGTCCCTGTCCGTCTCGTTGTTGTGGGCCAGCCAGTGCTTGAGGACCGGGGCCGTACGCCAGTACACCGGGTGGTCGCCGCGCAGGCCGCGGGTGTACGCCGTCGCGATCGCCGAGGTGAGCCGCGGGTCCTCCGAGTAGCCCTCCTCGTTGCGGCCCCACAGCGGGTGGCGGAGCAGGTTGACCGTGGGGGACCACACGTTGAGGCCGACGCGGTCGTCGCGGGCGCGCATGGCGCGGGTCTCGGTGGAGACGGCCTCGCCGACCCGGCGTACGAGCTCGTCGTTCCAGGTCGCGCCGAGCCCCACGGCCTGCGGGAACACCGTCGCCGGGCCCATCCAGGCGACGCCGTGCAGCGCCTCCTGCCCGGTGCGGAAGGCGGCGACGCCGAGTCGCTCGACGGCCGGTGCGAACTGGTGCAGGAACGCGATCCGTTCGTCGAGCGTGAGCCGTGCCAGCAGGTCGTCGATGCGCTTCGCGAACGGCAGCTGCGGATCACGGAAAGGGGGCGTAGGCGGCGTTTGTGCGGTCACGTGGAGATCCCTTTGCGATGGAGCGACGGGGCGCTTTCGAAGCGCTTCGATGCTGATTCGACCGAGGGGTGGGTGTCAAGACACCCAGACGCAACAACTCCGTTTCCCCATCTCTACATCAAGTGCCGCACGGGGCCGGTCCAGTCCTCTGCGGCCATGGCATACCTCCGAGGAATCTTGGAATCGACTCTTGTGCACCCCCACGCGTTCACTTAACCTCGCAGCAACATCGAAGCGCTTCGACTGACGGGATCGCCGCCTGGGGCGCGCAGTCCTTCGAGGACCGTTTCAGCTCAGCCAGTTCCACTCAAGACACCGCAGCCGACGGCCCTACCGCCGGGTGTCCTGGTGCGCCATGAAGGGTTGACGCAATGACGCCGAACTCCGCCACCTCCGCTCCGAGCCGGAGAAGCTTCCTCGCCTCCACGGCGGTCGCCGCCGCCGCGGTGGCGGGCGGGATGCCGCTGCTGACCGCCTGCGGCGGCTCCGGCGGCGGCTCCAAGGACGGCACGACCTCGGGCAAGGACGCGCAGAAGATCCTCCCCACCTTCGTGGCGCAGAGCGTGGTGACGCCGGACATCCCGTCGAAGAACGGCTCCTCCCTCGGCTTCACCGGCAAGCTCGTCCTCGGCGACCTGAAGACCTCGGTGCCCCAGAAGCTCGGCAAGGGCGGCACCATCAAGATCATGTCGCCGTTCTGGGGCTCGCCCCCCAAGGGGAACAACCCCTACTACTCGGCGATGAACGAGAAGATCGGCGCCGACGTCGTCTGGCAGAACCAGGACGGCAACACCTACGACGAGAAGCTGGGCGCGGTCCTCGCCTCCAGCGACATGCCGGACGTCGTCGTCATCCCGAGCTGGAACATGGGCGGCAAGATACCCAGCGCCATCATCAGCAAGATGGCCGACCTGGGCCCCTACCTCTCCGGCGACAAGGTCAAGGACTACCCGAACCTCGCGGCGATCCCGACCGACGCCTGGCAGCGCTCGATCTTCGGCGGCAAGCTGCGCGGCCTGCCGATGCCCTCCTCGTACGTGCCGAACATCGTGCCGTACTACCGCAAGGACATCTTCGACGCGAAGGGATACCAACTCCCCACAACGGCAGACGAGTTCCTCGCCCTGGCCAAGGAGATCACCAATGCCAAGGCGAAGGTGTGGGCCTGCGACGACCTGAAGTGGACCGCCTTCAACATGTTCGGCGTCCTGTCCGGCAGCGAGAAGCCGCTCGGCTGGAACCTCGTCGACGGCAAGCTGGTCTGCCGCGTCGAGACCGACGAGTACCTCGAAGCACTCGAGTGGACACGGAAGTTGTACGACGCGGGAGTCGTCCACCCCGACGCCAAGGCGCAGAACCAGGGCGACTCCGGGCTGCGCTTCACGTCCGGCGAGGTGCTGTTCTTCAACAACGACATCTCGACCTGGTGGGGCAAGAGCGCCGAACAGGCCACCCAGAACAAGGAATTCCGCATCGGCGGCATGGACATCATCGGCCATGACGGCGGCGACCCCACGCTGTGGGCCGGATCGCCGGCCGGCATCTTCGCCTTCGTCAACCGGAAGGCGTCGAAGGCCGCGGTCCACGACATCCTGGCCGCCGCCAACGTCACCGCCGCCCCGTACGGCACCGAGGAGTACATGCTCACCAACTACGGGGTCGAGGGCACGCATTACACCGTCAAGGACGGCACGCCCACCAAGAACGACAAGGGCAACCAGGAGGTCGTCAACGCCTTCGTGATGCTCGCGAGCCCCGCCTCGACCATCGCGCACCCCGACTTCCCGGACATCGCGAAGGAACAGGTCGAGTGGCAGCAGCGGATGGGCGCCTTCACCAAGAAGTCCTCCTTCTACGGCCTCCAGATCACCGAGCCGGCCCGCTACACCAACCTCTCCAACGACTTCGAGCAGCTCGAGGACGACATCGTCCGCGGCCGCAAGAAGATCGGCGACATGCAGCAGGCGGTCGCGGACTGGAAGAGCCAGGGCGGCGACGGACTGCGCGACTGGTACAAGAAGCTGCTCGACGACAACGGTTCGGCGCAGGGGTGACGAGGTGGCACACAGCACCACACCGGGCGCCGCCGAGGGCACGGCGTCGGCCTCGGTCCCGTCCGCGGCCTCGACTTCGGTGACGGACGCCGCCGGCGGTGATCCGTCGTCCGCCGGACGCACCGAGACCCCGGCCGTCGAGCCCGCGGCCGACTCCAAGTCCGCGCCGGAATCCCGGACTTCCAGGGCATCCAAGGCGTCCAGGGCGTCGAAGTCCACGAAGGCTTCAACAGGTGGCACCTTCAGGAACCGTTTCAAGCGGGACCGCACACTGATCCTGATGACCCTGCCGGCCGTCCTGCTGGTCCTGGTCTTCAACTACATACCGATCCTGGGCAACGTCGTCGCCTTCCAGGAGTACGACCCCTACATCAGCGACAACGGCTTCATCGCCGTCTTCGAGAGCCCCTGGATCGGCCTGGAGCAGTTCAACCGGCTCTTCGAGGACTCGGCGTTCTGGGACGCCGTCCAGAACACGCTCGTCCTGTTCTCCCTCCAACTGGTGCTCTTCTTCCCCATCCCGATCCTGCTCGCGCTGCTCATCAACAGCGTGATCAGGCCCCGGGTACGGGCGGTGTCCCAGGCGATCCTCTACCTGCCGCACTTCTTCTCCTGGGTACTGGTCATCACCGTCTTCCAGCAGATCTTCGGCGGCGCCGGCATCATCGCGCAGACCCTGCGACAGCACGGGTACGAGGGCTTCGACCTGATGACAGACCCGGGGATCTTCAAGTTCCTGGTGACGTCCGAGGGCGTCTGGAAGGACGCGGGCTGGGGCATCATCGTCTTCCTCGCGGCGCTGGCCTCGGTGAGCCCCGACCTGTACGAGGCCGCGGCGATGGACGGGGCCGGGCGGTGGCGCCGGATGTGGCACGTCACGCTGCCCGCACTGCGCCCGGTGATCGCCCTCCTCCTGGTGCTGCGCGTCGGTGACGCCCTCACGGTCGGCTTCGAACAGATCCTGCTGCAACGGGACGCGGTCGGACCGGGCGCGGCGGAGGTCCTCGACACCTATGTGTGGTGGAACGGCGTCCGCAACCAGGACTTCAGCTACGCCGCCGCGGCGGGCCTGATCAAGGGCGTGGTCAGCCTCGGTCTTGTCCTCGCGGCGAACAAGGTGGCCCATCTCATGGGCGAGCAGGGGGTGTACAAGAAGTGAGTGCCATGACCACGGAGTCCTCCGCGGCCTCCGTCTCCGACGTACGGCCACCGAAGGCACCCGGTCGCTGGGCGGCCCCGCGGAGGCCCGTCTGGGAGGAGGAGCCCAGCAGGGCCGGGCTCGCGGGCAAGGGCATCGTCCTGGCCGGCGCCTGCCTCGCCGTCGTGTTCCCGCTGTGGATCGTCGTCGTCACCAGCCTGTCCTCGAAACAGGCGATCACCGAGGCCGGCGGGCTGGTGGTGATCCCCAAGGGCCTCACCTTCATCGCCTACCAGGAACTGCTGAGCGGCGGCCAGGTCACCCGGGCCACCCTCGTCAGCCTGGGTGTCACCCTCGTCGGCACGCTGTTCTCGATGACGGTGTCCATCCTCGCGGCGTACGGGCTCTCCCGCATCGGGTCGGTCGGGCACCGCTGGTTCCTGATGACCCTGCTGGCGACGATGTTCTTCGGCGCCGGCCTCATCCCCACGTATCTGCTGGTGCAGGCGCTGGGTCTGACGGACACCTATCTGGCGCTGATCCTGCCGAGCGCGATCAGCGTCTTCAACATCCTGGTGCTGCGCGGGTTCTTCATGGGGATCTCGCCGGAGCTCACCGACAGCGCGCGGATCGACGGTGCCGGCGACTGGCGGATCCTCTGGACGATCGTGATGCCGCTCTCCCGCGCGGTCATCGCGGTGATCACGCTCTTCTACGCCGTCGGCTACTGGAGCGCCTGGTTCAACGCGTCGATCTATCTGAGCGACCAGGACATGATGCCGTTGCAGAACGTCATGATCCAGCTCGTCCAGAAGCAGGAGCCGCCGGTCGGCATGGGCCAGGCCATCAAGACCGGCCAACTGTCCGCGCTCGCCGTGCAGATGGCGGTCATGGTGCTTGCGCTGCTGCCCGTCGCCTTCCTCTCGCCCTTCGTCCAGCGGCACTTCAAGAAGGGCATGCTCACCGGAGCCGTGAAGGGCTGACGCGCGTCAGCCCTCCATCTCCGGTCCCCCTGACGCCGCTGCGGTCGACCTGCTCCTGTCGGCGGTCGGCCGTGGCGGCCCCCAACGGTTCGCACCGCGGGGTGCGCCGTAGCGCCGGACCGTCCTTCGGCCGCGGGTCCGGTTGTGGCCGGTCGCGCAGCTCCCGCGCCCCCGGAGGGACGCTCCCCACACCCCTACTTTCCTAACGAGGTATGTCATGCGCACGCCCCGCCCGAGCAGACGAGCCGTCCTTGCCGGAAGCGCCGCCGCGGCCGCGCTCACCGCCGTTCCCGCGCTCGGGAGCCGGGCCGTCGCTGCCGAAGGCGCCGCGTACCGCTGGCGCAACGTCGTCATCGGCGGGACCGGCTTCGTCACCGGCGTCCTCTTCCATCCCGCCGTACGCGGACTCGCCTACGCCCGCACCGACATCGGCGGCGCCTACCGCTGGGACGACCGCGCCGCCCGCTGGACCCCGCTCACGGACCACCTCGGCTGGGACGACTGGAACCTCCTCGGTGTGGAGGCCCTCGCGGTCGACCCCGCGCACCCCGGCCGGCTCTACGCCGCGCTCGGCACGTACGCCCAGTCGTGGGCGGGCAACGGCGCGGTGCTGCGCTCCGAGGATCGCGGCGCCACCTGGACCCGTACCGATCTGCCCGTGAAACTCGGCGCCAACGAGGACGGACGCGGCACCGGTGAACGCCTCCTGGTCGACCCGCGCGACAGCGACACCCTGTGGCTGGGCACCCGGCACGACGGGCTGCTGAGGTCGACCGACCGGGGCGCGACCTGGGCAGCCGTCAGTGGCTTCCCGGCGACGGCGAACCCGTCCGGGCAGGGCATCACCTTCCTCGTCGCGGCCGGACGCGCCGTCTACGCGGGCTGGGGTGACGGCGACGGCACCTCCGGCACGGCGAACCTGTACCGCACGGCCGACGGCACGACCTGGCAGGCCGTACCCGGTCAGTCCTCCGGCACCGCCGCTAAGGTCCCGGTCCGCGCGGCCTACGACACGCACACCCGCGAGCTCTACGTGACCTACGCCAACGCCCCCGGCCCCAACGGCCAGTCGGACGGCAGCGTGCACAAGCTGCGCACCACCAGCGGCAAGTGGACAGACGTGACCCCCGTCGGACCGGGCGGCACGAGGCCGGACGGGTCGGTGGACACCTTCGGCTACGGAGGGATCGCCGTCGACGCCCGCCGCGCGGGCACCGTCGTCGTCTCCACCAACAACCGCTGGGCGGACGTCGACACACTGTTCCGGACCACCGACGGCGGCCGCACCTGGACGTCCCTCAAGGACGCGGCGGTATTCGACGTATCGGAGACTCCCTTCCTCAACTGGGGCGGTGTCAAGCCGAAGTTCGGCTGGTGGATCCAGGCCCTCGCGGTCGACCCGTACGACTCCAAGCACGTCGTGTACGGGACCGGCGCGACCCTCTACGGCACCCGTGACCTCAGGCACTGGGCGCCGCGGATCCGCGGCCTGGAGGAGACGGCCGTGCGCCAGCTGATCTCGCCCCCGGCCGGGGAGGCACACCTGATCAGCGGACTCGGGGACATCGGCGTGATGTACCACGAGCGGCTCACGGCGTCTCCGTCGCGCGGCATGGCGACGAACCCCGTGTTCGGGTCGGCGACGGGACTCGCGCAGGCCGCGGCCAGGCCGGCGTACGTCGTCCGGGCGGGCTGGGGCGACAACGGCAACGGCGCACACTCCGGTGACGGAGGCCGGACCTGGGCGCCCTTCGCGGCCCAGCCCGACATCGCCAAGGACGCACCGGGGCCGATCGCCACCAACGCCGACGGCAGCACCCTGCTCTGGTCCTTCGTGCACTGGGACGGCACGAAGTACCCGGCTCACCGCTCGGCGGACAACGGCACGACCTGGTCCGAGATCTCCTCCTTCCCGAAGGGCGCCACGCCGGTCGCCGACCCGGCCGACCCGACGCTCTTCTACGCGTACGACACCGACACAGGAACGCTGTACGTCAGCACCGACAGTGGCCTCTCGTTCACGGCCCGTGCGACCGGGCTGCCCGCGGGGGACAGTCAGTTCAAGGTGGTCGCGGCCCCCGGGCGCTCCGGTGACCTGTGGCTCTCGGCCAAGTGGAACGGCCTCTACCGCTCCACCGACGGCGGTGTCACCTTCACCAAGGTCGCCGGCTGCTGGGCCTCGTACACCCTCGGCTTCGGCAGGGCGGCCCCCGGCGCCGGCTACCCGGCGATCTACCAGGTCGGCTCCACCGAAACGATCACCGCCGTCCTCCGTTCCGACGACGAGGCGAGGACCTGGGTGCGGATCAACGACGACGCCCACCAGTGGGGATGGACCGGCGAGGTGATCGTCGGCGACCCGCGCGTCCACGGCCGCGTGTACCTCGCCACCAACGGCCGCGGAATCCAGTACGGGGAGCCCTCCTGATGCCACAGCTCGGTGACGCCACCCGTGGCCGCATCCTCTTCGGCGGTGACTACAACCCCGAGCAGTGGCCCGAGGAGACCTGGCACGAGGACGTACGCCTCATGAAGGAGGCGGGCGTCAACTCCGTCACCCTCGGCGTCTTCTCCTGGGCGAAGCTCGAACCACGCCCGGGCGTTCGGGAGTTCGGCTGGCTCGACCGCCTGATGGACCTGATGCACGAGAACGGCGTCGGTGTCGTCCTGGCCACCCCGACCTCCGCACCCCCGCCCTGGATGGGCCGCCTCCACCCCGAGACGCTGCCCCGCGACGAGGACGGCCGCACCGAGTGGTGGGGCTCCCGCCAGCACTTCTCGCACTCCAGCGCCACCTACCGCCGCTATGCCGCCGCCATCACCGAGGACCTGGCCGCCCGGTACGGCGGTCACCCCGCCCTCACCATGTGGCACATCAACAACGAGTACTGCACGTTCGACTACGGCGACGAGGCGGCCGCCACCTTCCGCCGCTGGCTCCAGGACAGGTACGAAACGGTCGAGGCGCTCAACAAGGCCTGGGGAACAGCCTTCTGGAGCCAGGGCTACGACGGCTGGCACGAGATACTCCCGCCGCGCCACGCCCACTACATGAAGAACCCGACGCACGTTCTCGACTTCAGGCGCTTCACCTCCGACATGCTCCTGGAGTGCTACCTCGCCGAACGCGACATCGTCCGCCGCCACACCCCGGACATTCCCGTGACCAGCAACTTCATGCCGATGTGGGTGGGGCAGGACGCCTGGCGGTGGGCCGCCGAGGAGGACGTCGTCTCCGTCGACATCTATCCCGACCCGCGCGACCCCCTCGGCGCCCAGAGCGCCGCGCTCGTCCAGGACATGACGCGCTCCCAGGCGGCAGGCGGCCCCTGGATGCTCATGGAGCAAGCCGCGGGCCCGGTCAACTGGCGCGGCGTCAACCACCCCAAACCGCGCGGCCTCAACCGCCTCTGGTCCCTCCAGGCCGTGGCGCGCGGCGCCGACGCCGTCTGCTACTTCCAGTGGCGTCAGTCCCGGCAGGGCGCGGAGAAGTTCCACTCGGGGATGGTCAGTCACGCGGGGGAGCGGGGCCGCACCTTCCAGGAGATCAGGCAGCTCGGCGCCGAACTCGCCCAAATCGGCAGCGAGGTGACGGACAGTCGGATCGTGCAGGACATCGCGATCCTGCACGACTGGAACTCCTGGTGGGCCGGCGCCCAGGACGGCCGTCTCTCCTCGGAGGTCGACTACCCCCAGGTCCTGCGCGCCTGGCACCGCGCCCTCTGGGAGGCCAACCTCACCACCGGCTTCGCCCACCCCGAGCACGACCTCTCCGCGTACAGGCTCGTCGTCGTACCGCAGCTCTACCTGCTCACGGACGCGGCGATCGACAACCTGATCGCGTACGTACGGGGAGGGGGCACCCTCGTCTGCGGATTCCTGACCGGCGTCGCCGACGAGGACGACCGGGTGCGACCGGGCGGCATGGACGAGCGGCTGCGGGAGCTGTTCGGCATCCGCACTCTGCACGAGTGGTGGCCGCTGGACGCGGGGGACACGGTCGAGTGCGAAGGCTTCCGCGGGACGCTCTGGTCGGAGGAGATCGAGGCCGAGGACGCCGTGACCGAGGCCGTCTACAAGGGCGGCGAACTGGACGGGCTGCCGGCCGTACTCCGCAAGGGCAACGCCCGGTACCTGTCCACGCTCCCCGAACCGCCCGCGCTGCGCGCCCTGTTGGCGGACGTGGCGGACTGTGCGGGCGTCCGTCCGGTGCTCGACGCGATCCCCGCGGGAGTTGAGGCAGTACGCCGCGGGGAGCTGCTCTTCCTGCTCAACCACGGGCGGGACGAGGTGACGGTCGAGGTGCCTGGCACCCACCGTGACCTGCTCACCGGCCGCCCCGTCACCGGTTCCGTACGCCTGGAACGCCACGGAGTGGCGGTGCTCGCGCCATGACCAGGCTCGAGGCGACAGGCGCCCCTGACTCCGGTCCCGTGCACGGCACTTGGGAACCCGAGCCCGCCGCGCGCTGGGAGGACGCCTTCCTGAGCGGCAACGGGACACACGGAGCCATGGTGTTCGGCGACCCGGACGACGACCGGGTCATCGTCAACCATCACGCCCTGGTCCGCCCGAACGGCAACGAGGACGCCCGCCCTCCCGAACTCGCCGGCCAACTCCGCGAGGTGCAGGACCGGTTGCTGGCCGGCGATGTCGCCGCCGGGGAGGACTTCACCGACGGACGGCCGCTGCTGTGGGTGCGGCCCTTCCACCCCGCCTTCCAGGTGCGGTTGCGCCGGCCGGCGGCGAAGCGGGGCTCCTACCGGCGGGAGGTCGACTTCACCACCGGCGTGGTCGGCGCCGACTGCGACGGCTGGCGCAGCGAGGTCTTCGTCTCCCGCGCCGACGACGTCATCGTCCAGTACGTGACCGGGGCCGACCTCACCGTGGACGTGACCCTGGACCACCGATTGCCCGGTCTGCCCAATGACGTGATGGCGGGACACAGTTCGGTCCTCACGCCTGAGGGCGCGCTGCTCACCCTGCGTGCCCGCTATCCGGGCAGCGAACTGGCGTACACGGGCGTCACCATCGCCGTGGTCACCGGCGGGCGGACCCGGACCGCCCTTCCCGGCCTGCGGGTCGAGGGCGCCCGCTCGGTGCTCCTGCTCACGCGGGTACGACGGCACACCGGCGAACTGGACGTGCTTGCCGAGGTCCGCGAGCTGCGGGCGCTGCTGACGGACGCCGACGCCGGTGCCGACTCCGGACCAGGCTCCGGCGCCGGCTCAGGCACCAGCGCGCGGACCGGCCCAGGCGCCGCCGCACACGCCGGATCAGGCCCAGGCATCGGCGCGAGCACCGGCTCAGGCGCCGCACACACCGGCTCAGGCGCCGCACACACCGGCTCAGGCGCCGCACACACCGGCCCAGGCCCAGGCACCGTCCCCGACGCGGCTCTCGACCCCAGGTTCAACGCAACCAGCGGCTCCGGCCCCGGCACAGGCCTCGGTCCCGGATTAGATCCCGCCCCTCCCACCGCCCCCGGTCCCAGTCCCGGACTAGACCCCAGCCTCATTCCAGGCCCCGTCCCCGCCCCCAACTCCGCCAACGCCAACGGCAACGCCAAAAACGCATACGCCCGCCTCCAAGCCCGCCACACCGCCCTCCACCGCTCCGCCTACCTCCGAGTCGGCTTCGAGCTCGACGCCGACGCGGCCGAACGCGCGCTCCCCGGCTCCGAGTTGCTGCGCCGCCCCGGAAGTCCCGCCCTCCTGGAGCGACTCCTCGCGGCAGGGCGCTACCACCTCCTGTCGGCCTCCGGAACGCGGCCGCCGCGCCTGACCGGCCTGTGGACCGGTGACTGGGACACCGCGTGGTCCGGGGCGTTCACCACCGACGCCAACCTCAACCTCCAGACGGCTTCGGCCGCCGCGGCAGGACTCCCGGAGGTCACCGAGGCTCATGCCACCCTGGTGCAGGGCCAGTTGCCAGACTGGCGGGACAACGCACGGGCGATCTTCGGCGCCCGCGGTGTCGTCGCCCCCGCGCACACCGACGGCGAGTCCGGGCACATCTACCACCTCAGCCGCGAGTACCCCCTGCATGTGTGGACCGCCGGCGCCGACTGGCTGCTGAAACCGCTCGTGGACCACGACGAGACCCGTGGCACGCGGGACCCACGACTGGCCGCCGCGCTCGCCGAAGTCGCCACCTTCTACGAGGACTTCCTCACCCGCACCGACGAACACGGCCGACTCGTCGTCGTCCCCTCGTACTCACCGGAGAACCGCCCCGCCAACGCGAGCTGGGTCACCCTCAACGCCGCCATGGACCTCTCCGCGGCCCGCCACGCGCTGCGCACGGCCGCCGACTACCACCCGGGCCCGGACGCCGAACGCTGGCGCGCGCTCGCCGACCGGCTGCCGCCGCACCGCGTCAACGCCGAGGGCGCGCTGGCCGAATGGGCCTGGCCCGGCCTCGACGACACCTACGACCACCGGCACCTCAGCCACCTGTACGGCGTCTGGCCGCTCGACGAGATCAATCCCTACGACTCCCCGGAACTGGCCGAGGCGGCCCGTCGCGCCCTCGAACTGCGCGGCGCCGAGAACGACTCGGCGCACGGTCACCTCCACCACGCCCTGCTGGCGGCCCGGCTGCGCGACACCGACCGTGTGACGGCGGCTCTCGGCAAGGTGCTGGCGGGGGACTTCTTCCACGTGTCCCTCATGAGCGGCCACTACCCGAACCGCCACGTCTACAACGCGGACGCCGCCCACACGCTCCCCGCCCTCCTCATCGAGGCACTGATCCAGTCCACTCCCGGGCGGCTGGTCCTCTTCCCGGCGCTCCCCACGGCGTACCCGACCGGCCGACTGCACGGCATCCGGACCCGGTTCGGCGCCGAGGTCGACCTGACCTGGAGCCCCCGGGAGCGCACGGCCGTCATCCGCCCCGCCCGCACCCTGCGCATCGATCTCAGGACTTCCACCGGAGCGCGACCGCTCTCCCTGCGCGCCGGAGAAGACTGCGTCCTCACCTCGGGGCCGCAGTAGCAGCAGCCGCAATTCCCCCCACCCATGGAAGGGACACCATGGCACATCGCACACTGAAAAGGATCAGCAAGGCCCTCGCGGCCCCCGCACTCGCGCTCGGCGTCACCGTCGGAGTCGCCGCCGCCCCCGCCCAGGCCGCCGTCTGGAGCTCCTGCGACCAGTGGGGCAACACCTCGCTGAACGGCTACACCCTCTACAACAACATCTGGGGATCCGGAGCCGGCTCCCAGTGCATCTGGGCCAACTCCGGGACCAACTGGGGGGTTTGGGCCAACCACCCCAACACCGGAGGCATCAAGTCGTACCCCAACTCCAAGAAGGTGATCAACAAGACGATCACCTCGCTCGGTTCGCTCTCCAGCAGCTACAACGTCACGGTCCCGTCCGCCGGCGCGTACAACACGTCGTACGACATCTGGGACACCGACTACGACTACGAGATCATGCTCTGGGTCAACTACAACGGAGCCGTCGGCCCGCTCGGCACCTCGCAGGGCAATGTGACGCTGGGCGGCCACACCTGGACCGTCTACAAGGGCAACAACGGCGCGAACGAGGTCTTCTCGTTCCTGCGCACCTCGGACTCGTCCTCCGGCACCGTCAACATCCTGCCGATCCTCAAGTGGATCAAGGACACCAAGGGCTGGTTCGGCAACGAGACCATCGGAGACGTCCAGTTCGGCTACGAGGTCACGTCCTCGTCCGGCGGCCTGGACTTCACCACCAACAACCTGACGGTCAGCAGTAGTTGATCCGCGCGTGAGAGTGCGGCCGGTCCCGTCGAGGGGCCGGCCGCACTTTCCCTGTTCACTCCGCCACAGGCAGCCGCGCTCCGTCCCGCAGGAACAGCGGT
The DNA here is from genome assembly GCF_044457665.1 of Streptomyces sp. NPDC050535. Taxonomy (NCBI): domain Bacteria; kingdom Bacillati; phylum Actinomycetota; class Actinomycetes; order Kitasatosporales; family Streptomycetaceae; genus Streptomyces; species Streptomyces sp. NPDC050535. The sequence goes on from NZ_JBITHE010000008.1 coordinate 310,447, forward strand.
ATGCGGTCCAGCGGGGCGTCGACGGTGACGGTCGCACCCCCCTCGTACGTCTCACCCGTCCACGCGTCCGTCCAGCGCGCGCCCGCCGGAAGGTAGGCCGTACGGTCCGTCGCGCCCGCCGTGAGCACCGGCGCGACCAGCAGATCCGGGCCGAACAGATACGCGTCGTCCACCGACCAGGCGGCCGGGTCGTCCGGGAACTCCAGGAACAGCGGGCGCATCACGGGCAGCCCCTCCTCGTGAGCCTCCCGCATGACGTCCAGGACGTACGGCTTCAGGCGCTCACGCAGCCGCAGGTACTTCTCCAGGATGGCCCCGGCCTCCTCGCCGTAGGACCAGACCTCGTTCGGGCCGCCGGTCATGTCGGGGCCGAGTGCCATGCCCGGATCGCGGAAACCGTGCAGGCGCATCAGCGGGGACAGCGCGCCGAACTGGAACCAGCGGACCATGACCTCGCGGAACTCCGGATCGTCCGGGTCGCCGCCGTGGAAGCCGCCGATGTCGGTGTTCCACCAGGGGATGCCGGAGAGTGCGGTGTTGAGGCCGGCCGCGATCTGGCGGCGCAGGGTCGCGAAGTCCGTGCCGATGTCACCGGACCACAGGGCGGCGCCGTAGCGCTGACTGCCCGCCCACGCCGAGCGGTTGAGGGAGACGATCTCGGTCTCACCGGCGGCGAGCAGGCCCTCGTGGAAGACGCGCGCGTTCTCCCGCGGGTAGAGGTTGCCCACCTCGAGGCCGGGGCCCGCGTAGTAGCGCAGGTTCTCCGAGAAGCCCGGCTTCAGCTCCGGCTCGCAGGCGTCCAGCCAGAAGGCCGTGATGCCGTACGGGTCGAGGTAGTTGGCCTTCACGCGGGACCACAGGAAGTCGCGGGCCTCCGGGTTGGTCGCGTCGTAGAAGGCGACCTGGACGGTGGAGGCCACCTCCTTGTCGGGCCAGTCGGCGTGCGCCATGGGGCCGTACTGCGTGCCGATGAAGTAGCCGCGCTGCTCCATGAGCTGGTGGTTCTCGGAGAGCGGGGACACCGACGGCCAGACGGACACGACCAGTTTGACGCCCATCGCGGCGAGCTCCTCCTGCATCGCCGCCGGGTCGGGCCACTCGGTCAGGTCGAACTTCCAGTCACCCAGGTGCGTCCAGTGGAAGAAGTCGCAGACGATGACCGACAGGGGCAGCCCGCGGCGCTTGTACTCCCTTGCCACGGCGAGGAGTTCGTCCTGCGTGCGGTAGCGCAGTTTGCACTGCCAGAAGCCGGCCGCCCACTCGGGGAGCATCGGTGTACGGCCGGTCGCGGCGCTGTAGCGGCGCTGCCCGTCGGCCGGGGTCCCCGCGGTGATCCAGTAGTCGAGCTGACGGGCCGAGTCGGCGACCCAGCGTGTGCCGTTGCCCGCCAGCTCGACGCGGCCGATGGCGGGGGAGTTCCACAGCAGGGTGTAGCCCCGGCTGGAGGTGAGTACCGGGATGGTCACCTCGGCGTTGCGCTGCACCAGGTCGAGGACGGCGCCCTTCTGGTCGAACAGCCCGTGCTGGTGCTGGCCGAGCCCGTACAGCTTCTCGTCCTCGTACGCGGCGAACCGCTGCTCCAGCCGGTGGTGGCCGTTGCCGGTCGGGGTGTAGAGGCGCGAGCCGGGCCACCAGAAGTGGGCGCGTTCCTCGGCCAGCAGTTCGGAGCCGTCGGAGGTGCGGACGAAGCGGATGAGCCCTTCCGCGGACATCAGGACGGTCAGCGCGCCGACCGTCAACTGTGCCTCCCCCGCCTCGGTCTTGACCGTGCTCTCGGTGGCCGGCGGCTCGTCGAGCAACGCGCCCGGGAGGCCTTCGAGGACCGGTCCGCCGAGCCGTGCGCGGACCCGGACCGCGTCCGGACCCCAGGGCTCGACGCGCACGGTCTCCGTGCGGCCGCTCCACTCCAGCGCACCGTCCCGTTCGCGGAAGGTGCCGACGGTGGGGGAGGACTGCGCGAGGCTGACCTGGGGCTGTGTTTCGGCAGGCAGATTCACTGGGGGTGCTCCTGGGAGAAGGAGTGGCTGCGACAGACCCGGCCCGCGACGGACGCGTGCCGGGAAAGAAGGGGCTGCCCCGTGGGGCCGCCTGAGGTGGCCGGCCGCCGGGGAGGCGACCGGCCGGGGTCCTGGGCTGATGGGCCCAGGTGTGCGTGAGCGGATGGGCTCAGGGGTGCCTGAGCGGGTGGCGGGGGGACCCGAGCCGGTGGCGCGGGTACTCGTACTCGAACGGGTGGGCTCAGCCCGCGCCCGGCGCCGGCCCCGTGCTCGCCCGCACCGTCAACTCCGGCGCGATCAGTACGACTTCGTCCTTGCCGTGCCCGTCGAGCTTGGCGATCAGTTGTTCCACGGCGTGCCGGCCCATCTCCTGGGCGGGGATGGCGACCGAGGTCAGCCGCACCGAGGCCTGGGTCGCGACCTGGTCCGGGCAGATCGCGATCACCGACACGTCCTCGGGGACGGCGCGGCCCTGCCGGCGCAGCAGCGCGAGCAACGGCTCGACCGCGGACTCGTTCTGCACGACGAAGCCGGTGGTGCCCGGGCGCTCGTCGAAGATGCGGGCGAGGGTCAGGGACATCGCGTCGAAGCCGCCCTCGCAGGGGCGGTGCAGTACGCGCAGGCCCAACTCCCGCGAGCGGGAACGCAGTCCGTCGAGTGTGCGCTCGGCGAATCCCGTGTGCCGCTCGTAGACCGCGGGCGCCTCGCCGATGACAGCGATGTCACGGTGGCCGAGAAGCGCCAGGTGTTCGGCGCACAGACCGCCCGTCGCGCCGAAGTCGAGGTCGACGCAGGTCAGTCCGGAGGTGTCGGCGGGCAGGCCGATGAGCACCGAGGGCTGGTCCGTGTCGCGCAGCAACGGCATCCGCTCGTCGTCGAGTTCGACGTCCATCAGGATCATCGCGTCGGCGAGCCCGCTGCCGGTGACCCGGCGTACCGCGTCGGGACCCTCCTCGCCGGTGAGCAGCAGCACGTCGTACCCGTGGGTGCGGGCATTGGTCGCCACCGCGATGGCGATCTCCATCATCACCGGCACGTACATGTCCGTACGGAGCGGGATCATCAGCGCGATGATGTTGGACCGGCTGCTCGCCAGGGCCCGGGCACCCGCGTTCGGGTGGTAGCCCAGCTCCTGGATGCTCTGTTCGACCCGTTGCCGGGTGCCCACGGAGATGGACCGCTTGCCGCTGAGGACATAGCTCACCGTGCTCGCCGAGACTCCGGCGTGCTGGGCGACCTCGGCGAGGGTGACCATCCAGCTCTCCCAGCATTGTGTGAAGCGCTTCGACAGTGCGCGTTGCGGATAACGGCGAGTGAGGGTGGCTCGACAGTAGCCCGATGGATGTTGGGTGTCCATAGGTTGTCGAAGCGCTTCGACACCTTTTCGCCTACCGATCTCGATCCGACCGTCCTCCGTAAGGATCCCCGATGCAATACCGCCGCGAGTGCGTTGGGCCGAACGCTGCGCGAGGACTGGTGGGGTCATCCGGAATCAGGTAAATACGATCGAGTAGAACCGATCGGTAACGTGCGCCCGGCGATCGATGAAAGCGCTCAAGATCGATGAAATGGGTACACAGGATCGGAGTCCCAAGCGTACGAGACCGGCACACGAACCCCTGTTCCCGATGCGCGGCGAGGTGACCAGCATGACCGCAACACCCCACCAGCCCACTGTCACCGAACGTGAGGCCCGGCAGGTCGCCGAGGCCGCGCGCGAACAGGACTGGCGCAGGCCCAGTTTCGCCAAGGAACTGTTCCTCGGCCGCTTCCGGCTAGACCTGATCCACCCGCACCCCCTGCCGGCCGACGAGGACGCGCGGCGCGGCGAGGAGTTCCTCGCCAGGCTGCGCGTCTTCTGCGAGACGAAGATCGACTCCGCGCTCATCGAGCGCGAGGCGCGGATCCCCGACGAGGTCATCAACGGCCTCAAGGAACTCGGCGCCCTCGGCATGAAGATCGACACGAAGTACGGCGGTCTCGGCCTCACCCAGGTCTACTACAACAAGGCGCTCGCCCTGGTCGGCTCCGCGAGCCCCGCGATCGGCGCGCTGCTGTCCGCCCACCAGTCGATCGGCGTACCGCAGCCGCTGAAACAGTTCGGCACCCAGGAGCAGAAGGACACCTTCCTGCCGCGCTGCGCCCGCACCGACATCTCGGCCTTCCTGCTGACCGAGCCGGACGTCGGTTCCGACCCGGCCCGGCTGGCGACCAGCGCCGTGCGGGACGGCGACGACTACGTCCTCGACGGGGTGAAGCTCTGGACGACCAACGGCGTCGTCGCCGACCTCCTCGTCGTCATGGCTCGGGTGCCGAAGTCCGAGGGCCACAAGGGCGGCATCACGGCGTTCGTGGTCGAGGCCGGCTCCGAGGGCATCACCGTCGAGCACCGCAACGCGTTCATGGGCCTGCGCGGCCTGGAGAACGGCGTCACGCGCTTCCACCAGGTCCGGGTGCCCGCCGCGAACCGGATCGGCCCGGAGGGCTCGGGCCTGAAAATCGCGCTGACCACGCTCAACACGGGCCGGCTGTCCCTGCCCGCCATGTGCGTGGGCGCGGGCAAGTGGTGTCTGAAGATCGCCCGCGAGTGGTCGTCGGCGCGCGAGCAGTGGGGCAAGCCGGTCGCCTTCCACGAGGCGGTCGGCGCGAAGATCTCCTTCATCGCGGCGACGACCTTCGCGCTGGAGGCCGTCCTCGACCTGTCCTCCCAGATGGCCGACGAGGACCGCAACGACATCCGCATCGAGGCCGCCCTCGCCAAGCTGTACGGCTCCGAGATGGCCTGCCTCATGGCCGACGAACTCGTCCAGATCCGCGGCGGCCGGGGCTTCGAGACCGCGGAGTCGCTGGCGGCGCGCGGGGAGCGGGCGGTACCGGCCGAGCAGATCCTGCGCGACCTCCGTATCAACCGCATCTTCGAGGGCTCGACGGAGATCATGCACCTGCTGATCGCCCGCGAGGCCGTCGACGCCCACCTCTCGGTCGCCGGTGACCTCATCGACCCCGACAAGTCCCTCTCGGACAAGGCGAAGGCAGGCGCCAACGCCGGTGTCTTCTACGCCAAGTGGCTGCCGAAGCTGGTCGCGGGCCAGGGGCAACTCCCGCGCGCGTACGCCGAGTTCAACCAGGAAATCGACCTCTCGCCGCACCTGCGCTTCGTCGAACGCAGTGCCCGCAAGCTCGCCCGCTCCACCTTCTACGCCATGTCGCGCTGGCAGGGCCGGATGGAGACCAAGCAGGGCTTCCTGGGCCGGATCGTCGACATCGGTGCCGAGCTCTTCGCGATGAGCGCGGCCTGCGTGCGCGCCGAACTCCTGCGCACGACCGAGGACCACGGCCGCGAGGCCTATCAACTCGCCGACGCCTTCTGCCGCCAGTCCCGCATCCGCGTCGACGAACTCTTCGGCCGCCTGTGGACCAACACCGACGACCTCGACCGCAAGGTGGTCAAGGGTGTCCTGACGGGCACCTACGAGTGGCTGGAGCAGGGCGTCATCGACCCCTCGGGCGAAGGTCCTTGGATCGCCGACGCGACGCCCGGCGCGAGCACGAAGGAAAACGTCCACCGACCCATTCGCTGACCTTTTCCCCACCCATGCACCGCAGCCCCGTCCGTCATTGTGCCGCTTGCCGCACCGGAAAATGTGCGCCAACAATGAGCGCAATGGCGAACGGGGACGGCACATGCGCCAAGGAACCGGGGAAGAATACAGTCACGGTATTTCCGTACAGCTGACCCGCGCCCGCGGACAGGCGTGGCGGCAGCCCGACGAGATGGATCGCGCACGGGCCCTGCGGACCGTGCGCGATGAAGTACGGCCGCTCGCGCAGAAGTTGCGGGAGACCGCGCCGGAGACCTTCCAGGGGCACCGGGACGCGGTCGCCGTCCTGCTCAACGACTGTGCGCTCGCCCTGGTGGACGAGGAACCGAGGCCGCCCGGGGCCTCCTTCGACGCGCCCCGCATCCGGAGGTTCGACCTCCGTGACGTCGACGAGCTGCTCGACGCGGGACGGCCGGGTGAACGGCCTTTGATCCAGCAGCTTTTCCGTGGTGCGCTCGACGTGGTCAAGGACCCTGTTCCGCGCGAGGTGATCACAGCGAATCAACAGAGCGTCCATATTCTCCAGCGGGCCAACCGCTGGATGGGGATGCTCATGGACGCCGTTCAGTTGCGGGGGAATTCCCATGCCAGTCAAGGGCCTTGACGCCATCACCGGCAGGATCATGCGGGCCGGCGAGGGCCGGATGCTGCGCCGGCTGGAGCGCGTCGCCGAACAGGTGGGCTCCGTCGAAGAGGACTTCAAGAAGCTGACCGACGAGGAACTCCAGTCACTCACACCGGAGTTCAAGGAGCGGTACGCCGAGGGCGAGAGCCTCGACGACCTGCTGCCGGAGGCCTTCGCGGCGATGCGCGAGGCCGCGCGCCGCACCCTCGGCATGCGTCACTTCGACGTACAGATCATGGGCGGCGCGGCGCTCCACCTCGGCAACATCGCCGAGATGCAGACCGGCGAGGGAAAGACCCTCGTCGGCACCCTTCCCGTGTACCTGAACGCCCTGACAGGCAAGGGAGTCCACCTCGTCACGGTCAACGACTACCTGGCCGAGCGCGACGCCCAGTGGATGGGCCGCGCCTACCGCTTCCTCGGCCTGACCGTCGGCGTCATCAAGTCGCAGTCGACCCCGGCCGAGCGCCGTGAGCAGTACGCCTGCGACATCACCTACGGCACCAACACCGAGTTCGGGTTCGACTACCTGCGCGACAACATGGCCTGGTCACAGGACGAACTCGTCCAGCGGGGCCACCATTTCGCGATCGTCGACGAGGCCGACTCGATCCTCATCGACGAGGCCCGCACCCCGCTGATCATCTCCGGCCCGGCGGACCAGCCCACCCACTGGTACGAGTCCTTCGCCCGGTTCGCCCTGCGGATGAACGGCGTCCTGGTGCAGGAGGAGCAGTTCACCACGCCGTCGGACAAGGACCGGCTCGCCGAGCTGCGTACCCAGTACGACTACGAGTACGACCCGAAGAAGCGCACGGTGTCGATCCTGGACCGCGGAGTGGAGTACCTCCAGGACCAGTTGGGCATCGAGAGCCTCTACGAGTCCGACCACACCCCGCTCATCGGACACCTCAGCAACGCGCTCAAGGCCAAGGAGCACTTCAAGAAGGACAAGGACTACGTCCTCGTGGACGGCGAGGTGCTGATCGTCGACGAGCACACCGGGCGCATCCTCGCGGGCCGCCGCTACAACGAGGGCCTGCACCAGGCGATCGAGGCCAAGGAGGGCGTGACGGTCAAGGACGAGAACCAGACGCTCGCCACGATCACCCTGCAGAACTTCTTCCGCCTCTACGACAAGCTCGCCGGCATGACCGGCACCGCGATGACCGAGGCCGCCGAGTTCCACCAGATCTACAAGCTGCACGTCGTCCCGATCCCCACCAACCGGCCGATGGTCCGCCTCGACGACCCCGACCAGATCTACCGCACCGAGGAGGCGAAGTACGCCGCGATCCTCGCGGACATCGCCGAGAAGCACGAGGCCGGACAGCCGGTCCTGGTGGGCACCACCTCCGTGGAGAAGTCCGAGGTACTGTCCGCGCGGCTGCGGAGGGAGGGCATCCGGCACGAGGTCCTCAACGCCAAGAACCACCAGCGCGAGGCCCAGATCGTCGCGCAGGCCGGACGCAGGGGCGCGGTCACCGTGGCCACCAACATGGCGGGCCGCGGCACCGACATCATGCTCGGCGGCAATCCGGAGGCCATGGCGCTCGCCGAGGCCGGTGAGGACGCGGGCCCCGAGGACCGCCGGCGGGTACTCGACCGGATCACCTCCACGGCCGCCGCCGAACACGACGAGGTCAAGAGGCTGGGCGGCCTCTACGTCCTGGGCACCGAACGCCACGAGTCCCGCCGCATCGACAACCAGCTGCGCGGCCGCTCCGGCCGTCAGGGCGACCCTGGGGCCTCGCGCTTCTACCTCTCGCTCCAGGACGATCTGATGCGGCTGTTCCGCGCCAACGTGGTCGAGCGCGTGATGTCCATGGCCAACGTCCCCGACGACATACCCATCGAGAACAAGATGGTCACCCGCGCCATCGCCTCCGCCCAGGCCCAGCTGGAGCAGCAGCACTTCGAGTCCCGCAAGGACGTCCTGAAGTTCGACGAGGTCCTCAACAGGCAGCGCACGCTGATCTACGCCGAGCGCCGCCGGGTCCTCGCCGGGGAGGACCTGCGCGAACAGATCCTGCACTTCATGGACGACACCGTGCGGGCCTACGTCGAACAGGAGACGAGCGAGGGGTTCGCCGAGGAGTGGGACCTGGAGCGGCTCTGGAGCGCCTTCAGGCAGCTCTACCCGGTGCGGCTCACCATCGAGGACCTGGAGGACGCGGCGGGCGACCGCGCGAGCCTCACCGCCGAGGACCTGCTCGACGCGGTGACGGCGGACATCCACGCCCGCTACGACGACCGCGAGGCCGAACTCGGCGCCGCCGCCCTGCGCGACCTGGAACGCCTGGTCGTCCTCTCCGTCCTCGACCGAAAATGGCGCGAGCACCTCTACGAGATGGACTACCTGCGCGACGGCATCGGCCTGCGCTGGACGCTCGGCCGGGAGCCGATCGTCGAGTACGAGCGCGAGGGTTTCGACATGTACGGCGCGATGACCGAGGCCATCAAGGAGGAGTCCGTCGGCTATGTCTTCAACCTCGACGCGGCGGCCCCGGGCGCGGAGAACCTCGAACGCCGCGACCGCACCGAAGGCCTGCACTTCACCGCGCCGACGCTGGACACGGCGGAGGGCGTCATCGAGGGCGCCTTCGCCCCGGCCGACACCGCTCCCGAGCCCGCACCCGCCGACCGGGCGTCCGCACCCACCGACCGGGCGTCCGCACCCACCGACCGGACATCCGCAACCGCCGACCGGGCGTCCGCACGCAGCGGCGCCCGGCCCGCGAAGTCGAAGGGCAGGCGCCGCCGCAGGCGGTGAGGGCGGGTCAGCAGTACTTGTCGCTGGGATCCCGCGTCGTCCACGAGCACGAGTCGACCCTGCTGCCGTTCGCCTTGGTGAGTGTGGCGGTGTCGCTCGTGTTGTTCCAGACGTAGGCGCGCCGGTTCTGGTAGCGGTGCGCCGAGGTGGCCGTGCCCTTGCCGGTGTGCACGATGACGGTCTTGCCCGCCCCGATCCTCACGTCGGGAAAGGTGAACCTGTGGTTCGCGATGTCCTTCAGGATCCAGCCCTTGACCGAGATCGCCGCGGAACCGGTGTTCTTGAGCTGTACCCACTCGCCGTTGAGGCTGGTGTTCGAGCCCGTGTCCGAGCCCGGGCTGTCGAAGTAGGCGCGGTGAATGGTCACACCGCCGGCCGCCTGAGCCGGAGTGCTGAGAAATGTGCCTGTCAGTGCCACTGCGCCCACGAGCGCGGGCAGGGCAGCGCGTATCCGCATGAGAACCCCCCAGGGTGTTGTCCGCCGGTCGGTCGTCCACCGACCGGTTGTGCAGTGCTATCACGTGATCTTCACGTTGGTTTCACAAAGGGTGATTTCCGTTCCTCCGGGGCGCGAGGGTGCTAAAGGGACCGGAAGAGGGGCGCACTGTCCTGCGTGGGACCCATTGCGGCCACAATGGGGGAATGAGCGACAGTCCAGCCCCCCTCGCTGATCCGCATCTTGTCTTCGACCCCGTGGACGGAGTCCGGGATGTCGTGATCCTCGGCTCCACCGGCTCGATCGGCACCCAGGCCATCGACCTCGTGCTGCGCAACCCCGGCCGGTTCCGGGTCACCGGCCTCTCCGCCGCCGGCGGCAGGGTCGGCCTGCTCGCCGAACAGGCCCGCCGGCTGCGCGTCGAGACGGTCGCCGTCGCCCGCGAGGACGTCGTACCCGCGCTGAAGGAGGCCCTCGCGGCGCAGTACGCCCCAGGTGAGACCCTTCCCGAGATCCTCGCCGGTCCGGCCGCGGCCACCCGGCTCGCCGCCTCCGCCTGCCACACCGTGCTGAACGGGATCACCGGCTCCATCGGCCTCGCGCCCACCCTCGCCGCCCTGGAGGCGGGCCGCACCCTCGCGCTCGCCAACAAGGAGTCGCTCATCGTCGGCGGTCCGCTGGTGAAGGCGCTGGCCAAGCCCGGTCAGATCATCCCGGTCGACTCCGAGCACGCCGCCCTGTTCCAGGCCCTCGCCTCGGGCACCCGGGCCGACGTACGCAAACTCGTCGTGACCGCTTCCGGGGGCCCCTTCCGGGGACGTACGAGATCCGAACTGGCCGACGTCACACCGGAGGCCGCCCTGGCCCATCCCACCTGGGCCATGGGGCCGGTCATCACCATCAACTCCGCGACCCTGGTGAACAAGGGGCTCGAAGTCATCGAGGCGCACCTCCTCTACGACATTCCCTTCGAGCGGATTGAGGTGGTCGTGCACCCGCAGTCGTATGTCCACTCGATGGTTGAGTTCACCGACGGATCGACGATCGCCCAGGCGACGCCCCCCGACATGCGCGGGCCGATCGCCATCGGGCTGGGCTGGCCCGAACGCGTGCCCGACGCGGCGCCCGCTTTCGACTGGACCAGGGCGTCGAGCTGGGAGTTCCACCCGCTCGACAACGACGCGTTCCCGTCGGTCGCCCTCGCCCGGCATGTCGGGCAGCTCGCGGGCACGGCCCCGGCGGTGTTCAATGCCGCCAACGAGGAGTGTGTGGACGCGTTCCTGAAGGGCGCCCTGCCCTTCCTCGGAATCATGGAGACTGTCACGCGAGTGGTCGAGGAACACGGCACACCGGACACGGGAACTTCCCTGACGGTCGCGGACGTCCTCGAAGCGGAGACCTGGGCGCGCGCCCGGGCCCGTGAACTGACGGCACAGACGAAACAGACGCCACAGGCGACAACCGCGGAGGCTCGTGCATGACGACCTTGATGATGATCCTCGGCATAGTCGTCTTCGTGGTCGGCCTGCTCATCTCCATCGCGTGGCACGAACTGGGACACCTGTCGACGGCCAAGCTCTTCGGCATTCGCGTGCCGCAGTACATGGTCGGCTTCGGCCCGACCATCTTCTCGCGCCGCAAGGGCGACACCGAGTACGGCATCAAGGCCATCCCGCTCGGCGGCTACATCCGCATGATCGGCATGTTCCCGCCCGGCCCGGACGGCAGGATCGAGGCCCGCTCGACCTCCCCCTTCCGCGGCATGATCGAGGACGCCAGGTCGGCCGCCTTCGAGGAGCTCAAGCCCGGCGACGAGAACCGCCTCTTCTACACGCGCAAGCCGTGGAAGCGCGTGATCGTGATGTTCGCGGGCCCCTTCATGAACCTCATCCTGGCCGTCGCGATCTTCCTCGGCGTGATGATGACGTTCGGCATACAGACCCAGACCACCACCGTCGGCAAGGTCTCCGACTGTGTCATCCAGGGCAGCGAGAACCGCACGAAGTGCGCGGCCGGTGACGAGGCCGCGCCCGCCAAGGCCGCGGGCCTCCAGGGCGGCGACAAGATCCTCGCGTTCAACGGCGAGGCGATCACGGACTGGTCGGCCCTCCAGTCCGACATCCGCGCCAACCCCGGCAAGGACGTCACCCTCACCGTCGAGCGCAAGGGTGAGCAGGTCGACCTGACCGCCCACCTGATCAAGAACCAGGTCAGCAAGAGCGACGGCGACGGCGGCTATGTCGAGGGCCAGTACGTGTACGCCGGCTTCCTCGGCTTCACGCCCGCCACCGGCATCGTCGAGCAGTCCTTCGGCCAGTCCGTCGACCGCATGGGCGACATGATGCAGAACGGCGTGGAGTCGCTGATCGCCCTGCCCAGCAAGGTCCCCGCCCTGTGGGACGCGGCCTTCGGAGACGGACCGCGGGAGGCCGACTCCCCGATGGGCGTGGTCGGCGCGGCCCGTATCGGCGGCGATGTCTTCACCCTCGACATCCCCGCGTCGCAGCAGGTCGCGATGATGCTGTTCCTGGTGGCCGGCTTCAACCTCTCGCTGTTCCTGTTCAACATGCTCCCGCTGCTCCCGCTCGACGGCGGGCACATCGCGGGCGCGCTGTGGGAGTCGCTGCGCCGGAACCTGGCGAAGGTGCTGAGGCGGCCCGACCCGGGCCCCTTCGACGTGGCCAAGCTGATGCCCGTCGCCTACGTGGTGGCCAGCGTCTTCATCTGCTTCACGATCCTGGTGCTGATCGCCGACGTCGTTAACCCGGTGAAAATCTCCTAGCCGGGTGCTGTTCGCGGCGGCCGGGCAGAGTGACTGCCCGGCCGCCCACCGCTGTGTGAGTCCGGCCGCCCACCGCTGTGTGCGTCCGGCCCCCACTAATGAGTGCGTTTACAAGCTGGATGTGCCCGGGCCTGTACGGGTGCCGTAATCTCGAAGCCTGGAGCCCACGATTCCGGGACCTTGATCCACAACTTGGGGTTGCTCAGCAGATGACTGCGATTTCTCTCGGCATGCCGTCCGTTCCGACCAAGCTGGCCGAACGCCGCAAGACCCGGCAGATCATGGTCGGAACCGTGCCCGTGGGTGGAGACGCCCCGGTCTCCGTGCAGTCGATGACCACGACGCGTACGTCCGACATCGGCGCCACGCTCCAGCAGATCGCCGAGCTGACCGCGTCCGGCTGCCAGATCGTCCGGGTCGCCTGCCCGACCCAGGACGACGCCGACGCCCTCGCGGTCATCGCCAAGAAGTCGCAGATCCCCGTCATCGCGGACATCCACTTCCAGCCGAAGTACGTCTTCGCCGCGATCAACGCCGGCTGCGCGGCCGTGCGCGTGAACCCGGGCAACATCAAGCAGTTCGACGACCAGGTCAAGGAGATCGCGCGGGCCGCCAAGGACACCGGCACCCCGATCCGGATCGGCGTCAACGCGGGCTCGCTGGACAGCCGGCTCCTCCAGAAGTACGGCAAGGCGACACCCGAGGCGCTCGTCGAGTCCGCCCTCTGGGAGGCGTCCCTCTTCGAGGAGCACGACTTCCGGGACATCAAGATCTCGGTCAAGCACAACGACCCGGTGGTCATGGTCAACGCCTACCGCCAGCTCTCGGCCGCCTGTGACTACCCCCTGCACCTCGGTGTCACGGAAGCCGGTCCGGCCTTCCAGGGCACCATCAAGTCGGCGGTGGCCTTCGGCGCGCTGCTGAGTGAGGGCATCGGCGACACGATCCGCGTCTCCCTGTCGGCGCCGCCCGTCGAGGAGATCAAGGTCGGCATGCAGATCCTGGAGTCGCTGAACCTCAAGCAGCGGCGCCTGGAGATCGTCTCCTGCCCCTCCTGTGGCCGCGCCCAGGTCGACGTCTACAAGCTGGCCGAGGAAGTCACCGCCGGCCTCGACGGCATGGAGGTCCCGCTCCGCGTCGCCGTCATGGGCTGTGTCGTCAACGGCCCGGGCGAGGCCCGCGAGGCCGACCTCGGCGTCGCCTCCGGCAACGGCAAGGGGCAGATCTTCGTCAAGGGCGAGGTCATCAAGACCGTCCCCGAGTCGAAGATCGTCGAGACGCTCATCGAAGAGGCGCTGAAGATCGCCGAGGAGATGGAAGCGGCGGGCGTGGCCTCGGGCGAGCCCTCGGTGTCGGTGGCCGGCTGAAGATCTTTCAGCCCGTCCGGCGTTTGAGGACGAGCGCGAAGCGCGACAGGGGGGTCTGGGGGCGCAGCCCCCCGGGAACGGGACGGGAAGGGGCGGAGGGGGCGAAACCCTTGGGCGGAGGGTGCGAAAACCTTCCGCACCCCACGGGGCGGCGCCGCTGAACCTCGCCAGGTACAGTGCGGAGATCAGCAGATTCGCATGGTGAGGCCCCCGCACGTGTTGACCCAGACCACCACCAGGGTCCTCGAACCGAGTGACCTGGACGCCGCGCTCGCCGTCCTGGACAGCGAGCCGGTGGCGAACGCGTTCGTCGCCTCCCGGGTCCAGATCGCCGGCCTCGACCCCTGGCGCCTCGGCGGCGAGATGTGGGGCTGGTACGAGGACGGCATGCTCCGCTCCCTCTGCTACGCGGGCGCCAACCTGGTGCCGATCTGCGCGACCCCCCGAGCCGTCCGCGGCTTCGCCGACCGCGCCCGCAGGGCCGGCCGCCGCTGCTCCTCGATCGTCGGCCCCGCCGAGGCCACCGCCAGGCTGTGGCGGCTGCTCGAACCGAACTGGGGCCCCGCCCGCGAGGTCCGCACCCACCAGCCCCTGATGGTCACCGACCGGCCCTCCACCGACGTCGCCCCGGATCCCTACGTCCGCCGCGTCCGCAAGGACGAGATGGAGACGATCATGCCGGCGTGCGTGGCGATGTTCACCGAGGAGGTCGGCGTCTCACCGCTCGCCGGTGACGGCGGGCTGCTCTACCAGGCCCGAGTGGCCGAACTCGTCGCCGCAGGCCGCTCCTTCGCCCGCCTCGACCGGTACGGCAAGGTCGTCTTCAAGGCCGAGATCGGCGCCGCCACGACACACGCCTGCCAGATCCAGGGCGTCTGGGTCGCCCCCGAATACCGCGGGCAGGGTTTCGCGGCCCCGGGCATGGCGGCGGTCCTGCGCTACGCCCTCGCGGACATCGCCCCGGTCGCCAGCCTGTACGTCAACGACTTCAACACGGCCGCGCGGCGCACCTACCAGAGGGTGGGTTTCCAGGAGGTCGGCGCGTTCATGAGCGTGCTGTTCTGACCCGGTGCCCTTCCTGGACCGTCCTGTTCCGGCCGCGCCCCGGCGGACAGTTCTGAGCCCCGGACCCGACCTGTAGTCTCCCCGGCATGCTGCGCTTCCCCGGTCAGGGCCCCCGTACCCCCGACGACGTGGTCATCGGCCCGCTGGATCTCGCCGCGCGCGTCGACGAGGCACTCGCCGTGCAGGCACTCGCCTTCGGGCTCGGCGCCGACGAGATCGCCGTACGCCGCCAGATCGTGCTGCGTCACCTGAGCTATCCGGGAGCCCGCGCGCTCGGCGCCACCACCGCCGACGGACGGCTCGTCGGCTTCGTCTACGGCATGCCGAACGACCGTACGCACTGGTGGTCCACCGTCGTCGAGCCGTATCTGCGCGGCCGGGGCCACGACGGCTGGCTCGACGAATCCTTCGTGATCACCGAACTGCACGTGCACCCGCTCCACCAGAACCAGGGCGTGGGCCGAGCCCTGATCACCGCCGTCACGGACGACGTCTCCGAACCCCGCTCGATCCTCTCCGCCATCGACACGGACAGCCCGGCCCGCGGCCTGTACCACTCGCTGGGATACGAGGACCTGGCCAGGCAGGTTCTGTTCCCCAGTGCTCCGAAGCCGTACGCGGTGATGGGCGCTCCGCTGCCGCTGCGCCGCCGGTGACGGGCGAAACGGATTTCCGGGGACGGCGGGCCCCCGGCTAACCTCCTTGGCATCACCCTTGAGCAGCAGGAGTCAACAATCATGGCCCAGGTCCAGCGCATGTCCCGTTTGATGGTCAAGACGCTGCGTGACGACCCGGCGGACGCCGAGACGCTCAGCCACAAGCTGCTCGTCCGCGCCGGCTACGTGCGCCGCACCTCCGCGGGCATCTGGACCTGGCTGCCGCTGGGCAAGAAGGTCCTCGACAACGTCTCCCGGGTCGTCCGCGAGGAGATGGACGCCATCGGAGCGCAGGAGGTTCTCCTGCCCGCCCTGCTGCCCAAGGAGCCGTACGAGGCGTCCGGCCGCTGGGAGGAGTACGGCGACCTGCTCTTCCGTCTCAAGGACCGCAAGGGCGCCGACTACCTGCTCGGCCCGACCCACGAGGAGATCTTCACCCTGCTGGTGAAGGACCAGGCGGCGTCGTACAAGGACCTGCCGGTCATGCTCTACCAGATCCAGACGAAGTACCGGGACGAGGCCCGCCCGCGCTCCGGCGTGCTGCGCGGCCGCGAGTTCCAGATGAAGGACTCGTACTCCTTCGACACCACCGACGAGGGCCTCGCGGAGTCGTACGCCCTCCACCGCGCCGCCTACCGGAAGATCTTCGAGCGGCTCGGTCTCGACTACCGCATCGTCTCCGCCGTCTCGGGCGCGATGGGCGGCTCGGCGTCCGAGGAGTTCCTCGCCCCGGCGGCCGCCGGCGAGGACACCTTCGTGGACTGCCCGGCCTGCGACTACGCGGCGAACACGGAGGCCGTCACCTTCAAACTGACGCCCGTCACCGAGGAGCACGGCCCGGTCGAGGAACTCGACACCCCCGACACCCCGACCATCGAGACCCTCGCCGAGCACCTCGGCGTCCCTGCCTCCGCCACCCTCAAGAACCTCCTGGTCAAGGTCGACGGCGAGATCGTCGCCGTAGGCGTCCCCGGCGACCGCGAGGTCGACCTCGGCAAGCTGGGCGAGCACCTCGCGCCCGCCGTCGTCGAACTGGTCACGGCCGAGGACTTCGAAGGCCGCGAGGATCTCGTACGCGGTTACGTGGGCCCGCAGGGACTGGAGAAGGTCCGCTACGTCGCCGACCCGCGGGTGGCCCCCGGCACCGCCTGGATCACCGGTGCCAACAAGGCCGACACCCACGCGAAGAACGTCGTCGCCGGCCGCGACTTCGAGGTCGACGACTACCTCGACGTCGTCGTGGTCGAGGAGGGCGACCCCTGCCCGTCCTGCGGCACCGGCCTCAAGCTGGACCGCGCCATCGAGATCGGCCACATCTTCCAGCTCGGCCGCAAGTACGCCGACACCTTCCAGCTCGACGTCCTCGGCCAGCAGGGCAAGCCCGTCCGCGTGACCATGGGTTCGTACGGCATCGGCGTCTCGCGCGCGGTCGCGGCCCTGGCCGAGCAGACGGCGGACGGACAGGGGCTGTGCTGGCCCAAGGAGATCGCGCCGGCCGACGTGCACGTCGTCGCGGCGGGCAAGGCCCTCCAGACCGAACTGGCCCTCGACGTCTCCGAGAAGCTCGGGGCCGCGGGTGTCCGCGTCCTGGTGGACGACCGGCCCGGCGTCTCGCCCGGCGTGAAGTTCACGGACGCCGAGCTCCTCGGCGTACCGCAGATCCTGGTCGCCGGACGGCGCTCCGCCGAGGGCGTAGTGGAGCTCAAGGACCGCCGCACCGGCGAGCGCGAGGAGCTGACGGTCGACGAGGCGATCGCCCGACTGACCGTGTAGGCGCGGCGGTTGGCGTGAGTGGGTCCGAGATTAAATGCGCCTCTCAGAGACTTCTTCCCGGGCGTATGGACTCCTCACAGACTTCTCTCAGGCTGCTCCCCGACCGTAGGACGTGACAGAGCGTCATTCGGAGGGGAGCAGTCATGACAGGCAGCGAGCGGGGGGCCGCCGCGGCGGTCCGCAGAGGCACACGGCGTACGGCGGCCGCGGCAGCGGCGGTGACCCTGGCCGCGGCGGCCGGGATGTTCGCCCTGATCGGCACGATGCAGGCGGACGCCGGCGCGGACACGGCGGCGAGCGGCAGCACGGACTCCTCGTCGAGCTCCACGAGTTCGTCCTCGGACTCCTCGTCTTCATCCGACTCGTCCTCGTCTTCGTCCTCCTCGGACTCGGCCCTCCGGTCGCCGTCCGACAACCCCACCTCCTCCGACAGCGGCGGCTCGGCCGACTCCGCCTCGGGGGCGTCATGACCGCCGCCGCCGACTGGCGCGCCCTCGGCACGAGCGTCCGCCTGGTCACCACCGACCCGGCCCTGCTGGACTCCTGCAACCTGCTGCTCGCCCGGCACCTCGCCGAGGTCGACGTCACGTGCAGCCGTTTCCGCCAGGACTCGGAGCTGGCCGCGCTCGACGACGCCGGGGGCCGGCCGGTCGAGGTCAGCCCGCTGCTCGCCGAAGCCCTGGCCGTCGCGCTGCGCGCCGCGGAGGCCACGGACGGAGCCGTCGACCCGACGGTCGGCTCGGCGATGAACGCCCTCGGCTACGACCGCGACTTCCAGCTGCTCCAGGAGGACGGCCGCCCGGTACGGCTCACCGTGCGCCCGGTCCCCGGCTGGCGTCGGGTGGCGCTGGACCGCACGGCCGGCACGGTCACCGTGCCGGCCGGAATCCGCCTCGACCTGGGCGCCACCGCGAAGGCCTGGGCCGCCGACCGGGCGGCGACGACGCTCGCCGAAGCGGCGGGCTGCGGAGTCCTGGTGAGCCTGGGCGGCGACACGGCCGTCGCGGGCCGGCCACCGCGCGGCGGCTGGCGCGTCCGCGTCCAGGACGCCACGGGTGCCGTGACCGAGATCCCCGCCGACGGCTCGTACGCCACGATCGCCATCCGCGGCGGCGGCATCGCCACCTCCGGCACCACCGTCCGCCGCTGGCGCCGGGGAGACCGCGGCCTCCACCACATCCTCGACCCGCACACCGGGCTGCCCGCCCAGACCCCCTGGCGCACGGTCTCCGTGGCCGCCGCGACCTGCGCGGACGCCAACGCGGCGAGCACGGCGGCCCTGGTGAAGGGCGCGGGCGCGGAGCGCTGGCTGGCACGGCTCGCGCTGCCCGCGCGGCTGGTGGCGAACGACGGCACGGTGGTCACGACACCGGGCTGGCCCGTTTCAGCCCGTCCGGCCTTCGAGGACGAGGCCGTTCAGGCCGATACGGGGGTCTGGGGGCTCCGCCCCCAGGGAACGGGAACGGGCAGGGGCGGAGGGGGCGAGAACACCCAGCCCTCAGCCACCCCCGAGGCCGCGGCATGACCGACGACGCGATCCTCTGGTACGCCAACCGCGCCACGGGTGCGGTCACCCTGATCCTGTTCACGATCGTCGTCGCGCTCGGCACAGCCGTACGCCTGCGAGGCAGACTCCCCGGACTCCCCAGGTTCGGCACGGTCTCGCTGCACCGCACCCTCTCCCTCACCGCCACCGTCTTCCTCGCCCTGCACATCACGGCCGCGGTCGTGGACGGCTACGTGGACATCACCGTCCTGGACGTCCTCGTCCCCTTCGCCTCCGACTACCAGCCCCTCTGGCTGGGCCTCGGCACGGTCGCCCTCGACCTGCTGCTCGCGGTCCTGGTGACCAGCCTCACGCGGGCGAGGATCGGCCCGCGCACCTGGCGCGCCGTCCACTGGCTGGCGTACGCCTCCTGGCCGGCCGCGCTCTTCCACGGCCTCGGCATCGGCACGGACAGCGGCACCGACTGGATGCTGTGGCTGACGGTCTCCTGCGTGGCCGCGGTACTCGTCGCCCTCGGCATCCGCCTGGCCCACACGGCCCGCGAGTCCAGGCGCACCCCCGCCGAACTCCTCCGCTCCGCGGAATCCCGTACCGCAGAGAGAGCGCACTCATGACCATGACCACGACCTTCACGGACATCTACCTGCCACCCCGGCTGCTCGCCCCCGGCGGCGCCCCGGCCGGCCACGCCACCCACCTGCGGCGCTACGGCCCGGTGTCGTACGGCAACCCGGCGCGCCTGCTGCGCACGCTCGCGGAGTCCGGACTCACCGGCCGGGGCGGCGCCGCCTTCCCCACGTACCGCAAACTGGTCGCCGTCGCCGAGGCGGGCCGCCGCAGGGGCCGCGCCCCGGTCGTCGTGGCGAACGGCGCCGAGGGCGAACCCGCGAGCCACAAGGACAGGACGCTGCTGCGGCTCTCGCCCCATCTCGTCCTGGACGGGCTCCAGCTGGCGGCCGAAGCGATCGGCGCGGGGGAGGCGTACCTCGCCGTCGGGGACGGCGCGACCCCGCTGGAAAGGGCAGTCGCCGAGCGCCACGACCCGCTGCCCGTGCGTATCGTCCGAGTGCCCAGGCGCTTCCTCTCCGGCCAGTCCTCGGCCCTGGCCAGTTACGTCTCCGGACAGGCCGCCCTGCCTCACGACCAGCACCCGCCGGTCCGCGAACAGGGCGTGCGCCGGGCCCCGACCCTCGTCCAGAACGTCGAGACTCTCGCGCACCTCGCTCTGATCGCCCGCTACGGCGCCGACTGGTTCCGCTCGGCGGGCACGCCGTCCGAACCGGGCAGCGCCCTGTGCACGGTGTACGCGCCGGGACGGGACGTACGTGTCGTGGAGGCGCCGTTCGGGATGCCGCTGCACCGGCTGCTCCCGCTGGACGGCGTGGCCGCCGTGCTGACCGGCGGCTACCACGGCACCTGGCTCACCGCCGCCGAGGCCGCCACCCGCACCCTGACCGCCGACGGTCTCGGCGCGGGCGTCCTCATCGCGCTGCCCGCCGACCGCTGCGGCCTCGCCGACACGGCCCAGGTGCTGCGCTATCTCGCCCTCGAATCGGCGGGGCAGTGCGGCCCCTGCCTCAACGGCCTGCCCCGTATCGCCGCCGCGTTCCAGACCCTGGCCGCGCCCGGCCCGCAGGGCACCGGTCGGCACGACGTCGCCCGCTGGGCCGGACTCGTCGAGGGCCGCGGCGCCTGCCACCACCCCGACGGCACCGTCCGCCTGGTCCGCAGCGCGCTCACCGCCTTCGCCGCCGAACTCGACACCCACGCCGCGGGCCACTGCACCGCGTCCGACCGCGGCCCCCTGCTGCCCGTCCCCCGGAACGGGAGCTGACATGGAGACCGACACCCGCCTCGGCGTCGACTGGACCGCCTGCCAGGGCCACGGCCTGTGCGCGGAGCTGCTCCCCGAACACATCACGCTCGACGAGTGGGGCTACCCGCTCTTCCAGGAGGGCCCGCTTCCGCGCGGGACCCTGAAACGCGCCCGGAGAGCCGCCGCCGACTGCCCGGTCCTGGCCCTCAAACTCACCTCACCACAAGGGAGTCAGAGCCAGCTCGCGAACTCCAGCAACAGCTCCGCGTCCTGAGCACGCCCGACCCGCCGGGCCCGTACCCCCGACTCCACCGCCCGGAACAGGGTCCAGCCGCGCAGCCGCTCCTGATCCACGTCCAGCGACTCGGCGAGCCGCTTCACCCGCCGACGTGTGGTCGAGGACCCCGAGGGCGACGCGATCAGATCCTCCACCCGGTCGCGGACCAGCCGGGCCAGATCGAAGGCGCACTCGCCGACCACCGGGTCGGGACCCACGGCCAGCCACGGCGTGCGCTCACCGGCGAGCACCTTGCTCTGCCGGAAGGTGCCGTGCAGCAACCGCTCCTCGGGCGGGCCTGCGAGCAGTTCCTCGCGGGCCGCGAGCGCCGCGTCCACCAGGACCGCGACCTCCGCGTCTCCGCCGGCCGACGCCCGCATCGCCCCGGCCTGCCGCCCGGTCCGCTCGGCGACGGTCTCGAAGACGTACCCGGCGGGCGGCTCGACCCACAGCCGCCGCAGCGTCCCGGCCGCCTCAAGCAGGGCCTTCGCCTCGGGCAGCGAGCGCACCGACAGATCGGGACGGAGCCGCTCCAGCAGCAGTACGCCGGGTGCGTCGCCGTGGTCGAGGAGCCGCACCGCGCCCCGGCCGTCCCAGTGGGCGAGAGCGGCCCGCTCACTCTCCGGACGGGCCCGCCCGGGCGCCAGCTTCAGCACCGCCGGCGTACCGTCGGCCCGCCGGACCAGCACCACCAGACTGCTGCGCCCGCCGGGTGCCTGCACCCGTTCCACGGTCAACTCGCGTAGATCAACCGCCTGTTGCGCCAGCACGGGCAGCTTGTCCAGCCACTCGCCGGACCCACCGGTCCCCTCGGCACCGCCGGCTCCGTTGAGGTGCGTCTCGCCGAGCGCCCGCACGAGACGCTGCGGCGGTTCGAAAGCCATGCGCGAGTGGTTCCCTTCCAGCTGGCGTTACGACGGCGGGGGCGCCGACGAAGACGGGGTGGCCGCCCGCTCGGCGAGCCCAGGGAAGGCTACGCTCTCGCCGCGCCACCGCACCGCCCGTACCGCCGCCTCGCGCAACGCCTCGGCGGCCGAGGCCCGCCGGTCGCCGGTGGAGGCCCGGACGAGATCGGAGTACACCCCGGCCACCCGATCCTCCAGTTCCGCCGCGAGGCGCACGGCCGCGCCGGTGTCCTTCACCTGGAACGGCAGCGCGTACGCGGCCGCCGAGGCATCGGGGCTGCCGCCCAGGTCCCGCACGGCACGCGCCAGTTCGTCCCGCCGCGCGCGGTGTGCGTCGTACGCCGCCCGGGCATCGGTCCTGCGCGCCGCGTCGATCTTGCCGCCGACGACGCCGTACCCGTAGACGACGGCGTGCTCGGCGCCGAGCGCGGCCTGCAGGGCCTTGAGCTCCGCCGCCTCGACTTCCTTGGACTTCTTGGACTCCTTGGACTTCTTCGCTTCCTCGGTCCCGCCGGTGTCCTTGGTGTCGCTCATTTCGTCCCCTCCGTCTCCGTCAGCAAGAACGCGTGCGCCGCCCCGGCCGCCGCGACCGACGCCAGCAGCCGGGCCAGCTCTCCAGGGACCTCGAGCAGCGTCTTCGCGCGCTGGTCGGCCAGGGTGCGCTCGGCCGCCGCGAGGCCGGCGAGAGCATGCTTCTCGTCGACCGGTACGGCGGGGGAGGCACTGGCCGACGCGGAAGCGGAGGCAGACGGTGCTGCCGAAGCCGACGCGCTCTCCCCGGTGCCGAACGCCGCCGCGTGCCGTACGACCTCCGCCCGCAGCGGGCGCAGCCGCTCCGCCAGCGCCGGGTGCGCGGTGATCACGGTTGTGTACCGCTCCGCGAGCGCCCGGCTG
Organism: Streptomyces sp. NPDC050535; assembly: GCF_044457665.1. Lineage (NCBI taxonomy): Bacteria > Bacillati > Actinomycetota > Actinomycetes > Kitasatosporales > Streptomycetaceae > Streptomyces > Streptomyces sp. NPDC050535. Next base: position 332,922 of record NZ_JBITHE010000008.1, read on the forward strand.
TCCCGGGCGCCACGCGCGCGTGCCCGGTCGGCGGCCGACGGGCTCCCGCCGGTGGTGTCGGTGGACGAGTCGGGAGAGGAACAGCCCGCGAGCGCCAGGGCACCCGCGGCCGACGCGAGCAGGGTCCTTCGGCGCGGGCCCGAACGGGTGCGCGGCGGCGGGGTGAACGGCACGGGAGACGTCCTCGGCAGGCTCGTACGAAAGGAGAGGGCTGCACGCCCGTGATCACGGTACCCGCGCCCCGGCCGATCGCCCGCCAGCGGCTCCCGCGGGCCGCGGGTTCCCGGCCGGTTTGTTCCGTCCCGCCTGCCCCGCACCCCGTCCGGCCACGTCAGGATGGACGGCAACACCCCCGGCGACCGGATACCCTTTGACCTGACACACGAGACCTACCCACAACAGCACACGCGGCCGAGGAGTCACCCGGATGAGCACCACCCAGAGCGAGAGGCTGCGAGAACTACTGGAACCGCTCGTCAGCTCTCAGGGACTCGATCTCGAAGAGGTCGAGGTCGACTCGGTGGGGCGCAAGCGGGTGCTGCGTGTCGTCGTCGACTCGGACTCGGGTGCGGATCTGGACCAGATCGCCGATGTGAGCCGCGCGCTCTCGGCGAAGCTGGACGAGACGGACGCGATGGGCGCGGGGGAGTACACCCTCGAGGTCGGAACCCCCGGTGCCGAGCGAGAGCTCAAGGAGCACCGCCACTACGTACGCGCCACGGACCGGCTGGTGAAGTTCCAGCTGACCGGGGGCGACGAGCTGGTCGCCCGGATCCTGACGGTGGACGACACCGGAGTCGACGTCGAGGTGCCCGGCGTGAAGGGGCGCAAGCCCACCGCGAGGCGGCTCGCCTTCGAGGACATCGCCAAGGCGCGCGTCCAGGTCGAGTTCAACCGCAGGAACAAGAGCGACGAGGAAGACGAGCAAGACGTGCGATCAGAGCAGGAAACGCACGAAGAGAACGCAGAGGAGGCGTAGCCGTGGACATCGACATGAGTGCCCTGCGGGGTTTGGTGCGGGAGAAGGAGATCTCCTTCGACCTGCTGGTCGAGGCGATCGAGTCGGCCCTCCTCATCGCTTACCACCGCACCGAGGGAAGCCGTCGGCACGCGCGTGTGAAGCTCGACAAAGAGACCGGCCATGTGACCGTGTGGGCGAAGGAGGACCCGGACGACCTGGAGGAGGGGCAGGAGGCGCGCGAGTTCGACGACACCCCATCAGGGTTCGGCCGGATCGCCGCGACCACCGCCAAGCAGGTCATCCTGCAGCGCCTGCGGGACGCCGAGGACGACGCGACGCTCGGCGAGTACGCGGGGCGTGAGGGCGACATCGTCACCGGTGTCGTGCAGCAGGGGCGCGACCCCAAGAACGTGATGGTCGACATCGGCAAGATGGAGGCCATCCTGCCGGTGCAGGAGCAGGTCCCCGGTGAGACCTACACGCACGGTCTGCGCCTGCGCAGTTACGTGGTCCGGGTGGCGAAGGGTGTCCGCGGCCCGTCCGTGACGCTCTCCCGCACGCACCCCAACCTGGTGAAGAAGCTGTTCGCGCTCGAGGTGCCGGAGATCGCCGACGGGTCCGTCGAGATCGCCGCCATCGCGCGCGAGGCCGGCCACCGTACGAAGATCGCGGTCCGCTCCACCCGGTCCGGACTCAACCCCAAGGGCGCCTGCATCGGCCCCATGGGCAGCCGGGTGCGCAACGTGATGGCCGAGCTGAACGGCGAGAAGATCGACATCGTCGACTGGGCGGACGACCCGGCCGAGATGGTGGCGAACGCGCTGTCCCCGGCCCGCGTCTCCAAGGTCGAGGTCGTCGACCTCGCGGCCCGTTCCGCGCGGGTGACCGTGCCCGACTACCAGCTGTCGCTGGCGATCGGCAAGGAAGGGCAGAACGCCCGGCTCGCGGCCCGCCTCACGGGCTGGCGGATCGACATCCGCCCGGACACCGAACAGCCGTCCGAGCAGCGTAGGGACGGGTCCGGGGAATAGATCCAGACCGAGGGTGGGTTGGATCACGACAACAACCGTTCGATTCTTGCCCCAAAGGGGTGAGGTCGATACGGGGAGGTAGACTAGAGAGTGTCTGGCCGGACGCGAGCCCGCGCATGCCCTGAACGCACCTGTGTGGGGTGCCGGGAGCGAGCGGCCAAGAAGGAACTGCTGCGCATCGTGGCGGTCGAGGGTGAATGCGTCCCCGATCATCGCGGTACGCTGCCCGGCCGGGGTGCGTATGTACACCCCGCCCTGGTCTGCTTCGACCTGGCGGTCCGCCGCCGGGCGTTCCCACGGGCGCTGCGCGTCCCGGGATCGCTCGACAGCAAGGCGTTGCGCCACTACGTCGAGCAGGCAACACCGTAAAACGTGTCGCGCGGAACCCCCGTGCGGCCCTGGTACCCCGCGAGTTGGAAGTAGGTCGAGATTGCGATGAGCACTCGATGAGCACGCGATGAGTACGCCCATGAAGTAGCGACGGTCCGGACGCACCCGGACCTAAAAGGAGCGAAGTGGCTAAGGTCCGGGTATACGAACTCGCCAAGGAGTTCGGGGTTGAGAGCAAGGTCGTCATGGCCAAGCTCCAGGAACTCGGTGAGTTCGTCCGTTCGGCGTCCTCGACGATCGAGGCGCCCGTAGTACGCAAACTGACAGATGCCCTCCAGCAGGGCAACGGCGGCGGCAAGCCGGCGCCGCGCAAGGCAGCGCCCGGCAAGCCGGGTGCGCCTTCTCCCGCGCAGGCAGCCCGTCCGGCCGCCCCGCGTCCGCCGGCTCCCAAGCCGGCCGTGGCCGAGAAGCCCGCGGAGGCCGCACCGGTCACCCCGGCTGTTCCGTCCACTCCGGCTTCGGGCCCGCGTCCGGGTCCCAAGCCCGCGCCGAAGCCCGCTGTGGCGGCTCCGGCTCCGGTGGCTGCCGAGTTCACGGCGCCCCCGTCGGCTCCCGAGGCTCCGGCCGCCGGCGCCTCTCGTCCGGCCGCTGCCCGTCCCGGTGCTCCCAAGCCCGCCGGTGCCCGTCCGGCCGGTCCCGGCCAGGCCGGCCCGGGCCAGGGTGGTCAGAGCCGTGGCGACCGTCCCGAGCGCACGGACCGTCCCGACCGTGGCGACCGTCAGGGCGCTCCGCGTCCGGGTGGCCAGGGTGCGCGTCCCGGTGCTCGTCCGGCCGGCCCGCGTCCGGGCAACAACCCGTTCACCTCTGGTGGCTCCACCGGTATGGCGCGCCCTCAGGCGCCCCGTCCGGGCGGTGCCCCGCGTCCGGGTGGCGCAGGCGCCCCCGGCAGTCCGCGTCCGCAGGGCGCGGGTCAGGACCGTGGTGACCGCGGTCCCCGTCCCCAGGGCGGTCCCGGCGGCGCTCCGCGTCCGCAGGGCGGTCCGGGCGGTACCCGTCCGTCTCCGGGCGGCATGCCTCGTCCGCAGGGTGGCGCTCCGCGTCCCGGCGGCGGCCCCGGTGGTAACCGTCCGAACCCCGGCATGATGCCGCAGCGTCCCGCTGCGGGCAGCCCGCGTCCGGGCGGCGGTGGCCCTGGTGGCGGCCGTGGTCCTGGTGCCGGTGGCGGTCGTCCCGGCGGTGCCGGTGGCGGTCGTCCCGGTGGTGGCGGCGGCGGGTTCGCCGGTCGTCCGGCCGGTCCCGGTGGCGGTGGCGGCGGGTTCGCCGGTCGTCCCGGTGGTCCGGGTGGCGGCGGTGGCGGTTTCGCCGGTCGTCCCGGTGGTCCCGGTGGCGGTGGCGGCGGTCGTCCCGGCTTCGGTGGTCGTCCCGGTGGTCCCGGTGGCCGTGGTGGCACACAGGGTGCGTTCGGCCGTCCCGGCGGTCCCGCGCGTCGTGGCCGTAAGTCGAAGCGGCAGAGGCGCCAGGAGTACGAGGCCATGCAGGCCCCGTCGGTCGGCGGCGTCATGCTGCCTCGCGGCAACGGACAGTCCGTCCGCCTGTCGCGCGGTGCCTCGCTCACCGACTTCGCCGAGAAGATCGGCGCCAACCCGGCGTCGCTCGTCGGCGTGATGATGAACCTCGGCGAGATGGTCACTGCCACGCAGTCCGTCTCCGACGAGACGCTGAAGCTCCTCGCGGACGAGATGAACTTCGTCCTCGAGATCGTCAGCCCCGAGGAGGAGGACCGCGAGCTGCTCGAGTCCTTCGACATCGAGTTCGGCGAGGACGAGGGTGGCGAGGAGTTCCTCGTCGCGCGTCCGCCGGTCGTGACCGTCATGGGTCACGTCGACCACGGTAAGACCCGCCTGCTCGACACCATCCGCAAGACGAACGTCGTCGCGGGCGAGGCCGGCGGTATCACGCAGCACATCGGCGCGTACCAGGTGGCGACCGAGGTCAACGGTGAAGAGCGCAAGATCACCTTCATCGACACCCCGGGTCACGAGGCGTTCACCGCCATGCGTGCGCGTGGTGCCAAGTCGACCGACATCGCGATCCTCGTGGTGGCGGCCAACGACGGTGTGATGCCCCAGACGATCGAGGCGTTGAACCACGCCAAGGCGGCCGACGTGCCGATCGTGGTCGCGGTCAACAAGATCGACGTCGAGGGCGCCGACCCGACCAAGGTGCGCGGTCAGCTCACCGAGTTCGGTCTGGTGGCCGAGGAGTACGGCGGCGACACGATGTTCGTCGACATCTCCGCCAAGCAGGGCCTCAACATCGAGGCTCTCCTGGAGGCCGTGGTCCTCACCGCGGACGCCTCGCTCGACCTGCGGGCCAACCCGGAGCAGGACGCGCAGGGTATTGCGATCGAGTCCCACCTGGACAAGGGCCGCGGCGCCGTCGCGACCGTCCTGGTCCAGCGAGGCACCCTGCGGGTCGGCGACACCATGGTGGTCGGCGACGCGTACGGCCGTGTCCGCGCGATGCTCGACGACAAGGGCGAGAACGTGGAAGAGGCGGGTCCCTCGACCCCGGTCCTCGTCCTCGGTCTCACCAACGTCCCGGGCGCCGGCGACAACTTCCTGGTTGTCGACGAGGACCGTACGGCGCGTCAGATCGCCGAGAAGCGCGCGGCGCGTGAGCGCAACGCCAACTTCGCCCGCCGGGGTGTCCGGTTCTCCCTGGAGAACCTGGACGAGGCCCTCAAGGCCGGTCTGGTGCAGGAACTCAACCTCATCATCAAGGGCGACGCGTCCGGTTCGGTGGAGGCCCTCGAGTCCTCGCTGCTCCAGCTCGACGTCGGCGAAGAGGTCGAGATCCGTGTCCTGCACCGCGGTGTGGGTGCGGTCACCGAGTCGGACATCAACCTGGCGACCGGCTCCGACGCGATCGTCATCGGCTTCAACGTCCGCGCAGCGGGCCGCGCGGCTCAGATGGCGGAGCGCGAGGGCGTCGACGTCCGGTACTACTCGGTGATCTACCAGGCCATCGAGGAGATCGAGGCGGCCCTGAAGGGCATGCTGAAGCCGGAGTACGAGGAGGTCGAGCTCGGCACGGCGGAGATCCGCGAGGTCTTCAAGTCGTCCAAGCTGGGCAACATCGCCGGTGTCCTGGTCCGTTCGGGAGAGGTCAAGCGCAACACCAAGGCGCGCCTCGTCCGCGACGGCAAGGTCATCGCGGAGAGCCTCAACATCTCCGGGCTGCGTCGCTTCAAGGACGACGTCACCGAGATCCGCGAAGGGTTCGAGGGCGGTATCAACCTCGGCAACTTCAACGACATCAAGGTCGACGACGTCATCGCGACGTACGAGATGCGCGAGAAGCCGCGCTCGTAAAGCGGTTGTGCGAGCTGGCCGGCGGGGCTTGTCCCCGCCGGCCAGCTCGCCGCTTTTCAGGGGCGCGACGGGTAGGGGCGGCGGGGGCGAAAACCCCGTCGAGCGGACCGGGACTTCGTTGTACGGTTCTGATGTCCCTGCCAAGCGCATTGGCAGGCCGTCTATCCCGTACCGGCGGGACATCCGGATACACATGTACGTGGGGACACTGTCCTTCGATCTGCTCCTCGGCGATGTCCACTCGCTCAAGGAGAAACGCTCCCTCGTCCGGCCGATCGTCGCCGAACTTCAGCGGAAGTACGCGGTGAGCGTGGCGGAGACGGGAAACCAGGACCTGCACCGCAGGGCCGAGATCGGCCTCGCGGTGGTCTCCGGAGACACCGAGCACCTCACCGACGTACTGGACCGGTGTGAACGGCTCGTCGCGGCCCGACCGGAGGTGGACCTGCTGTCGGTACGGCGCAGACTCCACACGGACGACGACTGACCACAGCCGACGACGTCCGACGAAGACCGACGAAGACCGACGAAACAAGCAAGGCGAAGAAGGAGACGGACCAGTGGCCGACAACGCGCGGGCTAAGAGGCTGGCGGACCTCATCCGAGAGGTGGTGGCCAAGAAGCTGCAGCGCGGGATCAAGGACCCGCGGCTCGGCACCCACGTCACCATCACGGACACCCGGGTCACGGGTGATCTGCGGGAGGCGACCGTCTTCTACACGGTGTACGGGGACGACCAGGCGCGGGCGGAGGCCGCCGCGGGCCTGGAGAGCGCCAAGGGCGTGCTCCGCTCCGCGGTCGGCGCGGCGGCGGGCGTGAAGTTCACGCCGACGCTGGCCTTCGTCGCGGACGCCCTGCCGGACACCGCCAAGACCATCGAGAACCTCCTCGACAAGGCGCGGGCCTCGGACGAGAAGGTGCGCGAGGTCTCCTCCGGCGCGAAGTACGCCGGTGACGCCGACCCGTACAAGAAGCCGGACTCCGACGAGGAGCCGGACGACGCCGACGAGACGGACGACGCCACCGGATGACCGAGAAGCACCTGACGCCCGACGGACTTGTCATTGTCGACAAGCCGTCGGGCTTCACCTCGCACGACGTGGTCGCCAAGATGCGCGGGATCGCCAAGACCCGCCGCGTCGGACACGCCGGCACCCTCGACCCCATGGCGACGGGCGTGCTCGTCCTCGGCGTCGAGAGGGCGACCAAGCTCCTCGGGCACCTCGCGCTCACCGAGAAGGAGTATCTGGGGACCGTCCGGCTCGGGCAGAACACCCTGACGGACGACGCGGAGGGTGACATCACCTCGTCCGCGGACGCGTCCGGCATCGAGCGGGACGCCGTCGACGCCGGCATCGCCAAGCTGACCGGCGACATCATGCAGGTGCCGTCCAAGGTCAGCGCCATCAAGATCAACGGAGTGCGCTCCTACAAGCGGGCGCGCGACGGCGAGGACTTCGAGATCCCGGCCAGGCCCGTGCGGATCTCGTCGTTCTCGGTGTACGACGTCCGCGCCGCCGTCGCCGAGGACGGCACCCCGGTCCTCGACCTGGTGGTGTCGGTGGTCTGCTCGTCCGGCACGTACATCCGGGCACTCGCCCGTGACCTGGGCGCGGACCTGGGCGTCGGCGGTCACCTCACCGCGCTGCGCCGCACCCGCGTCGGCCCGTACAAGCTGGACTCCGCGCGCACCCTCGACCAGCTCCAGCAGGAGCTGACCGTGATGCCGGTCGCGGACGCCGCCACGGCCGCGTTCCCGCGCTGGAACGTGGACGACAGCCGGGCGAAGCTGCTGCTGAACGGCGTGCGGCTGGAGATGCCCGAGGAGTACGCCGGGCGCGGCGCCGTCGCGGTCTTCGACCCGGCGGGGCGCTTCCTGGCGCTGGTGGAGGACCAGAAGGGCAAGGCCAAGAGCCTCGCGGTGTTCGGCTGACGCCGAAGCTCCACGGGAAAGCTCTGCCGGACCCGCCCGTGGAGCGGCGATCACGGGGTCTCGTGCCCGCCGCTCCACAGTCCCCCTCGGTTCCCCCACCCAAGGGTGTATCCATCCGAACTCGCACATTCACCCCATCGAGCAGGCGCTCGGAGTGAAGCGGGGTAGCGGAAGGGGGCGCGTTCGCGACGCGATCTGTCCCGCTGATCATCCCGCGCCTACCGTCGGAAACAGGAGCGCCGGGGGGAGGTTCGAGCATGGCGGGACGAGGCCCGCGGACCGGGGGCCGGCACGCACCGGTCGACAGCGGAGCGGCAGCCGACGGCCGACGAACGCCGGACGACACCCGGGCGACACGGGCTGGTCCGCGGGAGACATCCGACGACGGCCGGGAATCACCTGAGGACGACCCGGCGATGCCGGACGAGGCGCTGGTACGTGTCTGCGACCTGGCGGGGCGTCCGCGCGGCACCGGCTTCGTCGCCGACCACCAGGGCACGGTGATCACCAGTCACGAGGCGGTCGACGGACTGGCCCGTCTGGTCCTGCACGCCCCCGGCGGACGCACCTGTGTGGTCACCGCGGACGCGGTCACTCCCGTCCCGGACGCCGATCTGGCGCTCGTACGCACCGAAGGTCTCGGCGTGGACCCGCTCCCCGTCACCGTGCGCGGCCACGTCGAGACGGGCACCTATGTGCGGATCGCCGCGGGCGGCTGGCGCGAGGCCCGGGTGCTCGGCGCCTGCGCGGTCACCTACACGGCAACCGACCGCTTCCATCTCCTGGGCGACGCACTGGAGTTGGCGATCGGCACGACCGGCGCCGACGCGCTGCGGCTGGGCGGCGGAGCCGCCGGAGGCCCCGTCCTCGACGTCTCCACGGGAGCGGTGGTGGCGGTCCTCGGCACCGCGCTGCACGCCGGGCACAGGGTGGCGGGCTTCGCCGTCCCACTGCGGGGGCCGGACGCCGAAGGCCCTCTCGCCGCACTGCTGGCCCGCAACGCGACGACGGTCCCCGCGTATGGCGCCGACCTCAATCCGGCGGGCGTCCTGGAGCTCACGGCGACGTCCGTGGGCTCGGATGGACCGGACGACGCCGACGACTCCGAGCCTGTCGAACGGGTCGATGTCGTCAGGGAGTTCGAGGCGTTCACGGCTCCGGTGGAGGGCTCCGCGGCCGTGCTCGGGCTCGTCGGCCCGCCCGGCAGCGGCCGTACGACGGAACTGGCGGCCCTCGCCGCACGCCGCACCCGGTGCGCGGAACCGGCGTCCACGCTGTGGCTCCGAGGCGCCGACCTCTTCGACACCGACCACTCGGTGGCGGAGGCCGCGGCGCGGGCACTGGAGCGGGCGGGGCGGATCGTCGCGGCCTCGCGGGAGGGCCTGGTGAGTTCGGCGTGCCCGGGCGTGCTGCCTCCTGAGGGGTACGACGGAGAGCTGGGCGACATCGGGCCGGAGCGGCTGGCCCGGGTGGCGCGGGACACCGGGCGGCCGTTGCTGCTGCTCCTGGACGGTCCCGAGGAGATGCCGCCCGCCCTCGCCCACCGGATGCCCCAGTGGACGGCGGGCACGGCTGACTGGCTGCGGGAGAACGGGGCGCGGCTGGTGATCGCGTGCCGCGCCGAGTACTGGGAGCAGGTGGGGGCCGGGTTCCCGAGTGAGCTGCTGCACCGGGGCCGCGGGACCTCCGCCCAGGCGGCAGGGCGGTTTCCCGCCTGTGTGTGGCTGGGGGACCTGACCGAGGGGGAAGCGCTGCGGGCCCGCGCTCACGCGGGAATCCCCGAGGGCGCGCTCGCGCCCGCCGACGCACGCCACCCCTTGTCCCTGCGGCTGTTGTCCGAGGTACGGGCCGCGCTGCCGGACTGCGACGACGCCGGGCCGCTCGACCGGGACGAGGTCTTCGCCGCGTACCTGGACCTCATGTGCCTGCGCGTCGCGGTGCGGCTCGCCGCGGCGAACGGGCTGCGCGGCTCGGCGGTACGACGGCTCGCCGCGCAGGTCTCCGGCCAGGTGCACGAGGCCGCGCGGCGCTGCCTGGGGCCCGGTCAGGGGGAGTTGGACCGCGTCTCCTTCGAGGCCGTCTTCCCCTGGGGACCCGCCCGTGGACGCCGCCTCGGCGCCGCCACCGGCTGGGCCTCCGCCGTCCTCACCGAGGGACTCCTCGTCCCGGCGGGCACCGGCTACCGGTTCGCCCACGAGGAGCTCGCCGACTGGATCCAGGGAACCCATCTCGACCTGGCGCCCGCCCTGCACGCCCTGGTTCACCGGGGGCGAGCCGATCCGGCCGAGGCGCCGGAGTCCGCGCGGGAGACCCGTGCGCTTCCCGTCCCCCGGCACCGCATCGGCCCGGTCGTCCAGGCCCTGCTTCTGCTGGCCCGTCAGCGGTACCCCGCCGAACTGGCCCGCAGGCTGCTGGAGTTGGTGCACGCCGTGGACGAGCTCCTGCCGGCCGAGCCGGTACCGCCCGGCGACGCCGCCTGGTGGGCCACGCACCTCTGCGCCGACGTCCTGCTGCGCGTGCCCGACGCGGGACCGTACGCCGGGGTGCTGCGGCAGCTCGCCGAGCGGATCGTGACGTGGCGGGAGCAAGGGCGTCGCGTACCGGCGGAGTTCGGGCCGGCGTTCTGGGAGGCGCTGGCGCTGCCGAGGGCGGAACGGTTCGAGCTCCTGAGGTGTCTGGTCGTCGCGGACGAGGCGCCGCGGCCCGCGAACCAGGGCCAGGTTCATGGCCGGGAGGAGGGCCAAGGCCAAGAGGAGGGTTCGGGCCAGCGGCAGGAAGGTGAACCCCGCTACCTGGACGCCGTGGCACGCCTCCTCGCCGCCGACCCCACCGCCGTACAACCGCACCTCACCCCTTGGTTCGACGACGACCGCCCTCTTCCCGCGACCCCGCACGCGACCGTGGCGACGGCGGCTCAGACGCTGCTGTACGCCTACCGGCGCCGGGCTCTGGACGATCTCGCGGAGGCGCTGGTCGGAGTCGCGCACCGGCACGCCGACGAGCTGCTCGCCGTACTCGCCGAGGAGGAACCGTCGGCCGTCTGCCGGGCGGTCGACCGCTGGGCGCACGACGACCGGCCGGCGCGGCGGGTGGCGGCGATGGCCTACGGGCTGCGTGCCGCACCACATGTGCGCACCGAGGCCGACCGCGCCCTGCTGCGCTACGCGGCGCTCGCCCTGCTGGCCCGCCCCGCCGACAGCACCCTGCACGGCGGCGCGCTCGGCCTCCTCGTACGGGACCCGTGGACCCGGGCGCGCCATCTGACCCAGGCCCTCGAGCGGTTCACGGCGGGCGACCCGCAACTGCCCGCGAGCGCGCTGGTGGCCGCCCTCGCGACCCACCCCGACCAGGTGCTCGCCGCCTTCAGGACGCGGCTGTGGCAGCCGGGCACGGGCCCGCACACGGACGAGACGCTGCTAACCCTCGCCGAGGTCACCACACCCGCCCTGGCCGGCCGCGTCGCCGCCCTCGTCCGCGAGCTGGCGGAGCTGCGCCCGGCGACCGCCGCCCACGTGGCCGCGTACGTCGACCGGCGACTCGAACACGGTCCGGAAGCGCGTCCGGTGCTCTTTCCGCTGGTCACCGGCCTGCTCGACGGCTGCCCCGCACCGGTGCGGTCGGCGCTCGCGACCGTGCTCGCCGCATCCGGCGGTCCCGCCTCCCGTCCGCTGCGCCGCGAACTGCTGGACCTCCTCCTCACGGGCGAGCGGGACCCGGCCGTCCTCGGCACCCTGCTGCGGGCCGCCGCGACCGGCGCGGCCCGCAGGGGAGAGGAACCCACCCGGGAACTCGTGCACCGCACGGGCCTCCTCCTCGTCCGCACCCCGGCCGGCGCCACCGGGTTCGACCGCGGCCTCGTCGACCTGGCCCGTACCGTCCCCGGCTTCGCCGCGCTCGTCGCCCGCTGGCTGACCGGCGCTCCCGAGGAGTGGGCCGGCGTGGTCGGCCCGAGCACCCGCCGCATGATCGAGAACCTGGCCGGGGCACGGGTCCCCGCCTGACCCGGGCGCGGTGGTGCGGGATGTGTCACAGCCCGATGCCGATGCAAGCGGAGCGCACCCGGCATGGCACTCTTAGAGCTGCGCATGAGGCAATCACGGACACGGGTTCGACGAGTTTGCGACAAGGAGCAGACACAGTGCAGCGCTGGCGTGGCTTGGAGGACATCCCCGAGGACTGGGGGCGCAGCGTCGTCACCATCGGTTCCTACGACGGGGTGCACCGCGGACACCAGCTGATCATCCAGCATGCCGTGGACCGCGCCCGTGACCTGGGCGTCCCCTCCGTCGTCGTCACCTTCGACCCGCACCCCAGCGAGGTGGTCCGCCCCGGCAGCCACCCCCCGCTGCTCGCCCCGCACCACCGCCGCGCCGAACTGATGGCAGGGCTGGGCGTGGACGCCCTCCTCATCCTCCCCTTCACCACCGAGTTCTCGAAGCTGTCGCCCGCCGACTTCGTCGCGAAGGTCCTCGTCGACAAGCTGCACGCGAAAGCGGTCGTCGAAGGCCCCAACTTCCGCTTCGGCCACAAGGCCGCCGGCAACGTCGGGTTCCTGCGTGAGCAGGGCGAGACGTACGACTTCGAGGTCGAGGTCGTCGACCTGTACGTGACCGGTGACGCCGGCGGCGGCGAGCCCTTCTCCTCGACCCTCACCCGGCGACTCGTCGCCGAGGGCGACGTCGAGGGCGCGCGCGAGATCCTCGGCCGTCCGCACCGTGTCGAGGGCATCGTCGTACGCGGCGCCCAGCGCGGCCGCGAGCTCGGCTACCCGACGGCGAACGTCGAGACCCTCCCGCACACGGCCATCCCCGCCGACGGCGTCTACGCCGGCTGGCTGCACGTCGCGGGTGAGGCGATGCCCGCCGCGATCTCCGTCGGTACGAACCCCCAGTTCGACGGCACCGAGCGCACCGTCGAGGCGTACGCCATCGACCGCGTCGGCCTCGACCTGTACGGCCTGCACGTCGCCGTCGACTTCCTCGCCTTCGTGCGCGGCCAGGCGAGGTTCGACTCCATCGAGGCGCTGCTGGTGGCCATCGGGGACGACGTGAAGCGGTCGCGGGAGCTGATCGAGGGGTACGAGGGGGAGTAGTAGCAGTTTCCCTCCGTCGCGTTCTTCCATCGCCGTCCTCCGTTCCGCGGAGGGCGTGCGTCGATGGCCTACGTCGATGGCGGCGGCCGGCGCCTGTGGTGGCACCGGCCGACCTCCCACACGGTGACGGTGTCTACCTGGTGGCGGGCGCTCTCGCCCAATGGCACGCCACCTGTGTCTCGGCGCCTCCGGCGAGCACTTCCAGATCCTGGCTCCGGCACGCGTCCGCCACCCCCGCCCGCTCCGCCTCCCCGTTCGCCAGGACCTGGCAGCGTGCGTGGAAGCGGCAGCCGGAGGGGATGCGGGACGGGTCCGGGGGCTCGCCGGTCAGCACCACCGGTTCGCCCGGGGCCTCCGGCAGGACGGACAACAGGGCCTGGGTGTAAGGGTGTTGAGGGGCAGTCAGAACCTGTTCGACTTCGCCCGTCTCCACGATGCGGCCCAGGTACATCACCGCGACCCGGTCGGCGATGTTCCATGCCAGGCCCAGGTCATGGGTGACCACCAGGGCGGACAGGCCCAGTTCGGTGCGCAGCCGCAGGAGCAGGGCCAGGATCTCGCCGCGTACCGAGGCGTCCAGGGAGGCCACCGGCTCGTCGGCGACGATGAGTTCGGGCTCCAGGACGAGGGCGCCCGCGATGACGACTCGCTGGCGCTGGCCGCCGGACAGCTCGTGCGGGTAGCGGAGGAAGAAGCGTTCCGGTGGGCGGAGTCCCGCCCGGGAGAGGGCTTCCGCGACCGCGGCCCGCTCGTCACCGCCGTACCGGTGGATGCGCAGGCCCTCGGCCACCGCGTCGTACACCGTGTGACGGGGGTTGAGGGAGCCGCTCGGGTCCTGGAGGACGAGCTGGACCCGCTTGCGGTACGCCTTCAGCGCGCGTGAGGAGTAGTCGAGGGGCTTGCCGTCGAAGGTGACGCGCCCTCCGGTCGGCGGGACGAGACCGAGCAGCGAGCGCGCCAGTGTCGTCTTGCCGCAGCCCGACTCGCCGACCAGCGCGACGATCTCACCGCGCCGGATGTCGAGGTCGACCCCGTCGACGGCACGGGCGAGGGCCGCGCCGTGCCGTCCGGGGAAGGCGATGTGCAGGCCCTGGGCGCTGAGCAGGGGCGATGGTGCCGTCACTGGGTGCTCCTGGCGTGCGGGGGCGGTCATACGGTGCTCCTCGTCTCCGGGACCGGCGCCCCGGCGTGCACACAGGCCGCCCACCGGCCCGCGCCCGCGTCCCTGAGCACCTGGTCCTCGGTCACGCAGGATTCCAGCGCCACGGTGCACCGGGAGTGGAACGTACAGCCGGACGGCAGTGCCGACGGGTCCGGCGGATCGCCCGGCAGGCCGCGCGGCGCGAACCGCGAGGCGGTGTCGCCGATGCGGGGGAAGGCGGCCGACAGGGCCTTGCCGTACGGGTGTCGGGCATTCTCGTAGACCTGCTGGGCGGGTCCCTCCTCGACCACGCGGCCCGCGTACATCACGGCCAGCCGGTCGCAGGTGTCGGACAGCACCGCGAGGTCGTGGCTGATCATGACGAGCCCCAACTCCTGCTCGGTGACGAGCTGTTGGATGAGCCGGAGGATCTGGGCCTGGATCATCACGTCCAGCGCGGTGGTCGGTTCGTCGGCGATGACGAGCCGTGGATCGCAGGCCAACGCCATGGCGATCATGACGCGTTGGCGCTGGCCGCCGGACAGCTCGTGCGGGTAGGCGTCGGCGCGGGCGGCTGGCAGGCCCACGTGTTCGAGCAGCTCGCCGGTCCTCCGCCTCGCGCCCGCCGCGGTCGCCTTCCTGTGCAGCAGGATCGGCTCGGCGATCTGGTCGCCGACGCGGTGCACGGCGTTCAGCGAGTGCATGGCGCCCTGGAAGACGATCGAGGCGCCGGCCCAGCGGACCGCCCGCACGCGGCCCCACTTCATCGTCAGCACGTCCTCCCCGTCGAGCAGGATCTCGCCGGTGGTGCGCGTGCCGGCGGGCAGCAGCCGCAGCAGTGCGAGGGCCAGGGTGGACTTGCCACAGCCCGACTCGCCCGCGATGCCGAGCTTCTGGCCCGCGTCGAGCGTGAGGTCCACACCGCGGACGGCGGCGGCCCCGCCCGTGTAGGTCACCTCGAGGTTCCGGACCTCCAGCAGGCGAGTTCCAGTCTGCGTGCTCAACGTGCTACCCCCAGCTTGGGGTTGAGGACCGATTCGACCGCGCGCCCGCACAGCGTGAACGCCAGCGCCACGCCCGCGATGGCGACTCCCGGCGGCACCAGGTACCACCACTTCCCGGCGCTGACCGCGCCCGCCTCCCGTGCGTCCTGGAGCAGTCCGCCCCACGACACGACCGTCGGATCGCCGAGCCCGAGGAACGCGAGCGTCGCCTCGGCGAGGATCGCCGAGGAGATGATCAGCGTCGTCTGGGCAAGGACCAGCGGCATCACATTGGGCAGCACATGGCGGGACATGATGTGCCAGTGCCCGCCGCCGAGCGCCCTGGCCCGCTCGATGTACGGCCGCGACTCCACCGCCAGGGTCTGCGCGCGCACCAGCCGTGCCGTCGTCGGCCAGGTCGTGACGCCGATCGCCAGGATGATCGTGCCGAGCGAGCGGGACATCACGGTCGCCAGCGCGATCGCGAGAACGAGGGTCGGCATGACCAGGAACCAGTCCGTGATCCGCATCATGACGGTCGCGAACCAGCCCCGGAAGTGCCCCGCCGTGATCCCGATGACCGCGCCGATCGCCACGGACAGCACCGCGGCGAGCAGGCCGACGAGCAGCGACACCCGGGCGCCCCACACCACCAGGCCGAGCAGATTGCGCCCGAACTGGTCGGTCCCCAGCGGGAATTCGGCACTCGGACTCTCCATCGGCCCACCCGGCGCGTTCGTCACGCTCTGCACGTCGGACCCGACGGTCAGCGGCGCCGTCAGCGCGATGAGCGCGAAGAGGCCGAGGGCACCGAGCCCGAGAACGCCCGCCCGGTGGGTTCTGTACTGCTTCCAGAAGCGGGCCACCGAGGCCCGGCGGCGCTGCCGGGCGAGAGCGCGTGGGCTCTTCACGGACACCGGTGCGGCCTGCTCGGCCGCGGTGGATTCGGTCGTCATCGGCCCACCCGGGGATCCAGCAGCGGATAGATCAGATCGGCCAGCGTGTTCATCACGATCACCGCCGCCGCGAAGAAGAAGAACAGCCCCTGCACCAGGGGGAGATCGGGCACGCTCAGCGCCTGGTAGAAGAGCCCGCCCAGGCCCGGCCAGGAGAAGACGGTCTCGACGAGGATGACACCGGCGACGGTCCGGCCGAGGTTGATGAAGATCAGCGTCACGGTCGGCAGCAGGGCGTTGGGCACCGCGTGCCGGCGTCGTACCAGATCGTCGCGCAGGCCCTTGGCCCGGGCCGTCGTCAGATAGTCGCTGCCCATCTCGTCGAGCAGCGCCGAGCGCGTCACGAGCAGGGTCTGCCCGTACTCGACGGCGACCAGGGTCACCACCGGAAGGACGAGATGGTGGGTGACATCGAGGACGTACGCGAAGCCGGTCTCGCCGTTCCCCGACTCCATGCCGCCGGTCGGGAACAGGCCGGGGATCGGGCCCATGCCCACCGAGAAGACGATGATGAGCAGCAGCCCGAGCCAGAACGACGGGATGGAGTAAAGGGTCAGCGCCAGACCGGTGTTGAGCCGGTCGCCGATCCCGCCGTTGCGCCACGCGGAGCGGGTGCCGAGGAAGATGCCGAGCGCCGTGAAGAGGACGAACGACGTGCCGGTGAGCAGGAGGGTGTTCGGGAGCGCCTCGGTGATCTTGTCGATGACGGGGGCCCGGAACTGGTACGACGTGCCGAGGTCGCCGCTGAGCGCCTTGGCGCAGTAGTCCGTGAACTGCTCCCACATCGGCAGGTCGAGCCCGAACTCCTCACGGTAGTTGGCGAGTTGCTCCGCCGACACCTGACGGCCACCTGTCATGTACTTCACGGGGTCGCCGGGGATGAGCCGGAAGAGGAAGAAGCTGGTGACGAGGACGGCGAGCAGGGAGACGGCCGCGCCGCCCAACTTGCCCGCCACGTACCGCGGATAGGCGGTCCTGCTGCGTGCCCGTGGCCCGCGGACCGACGGCCCGGCCTCAGCCGGACCGCCGATCGCCGCGGTAGGCGAGGGTGTTGCTTCAGCGGTCATGGACTCTCACTCGGTGGGGGCTGCTCGCGGCTCGGTGGGGGACCCGTGGCTACTCGCGGTCGTCGGCGGTCGAGCGGCGCCGCATCGCGAAGAACGCCGCGGCGCCCAGCAGGACGACCGCGCCCGCGACGATGCCGATGATGACCCCCGTCGACCCCGAACCGTCGGAGGACTCACCGGAGGAGGCCGCCGGAACCGCCGACCACCAGCTCCAGTAACCGTCCTGGCCGTAGATGTTGCCCGCGGCCTTCGGCATCGTCTCGATCGACTTGATCTGGTCGGTGCGGTAGGCCTCGACCGCGTTCGGGTACGCCATGACGTTCATGTACCCGGTGTCGTACAGCCGCGACTGCATCTGCTTGACGAGGTCCGCCCGTTTGGCGGTGTCGTACTCCGCGAGCTGCTGGTCGTACAGATCGTCGAACTTCTTGTCGCAGATGAAGTTGTCCGTCGCACCGGTGTCCTTGGGGGTCGCCGGGAGCGCGCCGCAGGTCTGGATCGACAGGAGGAAGTCGGGATCGGGATTGGCGGACCAGCCGTCGAAGGCGATGTCGTACGTCCCCGCGAGCCAGGGGTCGGTCACGTTGTCCAGGCAGTTGAGGGTGACACCGATGCCGAGCTCGCCCCACCACTCCTTCAGGTACTGTCCGACCGCCTTGTCGTTCGGGTCGGTGGCGTGGCACAGGACGCGGTAGTTGATCGGCTTGCCGTTCTTGCCGACGCGCTTGCCGTCGCCGTTCTCCTTGTAGCCCGCCTCGTCGAGGAGCCGGGCCGCCTCGGCCGGGTCGTAGGACAGTTCCTGGCTCGCGGACGGCTTCCAGAAGTAGTCGGAGAAGCGTGGCGGGAGATAGCCGGCCCCTTCGACGGCATGGCCCTGGAAGACCTTGGCGAGGAGGGCCTTGCGGTCGACGGCCATGAACAGCGCCTGTCGCACCTCCTCGTTACGCAGCGACTCGTGCCCGTCGCCGAACTCCTGCCCGTTCTTGGCCCGCGCTCCCGGGTTGACGGCGAGCGCGTAGAAGCGGCGCCCCGGCGCGTCGTTGACCTTGATGTTCTTCTGGGTCTCCAGCGTGGCCGCCTGAGCGGGCGTCAGGCCGAAGGTGAAGGAGACCTCGCCCTTCTGGAGGGCGGCGACGGCGGCGTCGTTGTCCTTGTAGTACCGGAAGACCAGCTCGTCGAACTTGGGGGAGCCGCGCCAGAAGCTCTTGTTGGCCTTGAGCCGTACGTAACTGTCGGCCTTGTAGTCGGTGAGCACGAACGGTCCGTTGCCGACGACGGGGAAGTCCTTGTCGTTGTTGAACTTCGAGAAGTCCCCGACCTTCTCCCAGACGTGCTTCGGCACGATCGGCACGTCGAGCGCGGCCATGGTGGCCTGCGGCTTCTTCAGTTCGATGACCAGTTCGGTGGGGCTCGGAGCGGTGACCTTCCTGAAGTTGCCGACGAAGCTGCCGTTGGCCGTCGCCGCGCCGTCGTCGGTCATCATCTTGTTGAAGGTCCAGGCCGCGTCCTCGGCGGTGGCCTGCTCACCGTCCGACCACTTGGAGTCGGAGCGGATCGTGTAGGTCCACGTGAGCTTGTCGGCCGAGGGTTCCCACTTGGTGGCGAGCCCCGGGATGGCGTGGTTGTCCGCCGGGTCGTAGTTGGTCAGGTACTCGTACATGAGCCGGTGGATGCTCGTACTGACCAGGCGGCTCGCGAGGAACGGGCTCAGCGAGTCGACGCTCTGCGCGACCGCGACCGTGAGGGTCTTCTTGCTCGCCTTGGCCTGATCCTGGGCCTGATCCTGGGCCTGCGGCTGGGCCTGAGTCCGGGCCTGGGCGGGCTGGGGTGCCGGGTTGAGCGGGGTCGCGAGAACGGCGGTGAGGGTGAGCGCCGCGACGCCCGCGGCGGCGACGAGCCGCAGGTGCCTTCTGCCGTGCTGATGCTGTGTCTTCATGGGTCGGTGACCTCGCGTCATCGCTCGCACAGGGATGGCTTGTTGAACGGATGGACCACGGTTGATCGGGGGACGCCGGCGGGGCTGGTGAGTGTGTCTACCAGCGCCGGTCTCCACGAGTCAACGGCGCATGAACCCCATGTGGCCTGCGGAAATAACGAGTTGACGCGCATTTTTCACTCATTGGTTCAGACCGCTGAAGCCCCCCAGGTGAGGGCCTGACGCCGCGAAACACCTGCGGGTACGCGAAGGGCCCGCACCGTACGGAGACGGTGCGGGCCCTGACGCGAATCGGTCCCCCGAAAGGGGCCGATCGGGTTACTGCTGAGGGGGCGCCGGCGGCTGGAAGGGCTGCCCCGGCTGGGGATACGGCTGCCCCTGCTGAGGCGGATACGGCTGTCCCGGCTGCTGCGGGTGACCCTGGCCCGGTTGCTGGGGGTAGGGCTGACCGGGCTGCGGCGGATAGGGCTGCTGTCCGGGCTGCGGCTGCTGCGGGACCTGCCCCGGTGCGGGTTGTCCTGGGGCAGGCTGACCGGGGTACTGCTGTCCCGGCTGCTGCTGGTACTGCTGACCCGGCAGCGGGGGCGCGGCCACCGGCGGCGGGTTGCCGTCGGACGTCCAGAGCCCGTGCGACTGCTGGTGGCGCGCGATGTCCTCGGCCACCATCGCGGAGAGGTTGAAGTACGCCTCCCGCACCTTGGGCCGCATCATGTCGAGGTCGACCTCGGCGCCCGCGGACAGGTGCTCGTCGAAGGGCACCACGATGACCCCGCGGCAGCGCGTCTCGAAGTGGCTGACGATGTCCTCCACCTTGATCATCTTCCCGGTCTCGCGGACCCCGGAGATGACGGTGATGGACCGCGAGACGAGATCCGCGTACCCGTGCGCCGACAGCCAGTCCAGCGTCGTACTGGCACTGCTCGCACCGTCGACCGACGGCGTCGAGATGATGATCAGCTGGTCGGCGAGGTCGAGCACTCCGCGCATGGCGCTGTAGAGCAGACCCGTGCCCGAGTCGGTCAGGATGATCGGGTACTGCTTGCCCAGTACGTCGATCGCGCGCCGGTAGTCCTCGTCGTTGAACGTGGTCGACACCGCCGGGTCGACGTCATTGGCGATGATCTCCAGGCCGGACGAGGCCTGGGAGGTGAACCGCCGGATGTCCATGTACGAGTTGAGGTGCGGGATGGCCTGCACGAGGTCGCGGATGGTGGCCCCGGTCTCGCGGCGCACGCGGCGCCCGAGCGTACCCGCGTCGGGGTTGGCGTCGATCGCGAGGATCTTGTCCTGCCGCTCGGTGGCGAGCGTCGAGCCGAGCGCGGTGGTCGTGGTCGTCTTGCCCACGCCGCCCTTGAGGCTGATGACGGCGATCCGGTAGCACGACAGCACCGGCGTCCGGATCAGCTCCAGCTTCCGCTGCCGCTCCGCCTCCTCCTTCTTGCCGCCGAGCTTGAACCGCGACGAGCCGGCGACGGGGCGACCGCTCTTGGCCTTCTGCTTCTTGTTGTTGAGCAGCCGGTCGGAGGAGAGCTCCACCGCCGCGGTGTACCCGAGCGGGGCGGCGTTGGGATTGATGGGCTGACGCTGGTCGTGCCGCACGGGCTGCGGCCAGCCGGCTCCGGCGCGTGGATCGACGGGGGCCTGGGGCTGCGGCTCCGCGGCGGGCGGAACGCCGGGGCCCTGCGCGGGCAGACCCTGCTGGGGCTGTGCCTCGTACTGCTGCGGTACGGACGGGTAGCCCGGCTGCGCCTGCCCCTGCTGCGGGTACGGCGGGGCCGCCTGCGCCGGGGGGACCGGGGCCGCGGGTTGCGCGGAGGACTGTTGCGGAAAGCCGTAACTGGGCTGGGGCGCGGGGGTGTTGGGCGCCTGGGGGGCGGGGGACTGCTGAGGGAAGCCGTATGCCGGTTGCGGTTCCGCCGGCGCGCCCTGGGGAGGGAAGCCGTAAGCGGGTGCGGGTGCCGGTGCTGGCTGGGCGGCGTGCTGGTTGGGCACCGCCGGGGCCGGGGCCTGTGCGGGGGCGCCGGGCTGCGGGAAGCCGTAGCTGCCCTGGGGGGTGGGGCTCGGGGCCGGAACGCTGGGCTGTGGGAAGCCGTAGCTTCCCTGGGGCTGGGCCTGGGGCTGGGGTGCCTGAGGCTGGGCGTCGGCCACGGGGGGCGGTGACACCGGTGCGGGCACCTGCGCCGGGCCGGCGGAAACGGGTGCCCCGGAGGGGGACCACGCCGGAGGCGCCGCGGGCTGCGGCGCGGGCGGCTGTGTCGGGAAGGGCTGGCCCGGTGCCGGTGCCGGTGCCGGCGCCGGTGGCTGGAACGGCTGGCCCGGTGCGGGCGCGGCCGGCTGAGACCGGGGCGGCTCCTGTACCTGCCCGGCCTCGGCTGCCGCGGGCGGCGTGGACACGGGCCACTCCGCCGCGGGAGCGGGCGCCGCGGGCTGATAGGCGGGCGGCAACGGCGGCAGCCCACCCTGCGGCAACGGCGGCGGAGCCCACGCCGGAGGAGCGTCCTGTACCGGAGCTTCCCCACGAGGCCCGGGGCCCGGGACCACATCCTGAGGCTCGGCGTTCTGGGGCACCGCGTCACGGACCTCGTCGACGCCGGTCACGACATGCGCGACCGGAGGTTCCACGACCCCGCCCTCATCGGACGCGTCGGAAACCTGGGGACCAGCCACCGCGTCGGCGGATGCCAACTCGGCATCAGCGGTTGCCTCGTCCTGTACGACGTGCAGGTCGCTGTCGCTGTCGCTGTCGCTGTCGCCGTCGCCGTCGGAATCGCCGGAGCGGTCGGGAGCATCCCCCGTAGAAGTCCCGACAGCGGCACCCGTGGGTACCTCCGCCCGCTCCGCGACCTCACGTTTCACGGCGCGAGCGGAGATCCGCATCGTCGCGCCGCTCTCCAGATCCTCGCCGCCGGCCTCCGCGTCGTCCGACACCGGCACGGGCGACACAGGAGCAGCGGCGGGAGCGATGGCCTGTGGAACGGCGGGTGCGGCAGGAGCCGCCGTGGGAGGCAGCTGGAGGGGCAGGCTCGGCAGCTCGGCCGGGCTGCCCGCGACGGGCCCCACGACAGGCGGAGCCGCGGGAGTCTCCGCGTTCGACGCCTCGGCGGGAGGCTCGACCGCACCTTCCACCGGCGGGTCGGGCACCACGGCAGGGCTCACCAGAGGCGGTACGGAAGACGTACCCCAGGGCGAACCTTCCGGAGCGGCCAGGCCTTCTGAATCGACATCCGCGTCTGCGTCCGCCGATGCCGCGTCGGCCGGTGCCTCCGCCCCGGGCACCTCCGAAGAACCGGAGCCCTCGGAGCCCTCAGCCGCATCGGCCCCATCGCCGGAGATCCCCGCATCCTCCGAAGCCGCCTCGGGTTCCGGCTCCGGATCCGGCTCAGGCGCGGACTCCGGCTTCGGCTCAGGCGCGGACTCCGGCTTCGGCTCCGAAGCCGGGTCCCCCGAACTCCCCGACGCGTTCTGCGTGTACCAGGCCGGCGGCGCGTAGTCGATGGTGAACTCGCCCGTCGTCTCGACGGCGGACTCCGCGTCGGAGTGGTCATCGCCGGGTGTGGCCCAGCCCCCGCGGATGCCGTCCCGATCGCTGCTCACAATTCCTCCTGGTGTGGTCGAGCCCCCTGTTGCGGCGCCGTGCCGGGGCGGGATGTGGTCGGTCCGTCCACGGGCTCTGGCGTCGCGCCCGGTCCCAGACTAATCACCACGACTGTCAACACGGCAGGCCCGTCCGCCCCACCGCCACTGCCCGCTACGACGCACGCTGCCCAGAAGTGCCGTACTCACGCCCACTATTGACCGGCAAAGCGGACAAACAGTGTCATCGAGGCGATCGCGTTGCGAGTGGGTCTCGGCCCGCTCCTCCCCTTGTACCCAGTCCGCACCGGCGGCGGAACAGCAAGCCGAATAAGGTCCTTGGAAGGGGTGGTGAACAAGCCGCGCCACACGCCGGGCAGTTGACGGTCAGCGGTTCCCCGTACATGAAGAAGCGGCCGACGCGGCCCACCGCCGCCCCGACCGCTCGCCCGGCTACCGGCCGGCCCTCTCGGCGGTGATCCCCGCCTCGGCCGGCCGCGAGCCCCCTACTCGCCCGCCAAGCCGCCGTTGTGCGGCGCCGGCTCAAGATCGAACTCGCCGTCCCGGGCCCCGAGCACGAAGGCCCGCCACTCCGCCTCCGTGTACCGCAGCACCGTCTCGGGGTCGAGAGACGACCGCATGGCCACCGCGCCCTCGGGCAGGTACGCGATCTCCACCCGCTCCTCGTGCTCCTCCGTGCCCGGCGCGCTCAGCCATTCGACGCCCGAGATGTCGAGGGCGTAGAGCTCGTCCTTCTCCCGCTCCTTGCGCGCCTTGACGTCCTTGTCCGCTTCCTCGGCCATGTTTCCGCCGGCCCCTTCCCCGCATACGAAAGACCTGTCCGCTCACCCTAGTGGCCTGGTCCGCGCCGTACGGGCGGGTTCGGGGAGCGGGTAAGCCGGGTCTGCCCAGGCTGGTACCCTGTGTAACGGCCGCTTGTGTACGCACCCCCGGAGCTCACCGCTCCGGAGGCCGCGCCCGGCGGATCCCGCCTCCCGAGTTACAGAAGCTCCCCTGAGATGTGGACCAGGGGCACTCGATGGCACATCACAGACTACGAGGAGTACGCGTGCCGCTCGACGCCGCAACGAAGAAGCAGCTCATCACCGAGTTCGGCCAGAAGGAGGGCGACACCGGCTCCCCCGAGGTCCAGGTCGCCATGCTCTCGCGCCGTATCTCGGACCTGACCGAGCACCTCAAGACCCACAAGCACGACCACCACTCCCGCCGTGGTCTGCTGATCCTGGTCGGTCAGCGTCGCCGCCTGCTGCAGTACCTGGCCAAGAAGGACATCCAGCGCTTCCGTGCGCTGGTCGACCGCCTGGGCATCCGCCGCGGTGCGGCGGGCGCCAAGTAAGACATCGTGAGAGGGAGCGGTTCCCACTTCTAGGGGACCGCTCCCTTTTGCTGTACGTGCTCTAGGTGCGGAGTGTCACCGACGCTTTGTAGTGTGGTAGCACGACGCAGTACGCAGGACACAGCAGGTACGACAGCAGGTAAGACAGAAGTACGCAGGACAAAGCGTGATGAAGCCCCGCCCGCCGGGCAGGGGCACGTCACGACAACGAACGAGGAGAAGCGCACCTCGCCGCCGCCGGTCCTCGGTAGTGGCCCCCGGGGAAATATGAACCCGGGTGCTTCGATCGAAGACCGGCCAGCACCAGAAGGAGCGCTTCTCCGCCGCCGTCCCCCTGCCACACGGGCAGGACCGGGACGAAAGACGAAAAGTATCGGAGAAAACGCTAGTGGAGAACGAGACCCACTACGCCGAGGCCGTTATCGACAACGGTTCCTTCGGCACCCGCACCATCCGCTTCGAGACGGGCAGGCTGGCCAGGCAGGCCGCCGGATCCGCCGTCGCGTACCTGGACGACGACACCATGGTGCTGTCGGCCACCACCGCCTCCAAGAAGCCCAAGGAAAATCTCGACTTCTTCCCCCTCACGGTGGACGTCGAGGAGCGGATGTACGCCGCGGGCAAGATCCCCGGCAGCTTCTTCCGCCGCGAGGGCCGTCCCTCCGAGGACGCCATCCTCACCTGCCGTCTGATCGACCGTCCGCTGCGCCCGTCCTTCAAGAAGGGCCTGCGCAACGAGATCCAGGTCGTCGCGACGATCATGGCGCTCAACCCCGACCACCTGTACGACGTCGTGGCGATCAACGCCGCCTCCGCGTCCACGCAGCTGGCCGGCCTGCCCTTCTCCGGCCCGATCGGCGGCGTCCGCGTCGCGCTGATCAACGGCCAGTGGGTCGCGTTCCCGACGCACACCGAGCTCGAGGACGCCGTCTTCGACATGGTCGTCGCGGGTCGCGCCCTCGAGGACGGCGACGTCGCGATCATGATGGTCGAGGCCGAGGCCACCGAGAAGACCATCCAGCTGGTCGCGGGCGGTGCCGAGGCGCCGACCGAGGAGGTCGTAGCCGCCGGTCTGGACGCCGCGAAGCCCTTCATCAAGGTGCTCTGCAAGGCCCAGGCCGACCTCGCCGCGAAGGCCGCGAAGCCGACCGGCGACTTCCCGGTCTTCCTCGACTACCAGGACGACGTCCTGGAGGCCCTGACCGCCGCGGTCAAGAGCGAGCTCTCCCAGGCGCTCACCATCGCCGGCAAGCAGGACCGCGAGGCCGAGCTGGACCGCGTCAAGGAGATCGCCGCCGAGAAGCTGCTCCCGCAGTTCGAGGGTCGCGAGAAGGAGATCTCCGCCGCGTACCGCTCGCTGACCAAGGCCCTGGTGCGCGAGCGCGTCATCAAGGACAAGGTCCGCATCGACGGCCGAGGCGTCACGGACATCCGTACGCTCGCCGCCGAGGTCGAGGCCATCCCGCGCGTGCACGGTTCGGCGCTGTTCGAGCGTGGCGAGACCCAGATCCTGGGCGTCACCACCCTGAACATGCTCCGCATGGAGCAGCAGCTGGACACCCTCTCCCCGGTGACCCGCAAGCGCTACATGCACAACTACAACTTCCCGCCGTACTCCGTCGGTGAGACGGGCCGCGTCGGCTCCCCGAAGCGTCGCGAGATCGGCCACGGCGCGCTCGCCGAGCGCGCGATCGTGCCGGTCCTGCCGACCCGCGAGGAGTTCCCCTACGCGATCCGTCAGGTGTCCGAGGCCCTCAGCTCCAACGGCTCGACGTCCATGGGCTCGGTCTGCGCCTCCACGATGTCGCTGCTGAACGCCGGTGTGCCCCTGAAGGCCCCCGTCGCCGGTATCGCCATGGGTCTGATCTCCCAGGAGATCGACGGCCAGACGCACTACGTCGCCCTCACCGACATCCTCGGTGCGGAGGACGCCTTCGGTGACATGGACTTCAAGGTCGCCGGCACCAAGGAGTTCGTGACCGCTCTCCAGCTGGACACCAAGCTGGACGGCATCCCGGCCTCCGTCCTGGCCGCGGCCCTCAAGCAGGCCCGCGACGCCCGCCTCCACATCCTCGACGTGATGATGGAAGCGATCGACACGCCGGACGAGATGTCCCCGAACGCCCCGCGGATCATCACCGTCAAGATCCCCGTGGACAAGATCGGTGAGGTCATCGGCCCCAAGGGCAAGATGATCAACCAGATCCAGGAGGACACCGGCGCCGACATCACGATCGAGGACGACGGCACCATCTACATCGGTGCCCAGCAGGGCTCGCAGGCCGAGGCCGCGCGCGCCACGATCAACGCGATCGCCAACCCGACCATGCCGGAGGTCGGCGAGCGCTACCTGGGCACCGTCGTGAAGACGACGACCTTCGGTGCGTTCGTGTCGCTGCTTCCGGGCAAGGACGGTCTGCTGCACATCTCGCAGATCCGCAAGCTCGCCGGCGGCAAGCGCGTGGAGAACGTCGAGGACGTGCTCGCCGTAGGCTCCAAGGTCCAGGTCGAGATCGCCGAGATCGACTCCCGCGGCAAGCTCTCCCTGATCCCCGTTGTCGAGGGCGAAGAGGGCGACGACAAGAAGGACGACACCGACCAGTGACGTCAAGCAGCTCCACGGCGACGGCCCGCACCTCCTCGGAGGCGCGGGCCGTCGCCCGTACCCAAACCCTCATCAAGGGCGAGAACGGCATCGGTACGGTCCGCAGGACCACCCTCCCCGGCGGTCTGCGCATCGTCACCGAAACGCTCCCCTCCGTACGCTCCGCCACCTTCGGCATCTGGGCGCACGTCGGCTCCCGCGACGAGACCCCGACGCTGAACGGCGCGACCCACTACCTGGAGCACCTGCTCTTCAAGGGCACCCGGCGCAGGTCCGCACTCGACATCTCCTCCGCCATCGACGCGGTCGGCGGCGAGATGAACGCGTTCACGGCGAAGGAGTACACGTGCTACTACGCACGCGTGCTCGACACCGACCTCCCGCTCGCCATCGACGTCGTGTGCGACATGCTCACCGGCTCGCTGATCGAGCAGGCGGACGTCGACGCCGAGCGCGGGGTGATCCTCGAAGAGATCGCGATGACCGAGGACGACCCGGGCGACTGCGTGCACGACCTGTTCGCGCACACCATGCTCGGCGACACCCCCCTCGGCCGCCCGGTCCTCGGCACGGTCGACACGGTCAACGCCCTCACGGCCGACCGCATCCGCCGCTTCTACAAGAAGCACTACGACCCGACACACCTCGTCGTGGCCTGCGCGGGCAACGTCGACCACAACAAGGTCGTACGCCAGGTCCGCGCCGCCTTCGAGAAGGCGGGCGCCCTCAAGGTCCCCGACGCCGCCCCGTTCGCCCCGCGTGACGGCCGCCGTGCCATCCGCACCGCGGGCCGCGTCGAGCTCCTCGGCCGCAAGACCGAGCAGGCCCACGTCGTCCTCGGCATGCCGGGCCTGGCCCGCACCGACGACCGCCGCTGGGCCCTGGGCGTCCTGAACACCGCGCTGGGCGGCGGCATGTCCTCCCGCCTCTTCCAGGAGGTCCGCGAGAAGCGCGGCCTGGCCTACAGCGTGTACTCGTACACCTCGGGCTTCGCCGACTGCGGCCTCTTCGGCGTGTACGCCGGCTGCCGCCCGAGCCAGGTGCACGACGTGCTCAAGATCTGCCGCGACGAGCTCGACCGCGTCGCCGAGCACGGCCTCTCGGACGACGAGATCGGCCGCGCCATCGGCCAGCTCCAGGGCTCCACCGTCCTCGGCCTCGAGGACACCGGCGCGCTGATGAACCGTATCGGCAAGAGCGAACTGTGCTGGGGCGAGCAGATGTCCGTCGACGACATGCTGGCCCGGATCGCGTCGGTCACCCCGGACGAGGTCCGCGCGGTCGCCCACGACATCCTGGGACAGCGGCCCTCGCTGTCGGTCATCGGCCCGCTCAAGGACAAGCAGGCGTCCCGTCTGCACGAAGCGGTCGCGTAAGTCCTCGACCGTCCTCGACTAAGGAACAAGAAGATGAGCAAGCTGCGCGTGGCGGTCCTCGGTGCCAAGGGCCGTATCGGAGCGGAGGCGGTACGAGCCGTCGAGGCCGCCGAGGACCTGGAGCTGGTGGCCGCGCTCGGCCGGGGCGACAAGCTGGAGACGCTGACCGAGACCGGCGCCCAGGTCGCCGTCGAGCTGACCACGCCTGCCTCGGTGATGGACAACCTCGACTTCTGCGTACGGCACGGCATCCACGCCGTGGTCGGCACGACGGGCTGGACCGACGAACGCCTGGCGCAGCTCAGGACCTGGCTGTCCGCCTCCCCGGAGACCGGCGTGCTCATCGCGCCCAACTTCTCCATCGGCGCCGTACTGACCATGAAGTTCGCCGAGTCGGCCGCGCCGTACTTCGAGTCCGTCGAGGTCGTCGAACTGCACCACCCGAACAAGGTGGACGCCCCCAGCGGCACCGCCACCCGCACCGCCCAGCTCATCGCCGCGGCCAGGGGGCGCGCGGGCAGCGCCCCGCAGCCCGACGCCACCGCCACCGCGCTGGACGGCGCCCGCGGAGCCGACGTCGACGGGGTGCCCGTGCACGCAGTACGCCTCCGTGGGCTCCTGGCCCACCAGGAGGTGCTGCTCGGCGGCGAGGGCGAGACCCTCACCATCCGCCACGACTCCCTCCACCACAGCAGCTTCATGCCGGGCATCCTGCTCGGCGCCCGCCGCGTGGTCACGACCCCGGGCCTCACCTTCGGCCTGGAACACTTCCTGGATCTGAACCGGTAACCATGCGCGCGAAGCTCACATACGCCATCACGGCGGCCGTCCTGGTCGCCTACTTCGGGCTGGTCGGCTGGCGCGGAGTACTGCTCATCCAGGCCGGCACGCTCCTTACCGTCACCTTCGGTGTCGCGGTGCTGATCCTGCCGGTCATCGGTATCTGGTTCCTCTGGAAGAACACGCAGTTCGTCCAGAAGGCCAACCGTCTCGCCGCCGAACTCGACGCCGAAGGCGGCCTGCCCGTCGACGAGTTGAAGCGCACCGCGGGCGGCCGTATCGACCGCGACTCGGCCGACGAGGTCTTCGCCAGGCGCAAGGCCGAGACCGAGGACGCCCCGGACGACTGGCGCAGCTGGTTCCGACTCGCGATCGCGTACCACGACGCCCGTGACACCCCGCGCGCCCGCAAGGCGATGCAGCGCGCGA
The DNA here is from genome assembly GCF_044457665.1 of Streptomyces sp. NPDC050535. Taxonomy (NCBI): domain Bacteria; kingdom Bacillati; phylum Actinomycetota; class Actinomycetes; order Kitasatosporales; family Streptomycetaceae; genus Streptomyces; species Streptomyces sp. NPDC050535. The sequence goes on from NZ_JBITHE010000008.1 coordinate 361,846, forward strand.
TCGCCCTGCACGAGGGCAGGCCACCGGTCGACGCTTGAGAGATACGACGAAGGGGCCGGTCCGCACTCCGCGGACCGGCCCCTCTCGCATTGCCGTCGGTGCCGGGCCTCAGGGCCGCCGGTACTCGTCCGCCCACACCTCTATGGCGTCGGCCGCCCGGTCGAAGGCCTCCATGCGCGCCAGGAAGTCGGCGTTGTGCGTGGTCAGCAGGGCCGGCAGATCGCTGGGCGCGCGGTCCTTGCGTGCGAGGACCAGCGCCTGTCCCTGGACGGTGCGCGGCAGTCCGAGCCAGCGCACCGGCTGCTGTACGGTGCGCACCGCGACGACCTGCGCCCACCGTGTCGTACTCGTACGGAAGAACCTCACCCGGCGCAGCCCCTGGGCGCTCACCCACACGCCCACCCGCAGCAGCCGCAGCGCGCAGAGTATGGCGAGCACGGCACCGCCGAAGCAGGCCGCGGCGCCGGGCAGGGTTCCGGTGACCGCGATGATGACGCCGGCGAACAGCACGTACGACGCCAGCAGCAGGATCAGCGCGGCCGCGCCCACCCGCCACGGTCCGGGCCGGTAGGGACGCCGCCAGTGGTCGCGGTCGTCGAACGGCAGCGCGAGGTCGTCCGCCACCTCGTCAAAAGCGCGATCCGCCGTCAGGAAGGGCAGGGGCACGATTGGTCCTCACTCAATCCACGCATGGGCTGTGCCCGGTGAGGCTATCGACCCGGGTCCCCCCTCACCACCCTTGGGGGTCCGGACGAGTCAGCGGCCGTCGGACGCCTCGGACTGCCGCGTTGTCGCGGATGTCTGGTCCGCGGATGACTTGTCCAGGGACAACGCGGGCATTCCGATGATCAGAGCGCCTATGAGGCCGGTGACCACGGTGAGTCCTATGAGCCATCGGCCGGCCATCTGACCGGCGGACGGACGCTCACGGGGCGGGGGAGTGACATTGCTGCGGAACTGGTCGGCTTCGGCGAGGAAGGCGAAGGGAACGGGCTCGCGCCGACGGAACATGGGAACTGCTTCTCCTCTGGAGACTCGAACGAACTGCTGTCACCAATACAGACGAGCGAACGCCCCAAGAGGTGCCCGGTTTCACCGAATTCGCAGAAGTTCGCCGACTATTGTCGCGGCACGACACCGAACGCCCTGTTGTCAGTGCCGGGCCGTAGAGTGGGCGCCGCCCGAGCCTGTGATGGGAAGGACCCTCTCCACCGTGACCGACACCCCCGCCGACGACCTCAAGCCCAGCTTCCGCAGCGATGTCCACGTCGAGCTGGTCAAGCACACCGCGTCCGACTCCGACGTGCTGTTCGCCGCCCGAGTCTCGACCGTCGGTGAGCAGTCGCTGGACGAGCTGAAGAAGGACCCGGAGCGTTCAAAGGGCCTGCTCAACTACCTGATGCGGGACAGGCACGGCAGCCCCTTCGAGCACAACTCGATGACGTTTCTCATCAGCGCCCCGATCTTCGTGTTCCGCGAGTTCATGCGCCACCGCGTCGGCTGGTCGTACAACGAGGAGTCGGGCCGGTACAGGGAGCTCCAGCCGGTCTTCTACGTCCCGGGCGAGTCCCGCAAGCTGATCCAGGAAGGCCGCCCCGGCAAGTACGTCTTCGTCGAGGGCACCCCGGCGCAGCAGGAGCTCACGGGCCGCGTCATGGAGGACTCATACCGTCAGGCGTACGAGGCGTATCAGGAAATGCTCGCCGCCGGAGTGGCCCGCGAGGTCGCCCGAGCGGTCCTCCCGGTAGGCCTCTTCTCCTCGATGTACGCCACGTGCAACGCCCGCTCGCTGATGCACTTCCTCGGCCTGCGTACCCAGCACGAGCTGGCCAAGGTCCCGTCCTTCCCACAGCGCGAGATCGAGATGGTCGGGGAGAAGATGGAAGCGGAGTGGGCGAAGCTGATGCCGCTCACGTACGCGGCCTTCAACGCCAACGGGCGCGTGGCGCCGTAGCGCGCTTCGGCATGCCTTGCGGCACAGATGTGCGGGTGCCCTGACCGAAGTGTCCGTATTGCGGCACTTCGAGAAGTTCATCTAGCCTGATGAAACGGACCCGGCACTGCTTGAACCCCCGAGCAGGCAGTGCCGGGCTCCACCTTTGTCACGACTTGTCGCCCGCCCCGAGGGCAGACCCCACGTTGAGCAGCGAGTAGCGTGTTCCCCATGGCTCCGACCTCCACTCCGCAGACCCCCTTCGGGAGGGTCCTCACCGCCATGGTCACGCCCCTCACGGCGGACGGCGCGCTCGACCTCGACGGCGCGCAGCGGCTCGCAACCCACCTGGTGGACGCAGGCAACGACGGCCTGGTCATCAACGGCACCACCGGTGAGTCTCCGACCACCAGCGACGCGGAGAAAGCGGATCTCGTACGAGCCGTATTGGAAGCGGTCGGCGACCGCGCCCACATCGTCGCCGGAGTCGGCACCAACGACACGCGCCACAGCGTCGAACTCGCCCGAGCCGCCGAGAAGACCGGCGCGCACGGCCTGCTGACCGTGACGCCGTACTACAACAAGCCCCCGCAGGAGGGCCTGCACCGGCACTTCACAGCCATCGCCGACGCCACCGAACTGCCGGTGATGCTCTACGACATTCCCGGCCGCAGCGGCGTACCGATCAGCACCGAGACCCTGGTGCGCCTCGCGGAGCACCCGCGTATCGTCGCCAACAAGGACGCCAAGGGAGACCTGGGCCGAGCCAGCTGGGCCATCGCCCGCTCCGGCCTCGCCTGGTACTCCGGCGACGACATGCTGAACCTGCCGCTGCTCTCCGTTGGCGCCGTCGGCTTCGTCTCGGTCGTCGGCCACGTCGTCACCCCGGAGCTGCGAACCCTGGTGGACGCTTATGTCTCGGGCGACGTACAGAAGGCCACCGAGATCCACCAGAAGCTGCTCCCCGTCTTCACCGGCATGTTCCGCACCCAGGGCGTCATGACGACCAAGGCCGCGCTCGCCCTCCAAGGCCTGCCCGCCGGGCCGCTGCGCGCCCCGATGGTCGAACTGTCCCCGGAGGAGACCGCCCAGCTCAAGATCGATCTTGCTGCCGGCGGGGTACAGCTCTAAATACAGACTTCACAACTGAATACGTACGACCACGCAGGCCACCGGGCCTGCACACCACACGACAACTGCTACTGCACGAACGTCACGCGCGCCACGTGCCTTGCGAGGTACGTGGCGCGTGTGGTGAGGAGAGTCTTTTGAGTCATCCGCATCCTGAACTCAGCGCCCCGCCGAAGCTCCCGAATGGCGGCCTGCGGGTCACCCCGCTCGGCGGCCTCGGCGAAATCGGCCGGAACATGACGGTCTTCGAATACGGCGGTCGTCTGCTGATCGTCGACTGCGGAGTGCTCTTCCCTGAGGAGGAGCAGCCCGGAATCGACCTGATCCTGCCGGACTTCACGTCCATCAGAGACCGCCTCGACGACATCGAGGGCATCGTCCTCACCCATGGTCACGAGGACCACATCGGCGGTGTCCCCTTTCTCCTCCGTGAGAAGCCGGACATCCCACTCATCGGCTCCAAGCTGACCCTCGCGCTCATCGAGGCGAAGCTCCAGGAGCACCGCATCCGGCCGTACACGCTGGAGGTGGCCGAGGGCCACCGCGAGCGCATCGGCCCCTTCGACTGCGAGTTCGTGGCGGTCAACCACTCCATCCCGGACGCGCTCGCGGTCGCCATCCGCACCCCCGCGGGCATGGTGGTCCACACCGGCGACTTCAAGATGGACCAGCTCCCGCTGGACGGCCGCCTCACGGACCTGCACGCCTTCGCACGGCTGAGCGAGGAAGGCATCGACCTTCTCCTCTCGGACTCGACGAACGCCGAGGTCCCGGGCTTCGTCCCGCCCGAGCGCGACATCTCGAACGTGCTGCGCCAGGTCTTCGCCGGCGCCCGCAAGCGGATCATCGTGGCGAGCTTCGCCAGCCACGTGCACCGCATCCAGCAGGTACTGGACGCGGCCCACGAGAACGGCCGCAGGGTCGCCTTCGTCGGCCGCTCGATGGTCCGCAACATGGGCATCGCGAGGGACCTGGGCTACCTGAAGGTCCCGCCGGGCCTGGTGGTCGACGTCAAGACGCTCGACGACCTGCCCGACAGCGAGATCGTGCTGGTCTGCACGGGATCCCAGGGCGAGCCGATGGCCGCACTGTCCCGCATGGCCAACCGCGACCACCAGATCCGCATCGTCCAGGGCGACACGGTGATCCTCGCCTCGTCGCTCATCCCGGGCAACGAGAACGCGGTCTACCGCGTCATCAACGGCCTGACCCGCTGGGGCGCGAACGTCGTCCACAAGGGCAACGCCAAGGTGCACGTCTCCGGCCACGCGTCGGCGGGCGAGCTCGTGTACTTCTACAACATCTGCAAGCCGAAGAACCTGATGCCGGTTCACGGCGAATGGCGCCATCTCCGGGCCAACGCCGAGCTGGGCGCCCTCACCGGTGTCCCGCACGACCGCATCGTGATCGCCGAGGACGGCGTCGTCGTCGACCTCATCGGTGGCAAGGCCAGGATCTCCGGCAAGGTCCAGGCGGGATACGTGTACGTCGACGGCCTCTCGGTCGGTGATGTGGGCGAGCCCGCGCTCAAGGACCGGCGCATCCTCGGCGACGAGGGCATCATCTCGGTCTTCGTGGTGATGGACGCCAGCACCGGCAAGATCACCGGTGGTCCGCACGTGCAGGCCCGTGGCTCCGGTATCGACGACTCGGCCTTCACCGACGTGATCCCGAAGGTCAGGGAAGTGCTGGAGAAGTCGGCTCAGGACGGCGTCGTCGAGCCCCACCAGATGCAGCAGCTCATCCGCCGCACGCTGGGCAAGTGGGTCTCGGACAACTACCGCCGACGCCCGATGATCCTCCCGGTCGTCGTCGAGGTCTGACCCTCACACGCGCCAACCTGGAGCGGGGTGCCTCGATTTGCATCGAGGCACCCCGCTCCAGTACGTTTACGGCTCCGCCTGAACGGGAACCCGGAACGCCTCGCGCTCCGGAGCCAGTCCCCGAAGGGGCGGAAATCCCGACTCAGAACTTCTGATAAAGTCGGAACCGCCGGAAAGGGAAACGCGAAAGCGGAATCCTGGAAAGGCGCCGAGGAAATCGGGTCGGAAACGGTCTGATAGAGTCGGAAACGCAAGACCGAAGGGAAAATGCCCGGAGGAAAGCCTGAGAGAGTCTCTCGGGTGAGTACAAAGGAAGCGTCCGTTCCTTGAGAACTCAACAGCGTGCCAAAAATCAACGCCAAGT